>NZ_LT993739.1 GCF_900239945.1 Chlamydia serpentis | reverse complement strand
ATCATCTCTGGATTTTTTAGCGCTAAATTACTTAAAAGTATTTTAAATACTTTTTTCTGACTGCTGACTCAAAGTCAGCTCCCTGGATTTCTCTGAGAAGATGTTTGAAGATACGTTGTCAAATAATTGTTTCATTAAGTTAATATTATATTCCGACAATTTTGTTCCCGAACAAACTAAATGCAACAAATCTAGAAGTTTTTCCGAAATAGCTTTATTAACTGATTGATCTGACTCATATACATGCTTCGATCCAATTTCTCTTAGTGGAGGTAGGTATTGATTTAGAATGAAAACAGCGGAAGTATTTGGCATACCATTTATCTTTTTCATTACTTCAATTTTCTTCTCAATAGGTCCTTTACGAGAGGCTAGTAAATATGCTGTTTTGTATGGAATGGATTGTAATAAAAGTTGTTCGCTTTTACTAGGAAGGCCTATAAACAGTTCATAGTATGCTAAAGCATTATAAGCTGAAGATTTTGTAGAAAAAACAAGATCTATCCAGGATGTAAATGTTGTTTCAAATGATCCTATTGCTTTAAAAAGTTCTCTAACTTTATATATTTTTTCTCCTATCAGCAAAACATGTTGTTTTTGAATCGATTTAATTTGAGATGTAAGATTTTTAATGTGTAAAAAAACATCTTGATTATGGTTCTCTGGGGATTGTTTGCTAAATAAACAATCCAATTGATTTATTTCTGAAGAAGTAAGTGATATAGAAAAGACATCTTGAATAACTTCTTTTTTTCGAAATTCTTCTTTTGCACTTTTTCTGTTTTTATCAAAAAAAATTGATGCTTCTTTAATTAGTTTGCTCACAACGCTTTCCTGAAACATTTTTAAATAGTCTAGTTTCTATTTCCTTAGTTAATTCAAGGAGATCATAATTTGCTCTAGAGTTAGGATACGCATTAGCTACAGATGTCTCCTTTAAAAGTGACCGGCTTAATTTAACATCTCTTCGCACTTTGCTAGATAAAATTTTGTTCTCATAAATAGATTCTATAATATTTAAATAAGTAGAATTTGTTGCGTTCCTATCATCCCAAAATGAGAAAACTATACCTAATATTTCTAGTTCATTTTCTGTTTGTAAAGTAGAACAAAATTCTTTGATTTTTTGTGCTCCCAATATAGAAAATGGTTCAGGAGTAAGACATATTATCAAAAAGTTTGCTGCAATAAAAGCTTCTCGATTTAAACAACCTAAACTTGGTGGCGTGTCCAAAATACAAACATCATAATTATGTTCGATAAGTTGTAAATATGAACGTAAGCAATTTATATTCAATGAACTATCTTTATTTATAACTCTAAAATCTTCTATTAAAAGACTAGAAGGAATTATATCTAGATTTTTTATTTTTGATCTTTGAATAACATCTTTCAAATTTCCTGAGTTTCTAAAAATATCGTACAGGCTAGTATCAGAGCAAAATTGTGTCCCCAAACCTGTAGTAAGGTTTGCTTGTGGATCTAGATCCACAAGCAAAACCTTCTTATTGTGATATTGAGCTAAGTTGCAACCAATATTGAGAGATAGGGTAGTTTTCCCCGTCCCTCCCTTAAATGAACAAAATGCTATTGTCTTCACAAATACTCCAACGTTAGAGTAAATGTTATTTTATTCTGTCTTTGAGAACATGTCTTTTCTTGATAGAATCAGCATAATCAAGGCTTTTTTCAGCTTTATATTATTATTTGCTAATTCTTCAACTATTGGAGAGTCCGGAAAAAAATTCAAAGATGATTCAATACGACTTAATAAATCGAGTATAATAGATATACTTTTGTGATACAGCTCAGTCGGAGAGTTTAAAAAAGTAATTTTCTCTTTGCTTATTTTTACTTTGATATCTAGTTCTGGGAAAGCTTTCTCAACATCTTTCACAATTCTAATAAAATCATTAGTTTTTTGTTTGTTATTCATAACCTCTCCAGTAAATAGATCTATGTTTTTTATATAAAAACCTCATAGAAAATTCACAATAAAAATATACCCACAATTACTTCTATGTTTTTAAATTAACCATTTGTTTGTGGTTTCACTTCTAAAATAGTAATTTTTGAAACAGTTTCAACTCCTAAAATTTTTTCTCCATTTGGCATAGCGTTTACCCACACAATCCCACTATCTACTCCTCCCGCCCTTAAAGAGAATTTTACTGGAGTTGTTGTTGCATTTGATACGGTTGCTCTTAGAGAAATTACATTAGGATAACCAGCAGAATAACCATAACTAATAGCACACGGAGATTTATCACCTTCTTTGACTAAAGCTAGAGCAACAGTTCCTTCCATTCGTGTCGCTATAATATTTGCACAAATTAAAAACATACTGTTGGAATTGTCTGGGGTTACAGAGAACTCAGCTATTTCTGTACCTCCATCTAAATTCCTTATATTCTCTTTTGTAAATAAACCATTACATTGAATGCTTTCAGATATACTAATATCTTTAAACGCTCTAGAGAATGAGAAAGAGGGATCGATTTGTATTTGCTTGATTACCTCTTCTATCAGACTTTGAGTTATGTTTTTGATTATATCTTTAACTAGCTCATCTTCAATTTGATCTAATATTTTGCTAGTTACTTCTTTGATAACTGATTCCATGTCTAAGGAAAATGTTGTCTTAGAAGGTGTTGTTGTTGAATCTGTCGCAACAACGATCCCCTTGTCGCCACTAAATTTTGTTACTGTTGGAGTAGAATCTGTGCCTATAATAATCTCATCTTTTTTGAGAACAGTGGTCATTTGACCAAGTCGAATATTATCTGCAAAAATAGTGTTTTGAGTATCTTGTAAATAGAACCCTGAATTACCCATAATTAAAAACTCTTTTTATTTTTGGGTTTTAATTAATTTAATTAAGGGTATCAATAATTAAATTGGTTTTTGTTCGGATTCTAATAGTCTGTTTTTTGAAATTTGTTGGAATTTTATCTTGTTTAAATAAAATACTTCTTTTTTTGATATTGTTTTTCCTTGAATTCTTTCGTGTTTTATTAACCACTTCAGTTCAATAGCTATTTCTATACACCGATTAATAGCTGTTTCGATTTTTTTCCAGTTTCTAGATGTAATATATCTGTTCATTCTTAGAGTATATGATAGATTCTCAAATCCTATTTCAATTTTATCTGGCCAATCTTTATTAGTTGGATTATTCATTTTTTTTCTTGTTGCCGTGCTGACAATCCAATCGAGAAACGTATAAGTGAATTTGGACGCGTTTGGAAATCTTAGTTTGATTTCTTGATACATATTTGCTGGTTTTAAGACAAAATACGAGTCAATTTGGTCTACAATGATAGGACAAGGCTCTATGATAAAGCCCTTATGTTTAGTGGAAACTAGGTTAATAAAAGGTCCCTCATCTAAGGCTTTATTTTCCTTTGGGGTTAATCCTTCCCATCCTTCGCATATTCTTAATATTGGAGAAAAGGTTTGGTAGCGATCAACAACCTCTTCTCCTTTATTCCATCGTCTTCTTGTCGCTACAATAAGATATGGTTTATTCCCTAAATGATATAATGCTTCTAATGAAATTACAGCTTCTTTCCCTCCAAATTCATATTTGTTTCTTGAGGTTTTGTATTTTTTTACTCCGTAAGCTTCTAAATATTCTGATCTACTAAACTTTATACGTGGAATTATTCCTTCGAATTTAAATGTATTTGTTTCTCTAGAAAGGTATGCTCCTTCGGCATTTCCTCTATAATTGGTCGCTGACAGCAACTTTTGAATGGCAGATAAAGCATGATAATGAGATGTCTGTAAATCTAATCCAATAACTTCTATTTTTGATTCTGAATCAGAAGATGTTTGAGGTTTTCTTCCGAATTTTTGATTTTCTAAATGTAAAGAGCTTTTTATAATATTATGATCTGTTTTTACCATACTTCTTTTTGAGAGTAGAATTTTCCAAACGAAGAATTAAACATTAAATGTGTAGAAAACGTTGATCCATGTCTATTTTTACCTATGATTATTTCTGTTAATCCTTTTATAGATTCTTGAGAATAGTAGTCTTTTCTATATAAAAACAATATTGCGTCAGCGTCTTGCTCTATTTGACCGCTGTCTCTTAAGTCTGATAATAATGGACGTTTATCTCCTCGATCCTCTACTTTTCTAGATAATTGTGATAAACAAACTATTGGAATTTCAAGATCTACAGATAACAAACGTAGTTTTCTTGAAATTGAAGCTATCTCATTCTGTCTATTTTCAGAACGTCCATCTAATTCTACAAGTTGCAAGTAGTCAATAAATAAAATATCTATATCGTGTAGATATTTAAGGGATTTTGCTTGATTGATTAATGCATTGATTCCAGAACAATTTTTATCACAAATGAAAAAATTAGAAGCTTGCAAAGCAGAGCTGATTTTTTCAATTTTACATAAGGTAGTTTTAGAGAAGTTCCCTCTTTTTAATTGTTCACAAGAAATTTCGCTTAAATTAGAAATAATTCTCTCGACAATTTGTTGAGAACCCATTTCTAATGATATAAATCCCACAGCCTTCTTTTCATGAATAGACAAATACAACGCGATATCTATAACAAAGGCTGTTTTGCCCATAGCAGGGCGTGCGGCTATTATAATAAAGTTTCCCTTACATAAAAGAGTGCTTTGTTCATCTATTGCTAAAAATCCAGTGGGCAGACCATCAATAAAATCTTTTTCATGTTCTAATCTATATGTATGTCTTAAACGTATTTTGGCTAAGACACCTTCTGTTTCTTTATCTCCATTGATAATGTCACAAACATTACGACCTATAAATTTATATCTAGGAGCAATAATCTTGTTGTGAATAGAGTCTAAACGTTCTTTGAATTCGTCTATTAAAGTAAATGGAGACCGTCTATTCGGATATCTATTAAAATCTCCGTATGAGACGTCTAAAAATTCTTTTAAAAGATCGTTAGTTAGTTTTTCGTGAAGAAAATCTATATGATGATCCAAGTCTATATGAATATCAGCATTTTGAGACATCTGTACGATATAAGAAATATCTAATGATGTATCGTAATTTTGCCGTTTGATTTCTTCCCAAATTAGAGATATTGATACAGCTCCACGAGCGTTTAATAGGTTTTTAATAAAAAAAAACAGTTTTTTATGAATGGGTGAAACAAAATGCTCTTCAGTTAAACGCGATACAACAGTTTGGGCATTTTCTGTATAATTTATAGCCTGTCCTAGTATTACGAATTCAATATCTAAATACTCTTTATCCAACTGAGAAGCTTTCATATAAATATTACCAAGGAGTCTTAAGGATTAAAAAAAGCATTATTTTTTTACCTGATTATGGAAATAATCAGGTAAAATCAATGTTTTATAACACCAGGTTGCTTGTGCGTAAAGATAATTCACTAGGATACGGATTAAACAATATCCATAAAAACCTGCTATCAGAAAGATTAACTCATGCCCAAGCTAAACAAGCAAAAATAGAATATATATGGAACGGATTAAAACACATTACTCTAAAAGATGCTGTAACAGCCTGGACGACTTCTCTAAATGCTCATACGGCAAGATCATATAAAGGATCTATTTTAGCATTAAGTAAGATTGGTCTTTTGTCTCTAGACATATCTTTACAGGAATTTTCAATGATTAATCACAATGTTGTTATAGATTCAATCAAAAGACTCCCTTCCAAAATAACCTTGTGGTCCGAAGGAACAAAACAAGTCAGGGCAGCCTGTTATATATCTCTTACAAGATTCCTCAATAGGGAAACCTTTGGTCTCATATCTATAGCACAGCCATCTCAACAAGAATCAAACAAAACATTTTATAAATTAAGAGATGTAGTAAAAACTAATGCTTTAGGAAAAATCGAAAAACTCAACTTCTTAGAGCAACTACAAACAATTAATTATAGAGACTGGATGATCGCTCTAACTATTCTACAAGGGGCCAAAAGAGTTAATGAAGTTCTTGATTTAACAATAGATAAAATTTCGTTTCAAGAAGGGACTATTTCTTTTATACAAACCAAAAACAGGGGGATAGAGAAAGTAACCATCATTACATACCCTCAATGGTTTTTAAAAAAAATAAATGATTACATAGGTCTCAGAAAAGGTTTGTTGTTCATAACAAAAAATGGAAAAGCTGTGGGACTTAAACAAATAGCTACTACATTTGCTAAAGCAGGGAAATTAGCTAATATTGATTTCAAAGTCACTCCTCATGTACTTCGTGCTACAGCAGTAACTGAATACAAGCGATTTGGATGCTCCGACTCAGATATAATGAAAGTAACCGGTCATTCATCATCAAAAATGATATACGCTTATGATAAATCTCAACGATCAGAAAATGCATCAAAAAAAATTATTCTAATCTAACAACAAAGTTCGAACTTTGTTGTTGCAACATATTTTTTAATGCAGATTGGTTCCAATATAATTAAAATTATATCAAAATATAAAAGGCAGTTGCGATGTTAAATTTTCTTCGCTATATGAATCATAAGCTGAAATCATCTCTTGAGATGATAAACAAGAGATCCTCATGATATCAATATCAGAAAAACCTGTTTTTTTTAGATACGCCAAAGCACTAGCACGAAGTACGTGAGGAGTAACCTTAACTTGAAGTGGAATGTCATTTTCAGCTAGTTTAAAATAGTAATAAATCTGATTAACACAAACTCTATGATTCGAAGAAGGATCTGAAACAAAAACCCATCCTTCCCTTTTGCCAAGATAATCTTTCAACTCATTCATTAAAAAACTCGGATACGTAACTGTGACTTCGCGTATTCTATTCTGCCTTTTTTTCACTTTGAAAAATATTTGATTCTTTCCAAAAGATATATCTTCCGTACGAAGGGAAATCACTTCTGATAATTTTCTAACTCCTTGAAGTATCAATTTCCCAATCAAATAATCTCTATAACTTCTTTTTTTTAATGAATCAAAAAACAATAGCCAGTCTTTTTTTGAAATAAACTCTGTTTTTACTTTGTCTCGGATTTTATAAAATGTTGCATTTCCAAAGTCCCTGACTGGAATAGCTGGCTTAACAACTCCTTTAGTCAAACGATATAAAAACTTAGTAAATGAAATATAGCAAGCTGCTCTAGCTTGTTTAGAAGCTTCCGAAATCAATTTCCCTTTAAGAGAAAAAGATAAAGATTTTATCCTGTATAACACTTCAGAGTGATCTGTAGAAATAAGATCTTCCAATCTCATAGAAGGATCTATAACACGATTCGATATTAAAAATTTAATTCCAGAAGCATAGTTTTTGCTAGTAATTGGAGATAAAGTTGTTAACCAAATACTTACAGCTTCAGACAAAGTTAAAAACAATCTACTTCTATGACAGTGGTTTAAATTCCTCATATTTAGTCCCAGTACTACTTTGGATACAAGACCTGCGAAGTCTAAGTGTTTTTGATAGAAAAGTCTACCACCTAAAGTTGCAAGGTCTACCACCTAAAGTTGCAAGGTCTACCACCTAAAGTTGCAAGGTCTACCACCTAAAGTTGCAA
>NZ_LT993738.1:900000-1198609 GCF_900239945.1 Chlamydia serpentis | reverse complement strand
CCTTCTTGCCCTCAAGCACCTTCTTGAGGGTAATTTTCTTTCAAGATTTCGCAACGATTATTTGCTTATCTTGTGTAATTTTTGTTTTTATCTCGACAATTGCAGAAAAAACATTTGCAATACATGTAGACAATGTGCCTCTTAATTCTCTAAACTATTAAAACGTTACGGAAGAGTGGCAGAGCGGTCGAATGCGTCTGATTCGAAATCAGAAGTTCTCTTACAGGAACCAGGGGTTCGAATCCCTTCTCTTCCGATACTTTTACTTTACTGTGATTGTACTAAAAAGAAAGTTATAGAATTCTTCTATAATAAAAAATTCTCGAGTATTCAGGATAAGCTATCAAATAAAATCAACTTAGCGGTTACAGTTATACTATTCTTTCCCTTTTAGATAGCTTAGGAGGGATTCATAATACTCATCTGAAAGATTTTTACGAAGCTGAGACCATTGGATATCGGCGAGCTGATGATTATAATTGTTCACACGTAAGCTCGCGGGAGTGTAGAGCATCCCTATAAAATAGATATTTGTCTTTTTACAAAAAGCATCGATAGTACGTAAACGTTCTGCATCATGATCGATATAGATGATTTGACTTGGCTGAGAAGATATGTTTCTTAAAAAAATTTCTAAAGCTTCATTCATTCCTAGATTATTTTTTATCCCTCCAACAAACCAAACATTTTTTTCTATAGCCATCTCTTCTATAGGTTTCTTTTCTGTCGTAGATTGAGATAGCCAACCGTCTTGACAAATCGCTGGACATGAAGTGAAATCTATGTTTAAAGAACGCAAAACTCCGAGAGTCTTCTTAATCAAATTTATAGGCCTTTGAGAAACCCCCAAAACCCAAGATCGTTTCAAAGACAAGCCTACGAGTGTATTTTTTAGGTTAGGGCTCACTAATTCATATTCCACAAGAAAAGAAATCCCCATCCATTCAAGAAACGCCTGTTCCTTGGCCTGCTCTCTAGTTAATATTGTCGAAAGCTCTTTTTCTCTATAATACAGCCATGCAGACTGGCCTATCATCTGTTTCGGAAAAATTACAGTATCTTCGATATTGAAACATACTAAGGTTTTCTCCCTAGCAAATCTATTAACTGCTTGGACATCTGTAATTTTAATTACTACCGCCTCAAGAGAGGGGATTTTACATAAACATAGAATAAATAAAATGAAAACATTTCGTCTCATAAAAGACCTTACAAAAACACAAGAAAGATTACATAGCAATTTGTATGAGAATATACTCCAGTAAATCATTACAACCTGAGTTACATGATCATAGTAAATAAAAAGGGCCCTAAGCACCCTCAGGGGGAAAGAGAATGCGTAGGGCTTGTTTTGTAAACATCATGTTAATTCGTTTTCGGGAGAGCATCTAAAACTAGTTGTGCCACTTCATCCATAATTACTTGCAAACCCTGGGATCCCTGGAGCTCTGCAGCTGTGGCATAAGGATGAGTATAATCAAAAAGACTCTTTTGAGCAGGATAGTATACCAATCCTAAAAACTTCATGCCCCAATCTATACAAGCAGAACCTATAACTTTAATAGCATCTGGATCTTCTCCTAAAAAAATAATTTTTTTAGGAGAAAGATTTAGTTCAGCAAAGAGTTGGCTCAGAGCATCTACTGTAGAATGTTGTCCAGAAAAAAGCACTCCTCGATAAAAAAGAGACGCGTCTGAAGGAGTGCTCGGTATCTTTAAAAAGAGGTTTTCTGAAGATACGGAGCGTCTTTCAAAATTTATATTCTGCTGAAGCAAATTATGCAAAGTACAAGGAACAGCCTCTATGCCAAACGAAGAGATGCCTAAAACCAAACTATTAGAAGTTACAAGTATAGTATTTAACTGCTCTGGAATGTTACTTTCTAAACAGTCTTTCTTCCTAAAGATATCAATAGCGAGAGCTTCTTCTACTAAACGTTGGTTTCCCTCTTGTTCATTACCAAACAATTTAAATAATTGCCTACGTCTAGTTTCATACCATCCTGGACTACCTAAAGAAGGATGTTGAAGCAGTCCACGGTCTACATCGATACAAAATATTGTACTTTCATCTTCATTTTCTAAATAAGAAAGGACTTTGTTAAAGGAATAAATAATCTGTAGAGAAATTTTCTTTTTTTTCGGGAGCGCCTCTGCAGAATTGAAGAGACCCATTATGACACCTGCTACTGTTGCTATATAAAAATATATTCTTTTTGTCTTAATTCTCGACATTTGTTTCCAGCAGGATCGATTTGCATAGGCATTATAAACTTTTTTTAAATAAAAGCAATAATAAAGGTGGTTCACAGTACATTCTAGGACAGTTTTTGTCATCAAAAAATCAACTTAACAAATTGAATTTCTAAAACTAAATAAAGTGTATCTGTGAAAAGCTTTCTGCTATTCGCTCTAACTGTTGGGGCATCATATTCTCCTATTTCACCAAATAATTTTTATTAAATTATTCCTAAGTGTAAGAAACACCTCCCTGGGAACTCTTCTTAAAGCTTCTCAAGCTAATGCAAGAAATTTTTTTAATTTTATAGATTTTAAAAAAATTACTTTATACAATCGCTAACGTTCTAATTTTAAATGAGGTGAAAACACAAAAACAACAGTCCTGATTGGAATTGTGTTTGTAAATACTATAAGTATTTGCATAGGCTCATCTTTTTAATGTCGAAGTTTTCTAATTTTCAATGACTGAAAATAAATTGTTCAATTCTAAATTGGCATTGCTCCGGAATAAAGATTGGGACTCGCTTGTTAAAACACGCTATCTCCAAGTAATAGCTCACTAATTTCTTAGGCCTACTAGATAAAGAGTTCTTCTTAACTCTATGAAAATCAAAACAAATCTAAACTATTAGAGGTGGTTTTATGGTTTGTCCAAGCAATTTTTGGTCATCACTTTGCGGCAGTTGCACTGTCCAATGGAGCGAAGTAAGAACAGAGGAAACCGGGGGTATAAATTTAGGAGGAGAGACAAGCACAAATACAGTTGTAACTACACAACCTAAAATAACAAAGGTAGAGAAACATCTGCAGTTTACCACAACAGCACCTGATGACAGTGTACTAAAAACAATTCAAGAAGCAGGCAATTTAGTTGATGCTGTCCTATCACATCAGCGAACACAAAGATGTGCTGCGTATTGTTATGAGTCATGTTCTGATGGATGTAGTAGTTATTGCGGTGCTTTCGGAAGGTTCGTTTGCGGAATCTACAATGCTTGTTGTTTTGATCAAGAGAATGCTATTTCCAATCTTGTTCGAGAATGTGATAAAATATACGGCCCCATTTGTGTAGCGTTGGCTGCTAAACACATGAGCTGGAATTTAATGGAGCTAGCAGAAAGTAATGCCCCATTGAGTGAGGAAGAGAAAAATTCTTTCAAACAACAATGCGCAGAAGCTAAGGATAATCTCTATGGAACTATGTCATACCTATCTCAACAATTTTTCTTTAAAGGAGTAGATAGCATTAGAGAGCAAGGCTTAGAGAATTCACTAATTCAAACCGTTCTAAATTTCATTGCTACAAGATCTTGGGAAAAAGCAGAAACATCCATTCAAGAAGGTGCTACATCCTCTCTTCAGTCTTCTCCTACTTGTTATGTCCTCACTTCAACTCCTCTTGGTTTACAAACTTCATCCCCTACTCAACCCGAAGCTCGACGACCATCCTACGTCCCTCTAAAAAACGAACAGAACCTAGCAAACAAAATTAATCTCAAAAAAATACAGAAAGAATTAGCAAAGATCCAAGTAATAAATCTAAAAACAGGAGAGGTATGCCCTATGGGTCATCTTTCTTGCCTATTGGTAAGGATGCTTGAACACTTTCTCATATTTGTAGGAGGAGGTCCCTCTTCAAACCTAGGATTGACAGGTGCAGGGATATGTTATACAAGTGAACAATTTCTAGAGATAATTATCCTACTTTTATTGTGTATTGGCTATTGTCCTATAGCAACTGATAGTAGTCCTGGGATAGATAAAGATGATCTTACGGATCCCATTATACTACTTTTCTATCAATTTCAACATGCTTATCAGGGAGGAAAAGGAAAGCTTTCAAAACAAAAACCTGCATTATTAAGACAAACGAGTATTCACTCACCAACTCCAGCAGACTCATTTCTACCTGGAGAGGAGTCAGACGAGGAGGAAGAGGAGAAGGATGACGATATAGTGTACCAAAATCAAATTCTTGAATGCTCAGGACATTTACAAACTATATTTCTAGGAATA
This sequence comes from Chlamydia serpentis, assembly GCF_900239945.1. Classification (NCBI taxonomy): domain Bacteria; kingdom Pseudomonadati; phylum Chlamydiota; class Chlamydiia; order Chlamydiales; family Chlamydiaceae; genus Chlamydia; species Chlamydia serpentis. The sequence continues at coordinate 1,194,352 of NZ_LT993738.1, read as the reverse complement.
AACAAGTCGTAACTTCTCTATATCTTGGGGGCAAGACCCGTGCGTTTTTTCAAGCATGTGATTTTTTGCAAATGGCTATGTTTTACTAAGAGTCTTTTAAGGCTGCAGCCTTTAAAAACGATACGAAAATTTTCGCATATAAACCACAGAATATTTTCGAAATTTAAAAAACAAATTGACTAATAACAAAAAATCATTTTAAACTTTCTGTCTAAAAAATTTTTTACAAAAAATAATATCAAATATTTTCTATATTTAGACTTCTTGCAATGAATTATCATTCAAAAATAATTCTAAGGGATTTGCTATCGATAGGTTTTTTCTCTATAGAGAACTCCGAATTAAAAATATTTGCATAACTTAATCTTATAAAAGGAAAATTTTTATGACCTGTCCAATTGGAGGCTTCAGTTGTTTTTATCGCGAACAACCAAGAAATCCTCAACCAGAAAATATTCCACTCCAAGGACAAGATCCTTCTAATCCACCAATCACACAACAGCCTAGACGTGAAATGGGGTTTAATATCTCATCTCCAGAAGGCCTATTAGATACAGCAAAACAAGCAGGTCAACTAGTAAATGATCTTTTAGATAGCGCTAGAATGCAACGCCTAGGGAACTATTGTAATAGAACAGGAACGCCTTGGTGTGAACAGCATTGTCCTGGCTTTTTGCAATGGATATGGGGAGGGTGCTGTGCCTGTTGCTTAAACACCACTGACAATCCCGATAATCCTCAATCAATTTTCTTACAAGAACTCGTAAACCTTTTCGGACCTATTTGTGTTGGGCTAGCTTTTCAACACTACCCAGAACATCAAACGAAAGTTCAAAGTGGTCTCATGTTAAACGAAAGCGAGAAAGCTGATCTCAAAAATATTTGTCAACAGACGCTGACAGCGCTTCAAAAAACACAAACACACTGCCTGGCTTACCCTCTACGTTGTTTGTTGCTTAGCAACGAGTCCGGGGACAATATAAGTGAAGGGGAATACTCTTCTAAGGTACTGGAAGCTGTATGCAGTGTTTCAGCACCCGGTGTATTTTCACCTGACAATCCTCCTACTACTTGGATCTTACAAGCAGATTCTTCAGCAGCACAAGAAGACAGCGACGATACACTTCTTCAAGGTGCTGTTGGAGGTGCTCCACGGGCTAGCTCAAGTTACCGTGTAACATGTAAATTAAATTGTAAGCATCTGTTGCACAAATTAGCCAGGTTAGAGGTCTATAGCGTCGATTCAGGATATACGGGCCCTTTAGGACAAGCTGCTCAGACTGTGGTTGATCAAATAAAGCGAACACTAAAATGCCTAGTCCTTGGTACAGGCACGCTATTCCAGACTCCTGGATTCGGATTGAGTCTCGAGTCAGATGTATTCCAACTCCTAGTACTGCTGTGTCTTCTTGCACAAGGATATATTCCTGTAGATCCTTTAGATCCCAGCAAACCTTGTATTGATCCTGATGCCGAAGGTCCATGGCAAAACATCATCCGAACATTATTAAGAGAAGGCCGAGGGAGAACTTATCGTTGGGCCGCGTATAGCACTCACTCGGGTTTAGACGATCCGGATCTAGAAGTAGACGGTACTTCGCAGCAGCACTCAAAAAAGCATACTACTAAGCAGCAACCTTCTGGTCTCCCTCAAGCAACGACAAGTCATCACCATAGACACCCAGATGAAAGCGATTCTAAAACTACAGGAAGAAAACAGCCTGATCTAGGTGTACCTCTAGAAGATCATGAGGATAAGGATAACCCATGGTCCCCTGGTAACCAACAAGCACTTTTGCAATCATCTAGGAAAGCCCAACACTGTTTCTTCTTAGGATAAAAGTACTACCTACTCATCTGTTGGTCTAAATATAGACCAACAGGCCTTGAGTTAAAAAACAGAAAACAGAGACCCTAACCACCATATGGAAATTCCCCCTAAAACAATTAATCCTGCCCACCAAAGGTTTGACCAAGAATGAATAGCTCTTTCAGGAGAATTCCTCCCCCCCATGGACTCAAGGTCCAAAAGCATTTCCATATTATGCTCTGAAAAGTCCTTGAAAATTTTCATTACATAGGGATGTTCTTGTAAAATAGTTTCGCCATCCAATCCAAGATAAGTAGCATACTTTTTAATAAATCCTTGAGCATAAATTGGGGAAATTAACTTGCCTAAATATCCCTGTTCAATAGCTTCTAAACAAGAATAACGTATCGAAGTTGCAGCTTCTACATCTTTTAATGATAGTGATTGAGACTCTCTTGACACACGAAAAATCTCGCCTAGATGTAGAAGTTCTTTATGTATGTGTTCCTTCATAAAATCAACTTTACCTATTTACTGTTCCTCAAAAACCCTGAGACTTTAAAATACAAGATAGTTTTCACGCCTATATCTTTTGCACTCCTAAGTTATTTGCAGGAATATACAAAATTGTCTTTTAATTTGTACTTGGAAAATGTCTTCTCTATACAGTATATTACTTAGAAATAAAAATAATAAACCCCTAGCATCTTGTTTATAGGGTTAAGAACCAAGCAGTTGTAAGCATTTTTATAATTCATAGGTAGATTTCCTGCATGTCAACACCCTTTGTTATTACTTTAACAACCTCTGCTCAAAATAATTTAAGAACTCAACTGGAAGAAAAAGATTTCACCTTTTCTCAGCCACAAAATACTATATTTCAAGCTCAGTCTAAATCTGTTACCTGTACCCTATATTCCTCAGGTAAACTTGTTATACAGGGTAAGGGAGCTCAAGAATTTATAGAATTTTTCCTGGAACCTGAAGTTTTGCACAGATTTACTCATACCGCCTTAGAACAAGATCTTCGCCCACGATTAGGAGTAGATGAATCTGGGAAAGGAGATTTTTTTGGTCCCCTATGTATAGCAGGAGTCTATGCTGATCAATCTGAGATTTTAAAAAAACTTTATGATAGTAACGTTCAAGACTCTAAAAATCTTAAAGATAGTAAAATTATTTCCTTAGCACGGATCATACGCTCGTTATGTGTCTGTGATCTAATCATCTTGTATCCAGAAAAATACAACGAGCTGTATAGAAAATTTCATAACTTAAATAAGCTTCTTGCTTGGGCTCACGCTACTATTATCAATAACTTAGCACCCAGGCCTTCGGGAGATGTATTTGCAATTTCAGATCAGTTTGCATCTTCCAAACAGACTTTACTCAATGCTCTCAAGCAAAAAGCAACCGACATTTCTGTGATACAAAAAACCCACGCAGAACAAGATGTTATTGTAGCCGCAGCTTCGATAATAGCTCGGGACGCATTTGTAAATTCAATACAAAAACTAGAACAAAAATATCAGTTGCAGCTTCCTAAAGGTTCGGGAAGTAACGTTAAAGAAACAGCAAAGGTAATTGCCAAACAAAGAGGGAAAGATTTTTTAGAAAAGATTAGTAAAACACATTTTAAAACTTTTGAAGAAATATAGTCGTGAAGATAGCTTCGTTCTGATTTAATCAAGTCTAGGAAGCAAGTAAAAATCCTGCATTTTAATTAAGAAACAATTTCCTCTTTACTCAAATGTGAGTTATAACGACGCTTAATTTTCTCTAAAGCAGCTTTAAATTTCTTTGGATCTCGAGGTTCTTCCATAAGGTCAATATAGAGAATTCCATTAAGATGGTCTGTTTCGTGCATAATGATACGAGCAGTAAATCCTTCTAAATTCTCGGTAAACGTCTTTCCATTAAGATCCATAGCAGTCACTGTAATGTTTTTAGGACGAAATACTTCGCCCCGTAGTCCAGGAATTGAAAGGCATCCTTCTCTACCTATTACCAGTGTTTCAGAAGGATTAGACAGAGTCGGATTGATAAATACCCTCGGAGACTCACAAAAAATCAATTCTCCATCTAGGCTCTCTCTCTCTACACACATAACAAATAGGCTGATATTTTTTCCTACTTGGGGGGCAGCGAGGCCTACCCCTCTATGGGCTTCCATAGTATCACACATATCTCTAACAAGATTTTGAATTTCATCTGTAATCTCTGTAATTAAAACAGATTTTTTCCTTAAAATAGGACTACCGTAATATTCTAATCGTCTAATCATGGTCTATAACATGGCCTTAATAGATTTCTAGGAAGAAGGCTGATAAAACAAATATGTAAAGCCAAAATACTTCTTATACTGATAAATCAATATACTTTGGGCAAAAAAAGAATTTCTTAGCGCCAGGAATGACAGAGACATGGAAGAGGATACTAAAAAACTGTCATTCTTATTTAAAAGATGAAGGCCTCGTAAAGTCATACTTCGTTTGAGAATAAAAACCAGCCTACTCTCCTTCTTGACTAGAAAAACACCTAGCCAAAGAGGCAAGAAATTAAACGTGATTTTTTTTAATCTTTATCAGCAGCAACTTCACTTTGAATCTCCTCAGAAACACTTACTGGAAATTCTTTAATATCTAACTTTTTTCCTAAGAGATTTGTTGAAAACGAAAGTAATAAACAGCCTACACAGAAAGCAACAGCAAACCATGTGGTTACTTTTTTCAAAATATCTGGAGTAGAAACACCAAATACAGAATCTCCAGAATCCACACCGAACGAAGAACCTAATCCCATGCTCTTACTTTCTTGAACTAAAATTAAGCTACAAAGAACTACACATAGAAAAAGGAAGATGAATAAAAATGCGTAAAATAACACCGTCATGCCGTTCTCCTTACCTAAAGACACCGATTAAAATACAAGAAATTGAGCAATGGAAAATCCTTATTTTTAGTGCTAGATGTAAATGCTAGAAGCACCGTTCTCCTAGCACATGATACAGATCTAATCCAATACGTAAGCTTGTGGATCTAGATAACATTGTGGTAAAAAAAGCAATTATTGACCATCTGAAAATTAATTCTATATATAGAGACATATTCGTCTTCATGCCCTTCCATCATATAGCTATCATCACACTCTGTTCTTTGATTATCGTCCGATGGGGAAAATAGATCAAAGTTAAGGTTTTCAGTAAATCCCTGACAACAACAACCTAAGAAACAAAGAAAAAATAGGTATAACAATTTCATAAATCTCCTAAACTACCAACAAAAATTTCTAGCCACATCAAAAAAATTTTGAGCCTCCAAAGAAGCTCCACCGACTAAAAGGCCATCCACATCATCACATTGACCTAAATCCTGAGCGTTATCCGCTTTCACAGATCCTCCATATAAAATGGGAACTGTCTCTGCTACGATTTTAGAAAATCTTTTTGCTAGCACCTCACGACAAAACAAGTGAATACGCTGGACATCAGAGGCTTTAGCCACCTGCCCTGTGCCAATTGCCCATATAGGCTCATAAGCAATCAAAAAGTCGACATTATTCGGAATTTCTTTTAGTCCTGAAAGTAGCTGGGTTTCGATTAGCTCACACGTCTTTCCCTGTTCACGAACTGTTAGGCTCTCACCAATGCAAAGAACAGGGACAAGTCCTGCCTGAGCCACAGCCTTTACTTTAGAAGCTATGAAAGAATCACTCTCTCCAAAAATATGCCGTCGCTCTGAATGCCCTACTAAAACAAACTTTACCCCAACCTCCCCCAGCATGAGCAAGGAAATCTCTCCAGTAAAAGCTCCCGCAGTCTCTGGATATACGTTTTGTGCCCCTAACCAAACAGAAGCACCCGTAGCGTTTATTACCTTATCACAAGAGTACAAAGAGGTAAATGGAGGAGCAATACCTATAGTACACCCAAGAGGTTCTCCCTCTAATAGAGCAGCAAGTGTTTGAACGTACGCTTCTGTATCCTGTATTGTTTTATGCATTTTCCAGTTGCCCAAAGCATAACGTTTTCTCGTCATATTGTTCTCCTTACTTTCCTGAAAGAATCAATGATTTTTTAATAGTTTTCTATCAGAAAATGAACTAATCTAAACCCTCTCAATTCTGCAGAGAGGCCTTCCTATTATGTCATCGCCTCCAGAGGCTGTTGCACTTTTAACTGAGCGCATTAAGACTCTTCTTGAGTCAAATTTTTGTCATGTCGTAGTTAAAGGCGAACTTAGCAACGTCTCCTTACAGCCTAGTGGACATCTCTATTTTGGCATTAAAGATAATAAAGCTTTCCTTAACGGTGCGTTTTTCCATTTTAAAAGTAAGTATTATGAACGCAAACCTAAAGACGGAGATGCTGTTATTATTCACGGGAAGCTCGCTGTCTATGCTCCTAGGGGACAATACCAAATTGTAGCTCATGCTTTGGTTTATTCTGGAGAAGGCGATCTCTTACAAAAATTTGAAGAAATTAAAAAACGTCTTACTGCTGAAGGATATTTCGCTGTTGAGAAGAAAAAGCCACTTCCTAGCACTCCCAAATGCATCGGTGTCATTACTAGCCCAATAGGGGCTGTCATTCAAGATATCTTGCAAGTACTTTCTCGACGCGCCTATAACTATAAAGTGTTCATTTATCCAGTTACTGTGCAAGGAAGTTCTGCGGCTCATGAAATCTCAAAAGCAATTGAAGTCATGAACACTGAGGGCCTGGCCGACGTACTTATTATTGCTCGAGGTGGAGGCAGTATCGAAGATCTCTGGGCATTCAACGAAGAAATTTTAGTTAAAGCAATCCATGCAAGCAGACTACCGATACTTTCTGCTGTTGGCCATGAAACAGACTATACCTTATGTGATTTTGCTGCTGATGTACGCGCTCCTACCCCTTCTGCAGCGGCAGAAATTGTATGTAAAAGTAGTGAGGAGCAAGTGCAAATCTTAGAAGGGTATCTGCGTTATCTGATATCTCACTCACGACAATTCCTTGCATCAAAAAAACAACAACTTATTCCTTGGAGACGCTTTTTAGATCGTGCAGAATTCTATGCTACAGCACAACAACAGATCGACTATATTGAAATAGCCATTAAAAAATGTATACTGACAAAGCTTAATCAAAGTAAACAATACTATACCAACATCTCACGTTGGCTACAAGGAGACCTTGTTTCTCGAACAAACTGTAAACTTCAAGACTTACAAAAAATGCTTTTACAAGCCTTATCCCATAAACTACTTTCCATCCAAAGACACTGCTATCAAGTAAAAAAAAATCTTATACCCCCTCGCCAACTTCAACAGCTATCACAGAAATTATCTTCCCGGCAGCAACAACTCAAGGCCTTGATCTCCCGACGACTGCACTATCAAAGAGAGGTTTTTTGTCATAAGCATGCTTTGCTTAAGCATGCTCAAAATGCTTTAGAGCAACAGCTCTCTATTCATTTGCAACATCTCAAGCTACTAGAGAAACGTCTAGCGCGAGAATGCTTGTTAAATGTCCAAAATCAAAAAATCTTGTATGAAAATTTAAACGAAACTTTTGCAACAATTTTAGAGCATCGTTACGCAAGTTATGTCTCCCGTTACTCTGCGTTAAAGGAACAACTTCATTCCTTAAATCCTAAAAATGTTTTAAAACGCGGATACTCAATGCTCTTTGACTTTAATAAAAAGTTCGCTATTATTTCTGTGGATAACTTACAAGAAAATGGTCGTGTAAGGGTTCGGTTGCATGATGGCGAAGCCATTTTAACTGTGACAGATATAGAAGTTGATAAACGTATAAAGGGCTAGGCCATGGAAGAAGTCCCCTTTGAGAATGCAATGCAACGGTTAGAAGAAATTGCCGATCTAATGAATCAACCTACAACATCTTTAGATACATCTCTGGCATTATATGAGGAAGCTGATTCCTTAATGCGTATTTGTGAAGCTCGCATTCGACAAGTAGAGCAAAGAGTTCATGAACTCTCAGAACGGCGTCATGAAAGTTCCAACTCTCAAGAATAAACGCTAGCCAGGTAGTCCTATGGTAGAAGCCAATCACGACAATCCGTTATTAAAGGAGTTATTTGCCCTTCAGCAATCCCTAGAAAACCTAACTTCTTTGGGCGATGTTCTAAGTACATATGAGACAATGTTTTTGTTAATCCACGCAGGATTACATAGAGCTTTAAAAAAAAATCAACAGTCGTATCTTCTTTCTATTGACTCTAAGGGAGACCTACGTAAAAGTCCTTCTGGAGATCCTATATTACAAACATTTTCTATCCATCCACATAACTAAGACAATGGCTTCTTCTTCCTTTCCCCTTTTAGATCAAATATTGTCTCCTACAGATTTAAAGAAGCTACCTATTGCTCAACTTCCTGATCTAGCCGAAGAAATCCGTTATCGCATTATCTCGGTATTATCACAAACAGGCGGTCACCTCTCTTCAAACCTAGGCATGGTAGAACTTACTATAGCCTTGCACTATGTTTTTTCTTCCCCCAAGGATAAATTTATTTTTGATGTAGGACACCAAACCTATTCGCATAAACTACTCACAGGACGAAATACAGAGAGATTCGACCGCATTCGCAATGATAACGGACTCAGTGGTTTTATTAACCCTACAGAAGCAGATCATGATTTATTTTTCTCAGGACACGCAGGGACAGCGTTATCTTTAGCCTTAGGAATGGCAAAAACAACTCCTTTAGAATCACGTACACATGTGATTCCTATTCTCGGAGATGCTGCATTTTCTTGTGGTCTTACTTTAGAAGCTTTAAACAATGTTTCAACTGATTTATCCAAGTTTATTGTCATTTTGAATGACAATAATATGTCTATATCTAAAAACGTGGGGATGATGTCCCAAATCTTCTCTCGATGGCTACATCATCCTACCACAAACAAACTCACCAAGCAAGTTGAGCAGTGGCTTTCTAAGATTCCACGCTATGGGACTAACCTAGCAAAACATAGCCACAAACTCTCACAGTGTGTTAAGAATCTATTTTGTCCTGCCCCTCTATTTGAACAATTTGGCTTGGCTTATGTCGGTCCTGTAGACGGTCATAATCTTAAAAAAATGATTACTCTACTTCAGACAATCAGGAACTTACCTTTTCCTATTCTCTTTCATGTCTGCACAACTAAAGGTAAAGGTTTAGATCAAGCTCAAGAGAATCCTGCGAAATATCATGGTGTAAGTGCAAATTTCAATAAATCAGAAACAGAAAAACATCTTCCCATTATTAAGCCCAAGCCTTCTTTCCCAGATATATTTGGTCAGACAGTATGTGAACTCGGCGAGATTTCTTCTCGCCTCCATGTTGTGACTCCTGCAATGTCATTAGGATCACGCTTGGAAGGATTTAAACAAAAATTTCCTGAGCGTTTCTTTGATGTCGGGATTGCCGAAAGCCATGCTGTAACCTTTAGTGCTGGAATTGCCAAAGCTGGCAATCCTGTGATCTGTTCGATATATTCTACATTTTTACATCGTGCTTTAGACAATGTTTTCCATGACGTCTGTATGCAACATCTTCCAGTTATCTTTGCTATAGATCGAGCAGGACTTGCTTATAGCGATGGACGCAGTCACCACGGCATCTATGATATGAGCTTTCTACGTGCTATGCCCCAGATGATCATCTGCCAACCACGTAGCCATGTAGTATTACAACAACTTCTCTTCTCTTCTTTACACTGGTCTGCTCCCTGTGCCATTCGCTACCCTAATGTTCCGGCTCCTTACGGTGATCCTCTTAACGGTGATCCAAATTTCTTAAGAGCTCCAGGAAATGCTGAGACTCTATCACAAGGTGAAGACGTCCTAATTATAGCTCTAGGCACTCTCTGCTTCACAGCATTATCTATAAAACACCAGTTACTCGCTTATGGGATTTCTGCAACGGTTGTAGACCCTATCTTTGTAAAACCCTTAGACAACGATTTATTCAGCCTTCTTCTCATGAAGCATTCTAAAGTGATTACAATGGAAGAGCACTCTATTCGCGGAGGACTCTCATCAGAGTTTAATAATTTTGTATCTATGTTCAATTTTAAGGTAGATGTTTTGAATTTTGCGATTCCCGATATATTCCTGCCACACGGCAGCAAAAATGCTCTTACAAAAGCTGCTGGCATTGATGAGAATAGTATGATGAACCGTATTCTTACCCACTTCAACTTTAGATCAAAAAATCAATCTTTTGGAGATATAAAAGTTTAGTTTTTATCTTTAAAGAATTCTAAGCAAACTCTATAAGACTCCTATCATATTATGAAACAGGTTAAGGTAATCGTTTAAACTGAGAACCTCGGGACGCACATTTAGAGAAAAATCTAATTGCTGTAAAACCTTAGCGACCTTATCTTTGGGATAAAGATTTTTCAAAGTATTAACAAGTGTTTTACGGCGTTGTTGGAATGCTGTTCTTGTTAGATTAAAGAACAGTGGAATTTTCTCTTTTGATAAAGGGAATTGCTCTTTTACCTTCATATGGATGACAGCAGAATGTACATTTGGTTTAGGATAAAAGCATGAAGGAGTCACCTTAAAGGCATAGTGTATATCAGCAAAAAACTGTAAAAAAATGGTTAAAGAACTATAATCCCTGCTTCCAGGTTGAGCTACTATACGTTGAGCTACTTCATTTTGTACCATGACAGTCACTGTTTTCCATAGATCTGGAGCTTCAGAAAATAATTTTGTAAGTAATGGAGTCGTAATATGGTAGGGAAGATTTGCAACCACTCTACCTTTCCCAAGGACCCTATAATCTTCCAACTGATCTAAGGAATATTTACAAGCATCGGTAATTTCTAAGCGGATAGGAAGCTCCTCTAAAGATCGTACAAACATGGGATCTTTTTCAATAGCAATTAGCTGGACTCCCGCAGCCACAAGACCTTCTGTAAGAGCTCCGAATCCTGGGCCTATTTCTAAAACCCAATCTCCAGGAACAACTTGGGATGTGCTAATGATCTTTTTGACAATATTTTGATCGACCAAAAAATTCTGAGACAAGCGTTTCTTGGGTTTATTCTGGACTTCAGAAAGAAAGCGCGTAAGCTGCGCAGGAGAACTTCTTGTCACTAAAGCTCCTACAATAAGGAAAACAACGGGGGAGCTTCTTCAGAAAGAAGTTTTGTAATCATAGAAGCATCATAACCATAGCGTTTACGCAACTTATCCTTGTATTGCTTCTCTACGCTTTCAGCTTCTAAAGCAAAAAGATGTTGTTTGATCTTAGGCTCCATAAGATCTAGAGATTCTACAGAACCTGTAGCCTTGTCTAATAACATATAAAGTTTATATCCGGACTTGTGAGCTTTAGGTAAACCGCAGAATTCTTCAGGATACCCAATCGCATCGAGCTCCTGCTTATGGCTTTCTGACAACTCGCTATTCTCTCGAGAAAATTCGTCTGAACACACTAGTTGTCCGCCTTGAGAGACCACAAGAGCGCTTAAACGATCTTTATCCCAATTTTTTCCTTCATTTAGACGAGCACGCACCTTGTCTGCAATCTGACTAGCCAAAGATTCTGTATTTGCCTTAACGGTAAGCACACGATATTTCCAAATTATTTTCTTCGAAGCTTCTTCTTCTAGCTGTTTATAGTATTCTCGTATCTTTCCTGGAGTTACTTTCAACATAACTTTAGAGCGCACCATCATCCCCATCACCCGTTGAGCTGTTAGGGTTCGATCTATCACATTGAAAATATCATTAGCTGTCATTTCAAAATGAGCATACAAGGGAGAGAGATCTCTACCAAACATTTCTTCAATTTCTTGGTTTACTGAGGTTGGATCTGTACTGATTTTCTTTTCCTTGGCGTCTGCAACCATTAAAAATTCATCAATTACAGACTCAAGGACTACAGGCCACATAGCAGTATAGTACTGAGAACGTGCTGAAAAAGAATCTATAAGATGGGGGTAAGAATTATAAAATAACAAATTTAACTTATGAATAACGTCTAATGTAGTGACTACATTCTCTTCATCTACCTTAAACAAAATACGATCGTGGATTGCCAATCCTGCAGGGTTTGCTTCCCTAGATTCTAAAAAATTCTCATATCTAGAAGAAGCCATAGGAATTTCAGTTGAGTATCCCAAACGTATTCCTAATAACAAACATCCAATATTTATTAAAAAAATCCCCTGCAGGGCCTGGTGTGATTTCATAACTTCCTACCCTATAGATTTTCACCTGCCTAGGGACTTTACTATAAGGAATTGTGATAATTTTGGCCACTTAGAGAAGTAAGTTTTCTTTTTTGAAGATACAAAATTTTAGTTAGTAAAAATGATCTTAACTTCTAATTTTGAAATAAAGATGTATTCTTTGGCTGTTTCTTTAAGAAAATTAGGAGATTAGGTAACAACGAAAAGATTCCAGGTCTTTAAATTTTCTACCTTGATCTACTTCTAAAACATAGATCACAGTCTCTGCAGAGTTCCCTTTAGGAATCAAACTATGTTGATATTCTGGAAGTATAGACTCTAAGAGTTCTCGGTTATCCTGGGTCATCCAAATTAAAGATATATAGGGAAGAAATAACCCTGACAAAGACTGTAAAATAGTTCCACGATCCTTCACGTTTCCTAAGGCAATTAATACCTTAATATGTTTTCTAGAAAAGTAGCTCTGAGCTGCAATTAGCAATCCCAATGAAGAAAATTTATGAGTATGACCATACGCTTGGGCTAACTGTAAAATCTCTTCAGCATAGGTAAGATAGTCTTTTTTTTCTGTAATGAGGTGAAGCGACAACAAACACTGACATACCAAGGCATTCCCTGATATTGCCTCGCCATCAGAGAGATTGGACTGCTTGATTAGCAATGTATTATCACGGCCATCAACACTATAAAAGCCCCCTCCTTCTGAATGAAAGGAGACGAGCACTTCCTCCATAAGTTCTTTAGCAAAGCCCAGCCAATGAGATCCACATCCCGATTGATAAAGGGCGAGCACTCCCAAAATAAGAGCCCCATAATCTTCTAAGCTAGCTCGATATTTTGCCTCTCCTTCTCTCCACCTTCGGTAAAGTTCATGGTGCTTATAGAGAGAACTACGGACAAACTCTCCACACTTTTCACCTATATCAATATATTCGGGTTCTCCAAGAATACGGCCTGAGTGAACAAGAGTATAAATCATCCAACCGTTATTAAAGGCTAAAGATAGATCATCTTTCGAGCGATGGGGCCGTTTTTCTCTAATTGTTTTCAAGACCGCTCGTGATCTATCAATAACAGCTTCAATAGCCTCTTTAGAACAGTTGTGTTTTTCCGCAAGCTCTTCTATATCCATATCCACAGGAATATGTAGTATATTTCTTCCGTTGAAAAAGCCTTCCCTGGAAATCGCATAGTAATCACAGAAAATCTCTGCGTCCTTACCTAAAGCACTGATAATCTCTTCTCCAGACCATGTATAAAAATTCTGCCCTCCAGATCCCCAATTTTCTGCTTGCTCCGAACTATAAAATGCTCCAACCTTGGGATCATATAACTCACTTAGGATATAAGAAAGGACGCGCTTTCCTATAACACGATATTCTTCTTTTCTAATACACGTCCAAGCTTCTAGGTAGTTTAAAGCCATTAAAGCATTATCAATAAGCCGTTGTTCAAATGCAGGGATCTGCCATTTATCATCTATAGTATAAGAATAGAAACCGCCTCCAATATGATCTCGGATGCCCCCCAAAGCAAGCATACTCAAAGAACGATCAACAAAAAATAAACCACGACTCTCTTGATGCTCAACACCATACCTTAGGAAAAATTGTAAGAGCAAACCAGGCAACCGCTTAGGAAAGGCCTTGACTCCTCCATAGTGAGGATCAATATCTTGATACAAAGCTTCTACGGTACGCTTTAAAGAGCTCTCCTCTATTACTTCTTTTCTTACACACCCTTCTAAAAAGGACGCTATTTCTATGACTTTCGTAGCCTGTTCGATAAGGGCCTCTCGCTCCTCAACATCGTCCCACATAAAGTGAAGCTTATCAATCATCTGAGCAAATGAGGGGAGACCAAGTTTCCCTTCATTTCCTAAATAATTTATAGAGAAAAAAGGAATTAAATCTGGAGTAAGAAAGACGTTTAAAGGCCATGAAGTAGATTCTTGATGATCTGCCGATACTGAAAGCATCTGAGCAAGATCACTATAAAGCTTGGCTACATAAGGAAGCTCTTCCTTATCCACTTTTACATTCACGAAATACTCGTTAAGCATGGCAGCAATTTCAGGATTTGTATAACTCTCCTGTAACATCACCTGACACCATCGAGAATGCTTACAGCCTATAGATAAAAAGATAGGCTTATTCTCAACAGCAGCAATATGAAAAGCTTCGGTTCCCCAAGGATACCAATTGACCGGAGTATGAGCATAAAGAAGCAAATATGGAGATTTCTCTGTGATTAGCTTATTCGTATATAGAGGCTCAGGCATAGCAAAAATAAAAAAGTAAAAGTATATAATCTATTTTAAATAAAAACCCATGCTTTTAATACAAATTTTATAAAACCTTAAAAAGGGCAGCCAATCCTTTTATTTATAAAGGATTCAAAATCACCAGAATTAATATAATTAAATCAAAATAAATTATATAAATTTATTCTCTAAGAAACAAGGAACCACACATCTATATTAGTAAGAAACGCTTTTCTTCTAAAAAAGAAGTAATGTTTCTTATACCTCTAAAAAACAATGAATTTTTAAAACTTAGATTTATATAGGATTATCCCAAACAGAACAAACATTCCTAAGACTGAACAAGAACAATATAAGGTAGAACACCTCTCTTATTTCATTAGTTCGTTTGATTGATGCTTCTAAAAGTTATTGGAAGCTCAAAAAATAATGTTATAGATATCTTTAATTCTCTTTTACTTAAATCTATACCTATAGTAAGATTTTCTGGTCTTATTCACTTTTTGCCTAAAATACCGGCTAATATACTTAATGATTTCTGCTCTTGCCGTTTCTAATCAATTATTATCCCCGGAAACGACTCAGCAGGAGTCTCCTAGGCTTTCTATAATTAAATCACGAGTTTTTGAAATTACTCTACTTATTCTTGGAATTATCTTTTTAATATGTGGTGTTATCTTATTCACAATAAGCATCCCCGGATTTAGCTCAGTGCTTTCTTTAGGCATTGGGGTATTTACATCTGTCTTAGGCGTACTTGTGTTCTCTCTAGGGATTCTTTTGCTGATCATAAATCAAGGCCCTCTAAAAGAAGTTTCTAAGCAAGATTCACCCCCATCTTCTATCGAGATGTCAGATCCTAAGAAACCTCTTAATGTAGGGATAAGGGAGTTAAATCAAGCAGTTGCCTACTTAGAAAAAAGTAGGAATTGGACTGATCAAAACCAAGATTTAGTTGAAAAAACAGAGAAACAATTAAAGTCTTTAGACTTTAATTTAAAGAATATTTTTCTTGAGATATCAGATATCAGATTTTTCTTAGAACAAAAAGAGTATTATTTTATGGAGGCTCAAAACTATCTAGAGTCCTCTGCTAACGAGATGATTCTTAACTTAAAATTGCTATCTAACACAATCGTTAATGCCGCTATAGATGAGAGCAAAATTCGCCAGGCATTAAAGAATGCTGAAACACTAACGTTTAACTTTATAGACGCATGCGCGGCATTTAAAAAAGTTCAAGCTAATTTTGAAGAAAGCAGTTTCATATTAACCAAGCATATGTTTGAGAAAAGTTTAAGTTCTTTAGAGCAACTTGTTTTCAAGAATATTGTAAGAAGTCATAAACAAGTGCTTTTTTTAAATACATATCCTACTGAAAGACCTCTACAAAAAGATCATCTTTTAGATCAATTTAAACAAAATATCTTTTGTTTGAAAGAAGATGGGACAATAGATCTATCTGATGCGATTCATTGGGCTCTCCCTGCTAGAAACTCTAGAAAAAACATAGAGAAGATCCAAGGACACAAATTATGGTCTGATACCCATCTCTATCAAATGAAGCTTCTAAAATATCTTTCCCTAAAATCTATATACAATAACCAGCCTACCGAAAAAAATCATAAACAGCTTTGTAAAGCAAAAAAAAATTTTGATTCCCAATGCGACAAGCTCCAGGCACTTGAATATAATAGGGTAGAAGCCCAGCTGAAAGAGCTGAAAGATCTCTATCCTAATGTTGAAGTTCCTATTAACCCAAGCAGCATCACCAAAGAGTTTCCCAATGTTAAGCCTAGTCTACAACAACGGTTAAACAAGATCCAAGAAGAAGCAAACCTATGTAAGAAACAGCAAGCGAAGTACTTCAAGGAATTAGAAGAAAAAAGAAGCAGCCACACAGACAAGTCTACCGCTAAAAAGAAAAATAAGTGTCAGAAAAGTCTGGAAAAATTACAACTATCTTCATCAACTGTTGAGCAATACTGTGCTGACTTAAAAGCATCTCTAAAAAATATAAACTTAGTTTTAGATGAAAAAACAACTAATACAGAGATTCTATACATCGAAAAAAGACTGAAAGCTCTGGAAGAAGAGCTTAAAGATATTCCTAACAAAATTGGTTATATTGAAAAGCTTTTATCTCATAGAGAAGCTATGCTTTTTACTACGAATGAACATTTAAGCAATGCTCAGCTACAACGCAATACGTACTCCACTAGTGAAATAACATCTGCATCCGACACTCTACTTAAACAACTCCAAGATTTCGATATAAAGATACAAAACATCTCCTCACAATATGAGAAGGAAAAAGAATTATTATTTGAAAAGAAAAATATTTTCAAACAATCCGTAAATACATTTGAAGCTACCAGCTTGAATTTTATAAAAGAAGAACTGCTTCAAAATATGAGCGAACTGCAATTTATGGCCAGAAGCTCTGCTTCTCTTCGAAATGCTATTATACCTAGTCTGAAGATCTATATCAGTTATTTTGAACGAGAATACAACAATCTCTCCAAGAAAATTCTGCAAACGGTGACAAAGTACAAGACCGCTCAACATAAATTGATTTCCGACAGAACAGATTCTAAATCCTCCTCACCACAACGAGTTACTTTAAAAGAAAAAGATATAAATAAACGACAAAGAAAAGAAGATCTTCTAGTTTCTCAGAAACTGCAAATTCTTGAAGAACGTATACGAAACCTCAAACCATTATAGCTATTATTGGTTCAAAAACCATTAAAAGACCTAAGTATTGATACTTAACTTAAATAATATAGCTTGTCAAGAACTTGAGTTTTCTAAATTAGGAGCTTTATAAAGTGATTTGCAACTAGAAGTGTTAGTACAAACCTGTTGCTAACTAATCGCAAGAATTGAGGGCATACTAAAAGACCTGGTTAGCATCTAAAAAGATAAAAGAGTAAAAACTAGTTAATTTTAAATCATGACTGTAAATTTAAATAATGCGCTTAACAGTTCCTTCCCAAACATACCTCTAAGCATGCTTTCAGAAGTGTCTGGAATGTCCCTGGGATCTTTTATAGCAAGAAAAGTTCAGATTTTCGCAATAATTCTGTTTATTCTTGGTGCTATTTTGCTAGCAATTGGTGCTGCCTTAGCAGTAGTGGGTTTTTTCAGAGCTGGAATTCCCTTATGTTCTATAGGAAGCCTAATACTTACTCTAGGCCTACTGTTACTTATTAAAAAAGATACAGTAGTAAAAGCTGCCTGTTTAAAAGCTTGTAATATGTTTTTAGATAAGCTTCCTACAGAGCTTATGAAATCTCAAGACAATGAAATTGAAACTCCTTCTAACTATAAACCAAGTACAGTTGCTCCTGTTAAAAAAGAATTTTCAACAACTAAATCAATAAGAAAAACAAAAGCAGAGATAATTCAAGAAGCGCAACAAATAATCGCTATTTCAGAAGTCGAATGGGTAGCAAGCAAAAACGAATTAAAAAGAAGTAACCTAAAGAAAGATATTAAAAATTCAGTAGTGCAAATGCTTAATAAGCTTCTACAAATTACTTCTCATTTCAAAAGGCTAATACATAAGGATAATTTGAGCTTAGCAGAAGAACAAGTATTACTTAGTCTGAGCAAAGAAATATGCAGAGCACAACCTATGCTGGAAGAACTATCCGTAACCCTTAACCATAAACACAAAACTCGGAAACACTAAGGGAAACTATGCAAGATAAACGTATTTATTTTTAGACAGTTAAAGCACTACTTTTTCTAACAACAAAACTGAATTCGAAAGGATTCAAAACTATTAATTTTTAAGCATACATCAAAAGATTATTTAAATTATGTCTCCACAATTAATCAACGAATCAAAAAGTCCTCTTAACGTACCTGTTAAAACTCTCTCAAAAGGAACTGGTGCAAATCCGACTCTTTCGATACAAAGAAAAGACCGAGTTTGGGGCATATTACTCCTTGTTCTTAGTCTTATTTTTTTCCTTCCTGGCATAGCCATATTAGTAGTGGGTTTTTTAGAAATTGGAATTTCTCTTTGTCTTTTAGGGTTATTGGGATTGATTTTAGGAATTTTCTTTTTAGTTAAAGCACGTACCTCTCTAAAAATACTTACTGATAAAACTCGTGAAGATATTGTAATCCAAGATCCTAAAAAAGACTTAGCTATTCTTGACGATGAAAGCTTGAGAGAAATTCCTATCTCTCCTACTCCTAAAACTTCTTTAAGAACTCCTCCTCCTATTGAAATTGAAGAAGAACCTTTAGTCATACCCTCTTATCCAATAGAAACAACAGAAGCCGAAAGAGCTCTTGAAGAAATTTCAGAAGATGTTAAGCAAGTGGAAATCTACTTAACAAAAATTAGGACTTGGTCTCATCAAAATCAAGGATTATTTGAAAAGACAGAGCAAAAATTAAAGACTTTAGAATCTGTTTTAGACGCAACTTTTTCTGAAATATCGCACCTTGAATTGTGCTTACTAAGACAAGAAGTTTATTTTTTAGAAGCCGAAGCAGCTTTAAAGAGACTCTGGAACAATGTCCAAGCAAGCCTAAATATGTTAGGCAGCATTATAGTTAGTCCAAACGAAGATAAAGGTGTACTTCGTAGTGCAACTAACCTAGCAAAAATGTACGCATCTGACTTTATAACTATGGTAACACGATTTAAAAACAGACAAGCTACTTTTAAATCAAGTACCCTTGCTGTGGCTAAACAAATGTTCGAGGAGAGTCTAGATTTATTAGCAACCAATGTTTATGAAAGCATCCTTACAAGTCATGAGTTGGAAACTTCTAGCAGTAAAGCTAAACAAAGGCTTCGGAAAAAGCGTAAGCTTTTACATGAACTCCAAACAAGCATCTTATGCTTAAGAGAAGATGGTTCGGTTAATTTCGCCGATATAAAACTCTGGGATTTTACTCAAACCGATGTGAAAATCAAGTTAGCGAAAATCAAAGCAAGTCCACGATTCGATCAAATAAGTAGCTTTAAGTCTCAGCTTTTCGAATATCTCTCTAATAAGCATATATGGGAAGAAAATCCGACTCAAAAAAATCGAAAATTTGTACAAAAAGAAAAAACTTTACTGGACAGCAAGATCCAAGAATTTTATAGCGAGGAGCTTAAGATAGCGATGAACAAGCTTAAAGAGCTTCAGGATCTCTATCCAAATACGAAAGTTCCTACTAAAGAAACCAGAATCAGAAGCGAAAAGCAAATAAGGTCTGATTTCAATTTACAAGAAGAGCTAGACAAAATTAGTCTAGAGGCCACGGAATGCCAAGAAAAACAAACTAAATACTTGGCATCCTTGGAACAAAAAAGACTAGTCGCTACCGGAACAACAGGTAAGGAAGATAAGAGACCATTAAAAGACTTTCAAACTTGTACTGAAAATCTAAACGCTTTTTCTCCTGATATGAAAAACAATATGCGTGCAGCCAAGTCATTCTTAGAATCTGAAACACGCGAAACAGAAGAGGAAATAAACAAGACGGAGATGTCATATATTCTCCAGCGTTTAGAAATACTCCAACAGGAAATTTCTAATATTCCTGTTATAATTCAACAAGGTAAGAAACTTCTGCTTCATAGAGAAAGTCTACTTACGGCTGCGAAACAAAAATTAACATATGCACAACACCAATTAGAAAAGCATTTAAAATGTTTACCTGAGGAAATGAAAAATAAGTACGAAATTGTAGCAACAAAGTTAAAAGAAACCTCTATAAATTATAGTCATGAGCAAACAATACTATTAAACCAGAAGAGTCATTTGAAACGGTCCTTAGATAGGTTTGAAAAAGAGGGAATGAATAATATACAAGAACGCCTCGTTAGTAATTTATTTGAACTTTGGCAATTTGCAGGAGAAGAGCATATTATCCATAATTCGATTCCTTGCCTACAGCTTTATCTTACGTATAAGAAAGCAGAGAAAAATAAAACCGCTAAGGCTGTTCTTAAATTAACAGAGCAGTATAAATCTTACCGCAGTATTCTAGACTTAAAAGAAATAGAAGAAAAACAATCTGTCTCACAAAACGAAGAATCTTTAAACGAAGAATTAGATAAGGAGGAGGAAAAAGAAGAAGGTCTTACTTGTTTGAAGCTTCAAATAACTCAAGAACGTATAGAAAATCTACAAACAAAATTGGGAACAATGCCAGAGTCACAACAAGCAACGATCAAGTCTAAAAAGAAGAAGAAAAAATAAAATATGTTTATTTCTACGATTAAATGATATTAAGAATCTATTTCTAAATAGATCTAAAATCCCTTTTAAAGGTTATCTAATTACATTATTAATGTTTTTATGATCATTGTACGATCGTTTCTAGTATTTTCTTTCATCAACCTATTTATAAAGGACTCTTTCTTAAAAGACGTTTCGAACTTTTAACAATCTAATTAGTTCGCTCAATAGTCTTATTATAACTACCAGAATCGATCTAAGTTTTCGTACCCAGGTAGTTTTTAATAAGAGAAGAAGCACGTTTCACTACTTCTAAACAACACTGAAAAAAATACAATGCGAGAATTAACACTTAGATTAGTATTATAGATTTGGATTCTAAAAGGAGGCTGGATCTCAATAAGCTTAGTAAGCCTTCTATCCTCTTCCTGAACATATCTTTATAAAGAAAAAAGCCTTTTCTATGTTTTAAATAGAAAAGGCTTTTCTAAAGATCCTATAAAAGAACGACCTTGTTAGAATCCGTATTGATAGCCCAATTCAAAGCCTGTATTATAGGCTAAATGACCTCTTTGTTTTTTTGTTTTTTCTAATGAAGTACATTGTGAATAACAATTCTGAATAACTTCACTTACTTGGAAAGTGAAAGCAGTATTTTCAGAAATAACAAAGCGCTCTCTGGCACTTAAGCTAAAAAATGCAGTATCTTTTGACGTTATCGGCATCTCTTTAGGCTCCCTACTTCCATGAGAAAGCACAGAACCAATCCTTGGAGCTATGTGCATATCAATATTAAAATCATGACGCCCTGATAGTGAAATCACTTCATAACGAACACCTATAGGAAGACTGACTATAGAATAGTATGTATTATTACTTGAGGTTGCACGTCGAAAAGGCTCCCCAGAAATACATCGAAATTTACTATAAATAAGAAGATTCTGAGATGCTTTTCTAGAATCAGTACTTACATCATTTGTAGAGAATATTGGACAAGCCATACCAAAATCTCCCAAACCTGTTACGTACATATGATGAATATCATTTTTTGTAATACTTAAGTCAGAACTCTTTTTAAGGTTTCTTTTTACATCTGATGTCAACCTAAAGAAGAAAAGTAAAGGACGTTTCTTGCCTACAATATACTTCATAAACCCAAGTGGTCTTGTAGTCATGCTACCGTGGACGGAAACTATTGAAGATGTCGCACGAGTTCTATGAGCATCAGAAACATCTTTAAGGCGTCCCTGCATTAATCCAGAGGCTATACCTATCTCATAAGAATCCCATATCCTAGATCTCAAACCAACTAAGTATCCACATGCAGTATAACGGAAAGGTTCTGACCCTTCAGCATCACATCGAGATGTAGATTTTGTGAAGATTGTGGATCCCCAAACCTCTCTTGAAAAATTGCTAGACAACATTTGAGAGTCTAAGAAATTACTAATTGCACAAAGATTACCTATTGAACTTTGAGCACTTAAGGACTCGAGAGATGCCTTTCTTTTAGAAAAAACATCTGAATTTTTTACAGACACATCTTCTGTTAATCCAGGATACGTATCATTCTCGTTCACTATTTTTTTTGTTTCTTCTATAGGATTTATTTCCTCTGTAGAAACACTAATTTCGGAAGCACCCAATACTGTTTGGGCTATTGAGAATATAATAAGACAACGAATAGAAAATTTAATCATAAACACTTTAACTGAAGTTATTTCGATGCATAGTCATACAATACAATCGGTAAATTCGTAAAGCTTTTTCTGTTTTTTTTCTTGAATTATATTTTATTTTTTGCATGAAAAAATTATTCAAATAAACCTCTCAGCATAGCTTCGAGGTGATTTTGAAAAATCTTAAATATTGCAACAATATAGAAAAAAAATCAGCAGATATGCAGCATAAGAGATCGTCTGACCCTTTTTATGGAACAACGACTTTTATTTTCTACAGATCAAAGGGAAAGTAATAAAACGTAGTATACACATAAGAGACAAGCACAGGGTAGCCAGAAAAAGCATCATAGTTCGACAAACAAAAGTCGCAATGCAAATCCGACTAAATCCAACAAAACGCAAGAAATAAAGCAGCACCCAAACCAGTTCTAAAAATCTAAGGAGGGTCTGTTTACATAATGTTTTTGTTTTTATAGGAGAAATTTGTCTTATCAGCTGAACAGACTTGACTAAATTTGGGTATCGCATAAATTTCAAAGTCGCAGACAGCGTTATGTTATTTGCTAAATGACCAAAAAAATGCAGTGCATCTTGTTAAAAATCCAGCATAAAAACCGCCCTATAGAAAAAAATGTATCTGAAGTTTTGATTGGAAAAATACAATTTACAACAACGTAGACAATATAAAATGAAATCCTCTGTATTAATAAGAAGATAAAATGGATGTGGAAAGTTTTGGCCAAGCTAACATGTTCTCTACAACACGAGGTAAATCATAGGAATCGAAATCTTCTATAGATAAAGGCAAGCGTAAATCTGGGTGAGCAATATAATTTTTGTAAGCAAGAACAGCTTTAATTCCAATGGGATTAGTTGTTTTATATAACCACCGACAAGTTGCTTTCCAAAGAGAAGCGTATGCTTCTTCTGAAGGGCTCTGAACGTAATCTTTGGCCTCTTGAGGCCAAGCATTTGACAGAACAGAAATTAAGCCATAAGCTCCAGATCGAGCCATGTCAGACCAACAAATATCATCTCCACAATAAAGGTGGATATTAGGAGCATTTTTTTTATAACGCTGGAATTCTTCTATCGAACCTCCAGAATCTTTAATTCCCAAAAACCGTGGGTGATTAACTAGGGCTTTTACAGTATCCGTATATAATGGAGTTCCTGCTCGAGCTGGGATGTTATAGAGAATAGCGGAATGTTTAGCAGCATTAAGCAGCGACTCAAACCATAAAAATTGCCCACGCTCTTTAGGTTTACTATAGATAGGACTCGTCATTAGAAATCCTGATATAGGCAGGTCATTACAAAAGTAAATCCAATCTAAAACTTCGTCTAGAAGTATTCCTGCAACTCCTACAAAAATAGGAATATTGAGTTGCAAATTACAAGCAAAGCAAACAATTGCCTGCTTTTCTTTTTGTGTTAATGAGAGACCCTCTCCTGTGCTCCCTAAAAGCACAACACCATTACCAATAGCATTTTGAACACGTAAAAGAGATTCTAATCCGGAAAAATCTATAGTGAAATTAGGAAAAAAAGGTGTCACACTTGCTGTGAGTAAGCGCATTACTATCCCTATCAAACTACTAAAACTTTTTGCTTCACATAATCATTATGCAATTGTTCTATAAAACCTTCTGCTAGATCCGAGGAAACAATAAAACTTAATGCCATAGAATTTTGACAGAAACAAAATACAGGCCACGGTAAAGCTTTCAGTTTCTCCGTAATTGTAGAGACAATTTTTGAAGAAGAAAGGTTATCCCCAATCATCGTAATTAATGCAACATTATGATGCAAATGTGTAACCCCAGAAATTGATAAAATATCTATAAGCCGTTCTTGAACCTCTTGGGAAATGACATCATCATCCATTACAAATCCGATCACGTTATTTTGTGCTGTCATTAATTTAGGATCTATTCCATATGATTCTAACACCCTTAAAATTTCTTCTAATCCTCGATACCCTAAAACATTATAGTCTACGGAACAAAAGCTCTGGTGCTGACTTAGGGATAAAGCTTTTATCCGAGGCTCGCAACTCACAGACTTATCGACCGCATAAACCCATGTTCCCCCTTTTTCAGGGTCAAATGTGGATGTAACAAAAATAGGAATCCCAGCACGAATACAAGGGACAAGCATAGGAGGATAGAGAACTTTGGCTCCAAAACTAGCTAAATTCTGCATTTCCTCAAAACTCAGTTCAGGAATACGTTGGGCATCAGAGATAACCTTAGGATCCATCGTATAAATACCATTGACATCAGTATAAATACGCACTTCAGCAGCTGTTGAGATTTCAGCTATCAAGGCTGCTGAATAATCACTACCCCCTCGACCAAGCAAAACTGTATCCCCTGAACTATTGGATCCAATAAACCCCTGAGTAATATAAGAAGTTTCATTAAACTCTAACTCATCCCAGTGTTCTTTCATAAGATCAAGGTTTGGAGTCGCACGCAGATAATTATCATCAGTTAAAATAATACTACGTGCTTCTAAAAATCCTAAATCCCATCCGTAGAAACTACAAACAACACGGACAAGAGAGGCTGAAATATCTTCTCCCACAGACAAAATATTAGCAAAATCGAGATCAGAAATTTGAATAGGTTGCACGTAAGGAAGCAATCGCGAGATCCACTTAGCAACTGAGAAAGGGATAGCAAGGTCATTTACAATATTCTGATGCTTTTCTTCGATTTTTCTTAGTATCTCCTTTCTACCTTCTAAAGTAGAACAGAAATCTACCAGAAGATCAGTAATACCTGCTACGGCACTAACAACAATAAATGAGGGTTTATCCTTGCAAATTATATCACAAACTAAACGAATATTTTCAGCAGTTGCTAAACTAGTACCGCCAAACTTATAAACTACCTTAAACACATTTCCCTCTTAAGATAGTTAGAAAAATAACTCTGTATATTTGCTAGTAAATTTCCTGCAGCTCCTCGCACTAGATTATGTATTAAAACATTCATTTTTATAGTGCGAAGATCTCCACCATACGTGATGGGCCCTATATGCACTCTCATATCGTCATGAGAAAGATGCTTACGCGCCTGAGGGTACCAAGGGTTATCATAAAGTTGATAAGTATTTGGGAACTCTTCATTTTTCTCTTGATAACAGTGGGAAATTTCCTCAGGATCTACATTCTGAGAAAATGTCACATGTAAAGAAAGCGTATGACCATAGGCTACAGGAACCCGATGGACAGTAACAGAGAGTTTACAAGACAAAGGTTGCTTACCATCTCCCAAAATTTTCTGAGTTTCTCTAAGAATTTTTTCCTCTTCTCCTACAATGTGAGGGACAGTATTCGCTAGAAGATCTAATGAGGGAACTCCTGGATATCCTGCACCACTTGCTGACTGTAAGGTGACAACATGTATATGATCTAGAGAAAATTTTCTTAAAGGAGCTAAGGCTAAAGCAATTCCAGAGACACAACAATTAGGACTAGTAATCATTTTACCAGGATAAGGTTGTTCTTCTAAGAGTCTGAAATGGCGCGTATTAATTTCAGGAATGATAATCGGAACCCAAGGATGCATGCGGTAGGCTGAAGCATTGGAAAAAACGATTTTTCCCTGAGACAAAAAATATGCTTCCATAGATTCCGCACTAGCAGGCAAGCAGGAAACTATCACATCTGATTTCACTTCTTCGATTTTGGATATATGTAAAGCACGGACAGCTTCGGGCATAGGGCTAATTGGTTCTTGCCAAACACAAGCTGCTAAATAAGGCTGTCCATATTTACTATCCGAAGCTACGACTTCGGCAATCACCCAATCAGGATGCCAATGATGAAGTAAAGCTACGAATTTCTGTCCAACAAGTCCGGTAACGCCTAAAACAGCGATTCGCATTCCTTTCGTTTCTCCATCTCAATGTTACTTATGTCAGAAGTAAGTCAATGATAATCATGTTTTTAGCCTCACGGCATTATTACTTCATATTGGCTTTAGAAACTGATTTAACCAATCACAATCTGGGGCAATCTAGACACTAAAAATTAAGATAATCTTCATCTATGATGTTGCACACCAAGTTTTTTAGCTGCGGCACTTTACACCCATCGACATCAAGATTGGGACTTTACGACGCAAAAGACCTTTAGCCCCGTATTTTAATGATCAACTGTCTTTTTAAGCAAGAAATGTTCTTTCTCTAAAATTAGCTGTAAAGCATCTTCAGGACTGTAAAGACCTGGTCCTGGACTAAACACCTTTAACCAATTTAAAATAGACAAGACTCCCTGACTAAAAACATCCCGAGAAAATATCGTATGGCGAATTAAAATTTGCTCCCCACAACTTATAAAGGCTACCTCGTGCTCACCAGGGATATCTCCGACTCGAGATGAATGTACTTCAATGTTTTTCTTAGAAGGATCGATGTTCGTTGCCTCATAATCCTCACCCCAATGCTCTCGTTTTACTTGCTTTATAGTATCAACTAAATCTTGAGCTGTTCCCGAGAGAGCATCCTTCTTATGTTTGTGATGAGTCTCTTTAATACGAATGTCATAACTTGCATTACACAATTGGGATAATAACATTACAAGACGCTTGTGCATATATGCTCCTAGACTTGCATTTGGACAAAGCACAATAGGAACTATTTGGGCTAACTGTTTAAGCCTATTATAACTTTCCATACATTTTCCAGGAAATGCCGTAGTCCCAATAATGAGGGGTTTAGGAAAACATAATAACTCGTTGACCACTTCCCTAGTCAATGATACATTTGAAAAATCAACAAGCACATCATTATGCATAATAACTTCACTAAGAGTCTGGGAACTCGTTCGTGAAAACCCCGGTCCCAAAATATATTCAGAAGACTCCTTTAATGCAGAGACAATAAGTCTTCCTGTTCTTCCAGAGCACCCAATAACTCCAACACGCATACATCTAATCCCACTTTCATATTCATATGGAGATTTTACAAAATACGGATAAAGAGAGACAAGCTTTAGCTGGACACAAATGTGTTTTTATTTTAAAATTTATTGAAATTTACTCCTTGCTCTCATCGTGTCTGATTTTTGAAAAGTAAAAAAGTAAAGTTCCTCTCATCTATTTATGTTTTCTTTAAGTATTCCATTTTTTCATCAAAATTTGTGGTCTCAGCTGCTTTCGTTTCGTTTTCCTTTATGGAAAAATTATTGTCCCTCAGTTTTTTTTGATTACTTAGAAGCTTTTGGCCTATTTTCTAGCTCCTTAGACATCCAGACTGTTGCCAAACTGTTAGAATCGAAAACAAGCTTTTCTTATTATCCTGTTTCAGGTTTCGTACCTCCCAATCGATATTTATCTTTATTGCACGATCATTGTTTCCCCATTGCCACTACGCTGCGAACATTCGATGAAAACGATTTTTCTTTGACTCCTGATCTCATCCACGACCTTTTAGGACATGTCCCATGGCTTCTTCATCCAGCTTTTTCTGACTTTTTTCTCAATATGGGAAGAATCTTCAATAAAATAGTAGAAAAAGTAAAATCTCTTTCTTCTAAGAAAGAGATCATCCAAATATTGCAGAGCCATCTCATGGCTATCGTACGCTGTTTTTGGTTCACTGTTGAAACTGGCCTTATTGAAAATCATGAAGGGAGGAAAGCCTATGGAGCTGCCCTTGTAAGCTCACCTAGAGAACTGCAATATGCCTTCACTAACGATATTCAGGTTTTTCCGTTAGAACTTGATCTGATTATCAATCAACCTTTTGACACATCAAAACTACAAAAAATTTTTTTCTCAATAAAACATTTTGATGAACTTCTAGAGCTAACTTTAAACCTGGAACAAATGATTGATCAAGGTCTATTAGAATCAGTCCCGCTACACAATCAAGAAAAATGTCTTACTGGTTTTGAGGTACTTTTCCAATGAATACTTTTTATAGAAAAACATTACTGTTTTCCTGTTTGTCTTTAACTTTTTCTTTACTTCTTATTCTCTCTAACCTTGTCCTTTCATCTAAGCTGGTTCCTACGGCTTTTTTTGGATTCATTATTCCAGGAGGGTTGATTCTTTATCCATTGACTTTCCTAATCTCAGATGTTGTTAATGAAATCTTTGGCCCTAAAAAAGCACGGTTCATGATTTTTTCTGCTTTTATTGCCAATCTCATAGCTTGTTCAATTGTGCAAATTTTTATGTTTTTCCCTGCGGTGTCTCCCGAAACCCATACTGCCTGGCACTACTTGTTTGATTTAAGTCCTCTTCGCTTTCTAGCCTCACTACTTGCTTTCATTATTTCACAGCAACTAGACATTATTCTTTACAATTTTTTAAAAAAACGAACTCCACACTCATCTTTATGGCTCCGCAGCAATGGGTCTACGTGGTGTTCCCAAATTCCTGATACTTTCATTGTAGATACATGTGTTCTATACTTTGGCATGGGACTTTCCTTTTCTCAAACCCTACACATCATGTTCTATTCTTATATTTATAAAATTACTTTTTGCGTTCTTACAACACCTCTTTTCTATCTTGCTGTAAAAAATATTCGCAAATCTTTGGGTATCTTTTCCGAAACAACTGCAAAAACATTTTATTTAATAAATGAAACCTAACAGTCTATATTGAAATCAGAAGAAGTTCATGATTAATTATAATTTAAAAACAGAAAAATCTTATCTTAAAACAAATTCTGTTTTTCCTTAAAAAATAGAATTTAAAACTTGGTTCTTATTGACTTTCTCTTAATTCCATGTAAATATCCTTAACTCCGTCATCAAATTCACTATCCTAGGCAAAAGAAATATGAGTGAAGAAATTCGATCTTGGTCACTAGAAGATATACATCAAATTTATCAAACTCCTATATTTGAACTTATTCACAAGGCTAATACCATATTACGTAGCAATTTCCCTCATTCAGAGGTACAGACCTGTTATCTAATTTCGGTTAAAACTGGTGGGTGTGTTGAAGATTGTGCCTATTGTGCACAATCTTCACGTTATCAAACCCATGTCAAACCAGAGCCCATGCTAAAAATTGTTGATGTTTTAGATAGAGCTAAACGTGCTATAAAACTTGGAGCAACTCGCATATGCTTAGGAGCCGCATGGCGTAATGTAAAGGATGACCGTCAATTTGATAGAATCCTTACTATGATAAAAGGTATTACAGATCTCGGAGCTGAGGTGTGTTGTGCCTTAGGGATGCTGTCTGAAGGGCAAGCGAAAAAACTCTATGACGCAGGACTATACGCCTACAATCATAACTTAGATTCCTCTCCAGAATTCTATGAAACCATCATAACAACACGTTCTTATGAAGATCGTCTTAATACTATTGAAATAGTAAATAAATCTGGAATCAGTACTTGCTCTGGAGGGATTATAGGCATGGGAGAATCCGAAGAAGATCGGATAAAACTTCTTCATGTTCTTGCAACAAGAAACCATATCCCTGAGTCCATACCTATAAATTTACTATGGCCTATTGATGGTACACCTTTGCAAGATCAACCCCCTATATCTTTCTGGGAGGTATTAAAAACAATAGCAACTACTCGTATTGTATTTCCAAAAACTATGGTGCGACTTGCTGCAGGACGTGCTTTTCTTACTATAGAACAACAAACATTATCTTTTCTATGCGGAGCTAATTCAATATTCTATGGAGATAAACTTTTAACAGTAGAGAACAGTGATGTAGATGAAGATGCTGCAATGATCAAACTGTTAGGTTTAATCCCCCGTCCTGCATTTTCAGTAGAGCGAGGCAACCCATCATGTCATGCCAACAATTCCTGATTGAGGGTTTGGCGCAATGTAAGTCCAAACACATCCATCGTTCTCTAACTATTAACTCCCATCTCATTGATTTTACCTCCAATGATTATCTTGGATTTGCGTCTTCTCCAGAGTTAAGACGAGAGTACATTCTAAAGTTGAGTGAAATTGAAACTCTAGGAGCTACAGGCTCTAGGCTTCTCACAGGACACTCCGAGCTCTGTCAAAATATAGAAGAAAAATTAGCTCTCTATCATAACTTCGAAAATTGCTTAATCTTTAATACAGGCTATACAGCAAACCTAGGTTTGCTCTACGCGCTTGCAAAGCCTCAAGACCGTATTCTGCATGACCTCTATATCCATGCTTCTATCTACGACGGGATTCGATTAAGTAGAGCTAAAAGCTTTCCATTTTATCACAATAATCTCAAACATTTAGAAAGGCGTTTAGCTAGTCCTCATCCAGGGAAGACCTTTGTCTGTGTAGAATCTGTATATTCTCTTCATGGATCCATAGCTCCTTTAAAGGCTATTAGTGAACTTTGTGAAAAATACTCTGCTTTTCTTATTGTTGATGAGGCCCATGCGATAGGGGTATTTGGAGAGCAAGGCGAAGGTCTTGTTTCGTCACTAGGCCTTCAAAATAAAGTCTTAGCAACAGTCTATGCTTTTGGAAAAGCCCTAGGAACTCATGGAGCTGCTATTGCAGGGAGTTCTGTACTCAAAGACTACTTAATTAACTTCTGTAGACCCTTTATCTATACTACAGCGCAACCCCCACATGCCCTGACAGCTATTGATCTTGCCTATGAGCATAATAAGCTGGCTTCTAGTCAGCGTAATCATCTTTATGAGCTAATTCGTTATTTTCGCAGAGGTGCTCAAGAACTTAGTTTTCAGCTAATGGAGGATAATGAAACAACTCCTATACAATCTATTTGTATTTCAGGCAGTAATCATGTGCGGCAAATAGCATTAAAAATACAGGAATTAGGTTGCGACGTACGTCCTATCGTCAGCCCAACAGTAAGGCAGAAGG
The DNA here is from genome assembly GCF_900239945.1 of Chlamydia serpentis. NCBI lineage: Bacteria > Pseudomonadati > Chlamydiota > Chlamydiia > Chlamydiales > Chlamydiaceae > Chlamydia > Chlamydia serpentis. Next base: position 1,163,371 of record NZ_LT993738.1, on the reverse strand, counting down.
AAGAACTGTTACGTATTTGCCTTCATGCTTTCAATACAAAAAATGAAGTAGATCTTCTTTTATATACTTTACAACAGGTGTGTTTATGCAACAAATCGTCATTGTAGGAATAGATACCGATGTCGGGAAAACTATTGTCAGTGCTATCCTTGCTACTGCACTTAAAGCAGAATACTGGAAACCTATACAAGCAGGAAGTTTAGAAAATTCAGATAGTAGTATTGTTCAGCAGCTATCAGGAGTATACTGTCATCCAGAAGCCTACCGATTGCACATGCCACTATCTCCGCATAAAGCAGCACGATTGGAAAATGTAGTTATCGAAGAAAAGAGTATTTATCCACCCAAAACTTCCTCAACTTTGATTATTGAAACTGCAGGAGGTTTTTTATCTCCCTGTACATCAAGCTCACTCCAAGGAGACGTGTTTTCTTCTTGGCCGTGTTCTTGGATTTTAGTGAGTAAAGCGTACATCGGAAGTATTAATCATACTTGCTTAACGATAGAAGCGATGCGCTCCCGCAATCTGAATATTTTAGGTATAATATTAAATGGGTATCCAAAAGACGAAGAAGAGTGGTTAGTTCAGACAACAAAACTCCCCTTACTCGGTAATCTTGCCTCAGAAAAAGAAATAACAAAAATAACAGTAAGCCAATACGCAAAACAATGGAAGGACTTATGGACAAGCAATCAAGAGAAAATCAGGGCTCTATCTGGCATCCCTTCACTCAATCTGCATTAGAACCTGATCCAATACGAATTGTACGAGGAGAGGGTGCTTACCTCTATACCGAATCTGGTGAAAAATACCTCGATGCAATATCTTCTTGGTGGTGTAATCTCCATGGCCATGGGCATCCCTACATCACTGAAAAGTTGTGTGAGCAAGCACATCAACTACAGAACGTCGTGTTCCCTAACTTCACTCATACACCAGCTTTAGAGTTAGTATCAAAATTAACCCCACTACTTCCTAAGGGTCTACAACATTTCTTTTTCTCTGATAACGGAGCCACATCTATTGAAATAGCAATAAAAATCGCTCTACAATACTACCATAATCAAGGCAAATCTAAAACGCACTTTGTGGGATTCAGTAATGCCTACCATGGAGATACATTTGGAGCTATGTCTGTAGCTGGTCAAACTCCTACAACCACTCCCTTTCATAATCTCTTTTTTCCTTGCAGTATAATCTCAGCTCCTTACTACGGGAAAGAAGAGCTCGCAATTGCACAAGCAAAAAAAGTTTTTTCTCAGGGAAATATCGCAGCGTTTATCTATGAACCGTTATTGCAAGGCATTGCGGGAATGGTAGTCTATAATCCTGAAGGCTTACTAGAGATTCTTAAACTTGCAAAGCACTACGGTATTATTTGTATTGCAGATGAAATTCTCACTGGCTTTGGCCGTACAGGTCCACTTTTTGCTTCCGAATACACTCCTGAGATCACTCCCGACATCATCTGCCTTTCTAAAGGACTTACAGGAGGGTATCTTCCACTAGCCTTAACAGTCACTACTGAGGAAATCCATAAGGCCTTTGTCTCTAAAGATCGCATGAAAGCTATGCTTCACGCCCATGCCTCTACTGGTGCTCCTCTAAGCTGCAGTGCTGCGCTTGCCTCTTTAGAACTCACCTTATCTCCAGAATGCCTAAAGCAAAGGCAAATGATAGAGCGTTGTCATTACGAATTCCAAAAAGCTCATGGCTCCCTATGGCAACGCTGTCAAGTCTTGGGGACTGTCCTTGCTGTAGATTATCCTACCGAAGCTACAGGATACTTTTCACAATATAGGGACCAACTCAATCGTTTTTTCTTAGAACGCGGTATTCTTCTTCGTCCTCTAGGAAATACTTTGTATATATTCCCCCCCTACTGCATTCAAGAAAAGGAACTCTACAGCATTTATTCTTACTTACAGGATGCTCTATGCCTACAACCACAATAAAATATGCTATCAAAATAGCCCATCGTTGGACCCCTATTCCTAAAGAGAAGGCAAGTATAACGCAAAAGTATTAATCAGACTTGTTTGATAACAGAAGCTATGAACTCCCTTAATGTTACTATTTTAGGTATAATATTAAACTGGTATCCAAAAGACCAAGAAGCGTGATGAGTTCAAACAACAAAATTCCCTCTATTCGGTGCTCTTGCCTCAGAAAAAGAAATAACAAAGATAAAAGCAAGCTACTACTAAAACAATGGAAAGACTTATGAACAAGCAATCAACAAAAAATCAAGGCTTTATCTGGCATCCCTTCATTCAATCTACATTCGAACCTGATCCAATACGAATTGTACGAGGAGAGGGTGCTTACCTCTATACCGAATCTGGTGAAAAATACCTCGATGCAATATCTTCTTGGTGGTGTAATCTTCATGGCCATGGGCATCCCTATATCACTGAAAAGTTGTGTGAGCAAGCACACAAACTAGAACATGTCATTTTTGCTAACTTCACCCATGCACCAGCTCTAGATTTAGTGTCAAAATTAACCCCACTACTTCCTAAGGGTCTACAACATTTCTTTTTCTCTGACAACGGAGCCACATCTATTGAAATAGCAATAAAAATCGCTCTGCAGTACTACCATAATCAAGGCAAATCTAAAACGCACTTTGTGGGATTCAGTAATGCCTACCATGGAGATACATTTGGAGCTATGTCTGTAGCTGGTCAAACTCCTACGACCACTCCCTTTCATAATCTCTTTTTTCCTTGCAGTATAATCTCAGCTCCTTACTACGGGAAAGAAGAGCTCGCAATTGCACAAGCAAAAAAAGTTTTTTCTCAGGGAAATATCGCAGCATTTATCTACGAGCCTATATTACAAGGAACTGCCGGAATGATAGTTTATAATCCCGAAGGCTTACAGGAAATTCTTAAACTTGCAAAGCATTACGGCATTATTTGTATTGCAGATGAAATTCTCACTGGCTTTGGCCGTACAGGTCCACTTTTTGCTTCCGAATACACTCCTGAGATCGCTCCCGACATCATCTGCCTTTCTAAAGGACTTACAGGAGGGTATCTTCCACTAGCCTTAACAGTCACTACTGAGGAAATCCATAAGGCCTTTGTCTCTAAAGATCGCATGAAAGCTATGCTTCACGGCCATACCTTTGCTGGAAATCCTCTAGGTTGTAGCGTTGCCCTCGCCTCTTTAGAACTCACTATATCTCCAGAATGCCTAAAGCAAAGGCAAATGATAGAGCGTTGTCATTACGAATTCCAAAAAGCTCATGGCTCCCTATGGCAACGCTGTCAAGTCTTGGGGACTGTCCTTGCTGTAGATTATCCTACCGAAGCTACAGGATACTTTTCACAATATACGGACCAAATCAATCATTTTTTCTTAGAACGTGGTATTCTTATCTCTATTTCAGGTAATACACTATATTTAGTTCCCCCTTACTGCATTCAAGAAAAGGAACTCTACAGCATTTATTCTTACTTACAGGATGCTCTATGCCTACAACCACAATAAAACATTTTATTAAAACAGCTCATCGTTGGAAGCCCGTTCTTCAAAAGATTGTAGCTTCCAACTATTGGCATGCGCAATGGGTAAATACCCTCTCCTTTCTAGAAAATACTGGAGCAAAAAAAATTTCTTTGAGTGAACATCCTACACAAGTGAAAGAAGAAGTTTTGAAGCATGCCTCTGAAGAATTTCGTCATGCTCACTATCTAAAAACTCAAATTGCTAGAATTTCGGAAACCCCTCTCCCTGATTACACATCCAAAAATCTTCTCGGAGGCTTTCTTACAAAATACTACCTCCAGATTCTAGACTTGCAGACTTGTCAAGTGCTGAAAAATCAATACCATTTATCAGGCCAAACTTTAAAAACTTCAGCCTATATCTTAGTAACCTACGCGATAGAACTGCGTGCTGCCGAACTCTACCCTCTCTACCATAGTATTCTAAAAGATGCTGGCAGCAAAATTACTGTGAAATCCATCATTTTAGAAGAGCAAGGGCATCTTGCAGAAATGGAACAGGAGCTTAAAGACATTCCTCATGGTGACGAGCTTTTAAGTTATGCTTGCCATTTTGAAGGGAATTTATGCTTGCGATTTGTTGAGAAATTAGAAAACATGATTTTTGGTACCCCTGCAACCTCGATAAATCCATAGAATTTTTCTTAGACGAGAAATAAGAATTCGGGCAAATTATCCTAAAAAAAAGATAAGTTTGCTTAGAAATGCTTACTTATAAAGTTTCACCTTCTTCCGTGTATGGGAATGCTGTCATTCCTCCTTCAAAATCCCATACTTTAAGAGCTATTTTATGGGCTTCAGTTGCTGAAGGAAAGTCTATAATTCATAATTATTTAGATTCTCCTGATACCGCAACTATGATTTATGCCTGTAAACAAATGGGTGCTTCTATAAAAAAGTTCCCTAAAATGTTAGAAATTGTCGGCAATCCCTTAGCAAAATTTCCACAACACACACTCGTAGATGCTGGAAATTCTGGCATCACCCTGCGCTTTATGACAGCTCTTGCCTCTGTCTTTTCAAAAGAAGTTACTATTACAGGATCCGAGCAGTTACAGCGACGTCCTATGACTCCCCTGATTCAAGCATTAACTAACTTTGGAGCTTCTTTTCAATTGCCCTCAGGAAAAAATATTCTACCTTTCAAGTTATCAGGACCCCTGCGCTCTGCCTACAGTGATGTCGAGGGTAGTGACTCACAATTTGCATCAGGACTAGCAATCGCATGTTCTCTAGCCGAAGGTCCTTCTTCCTTCACTATCATTGACCCTAAAGAACGACCTTGGTTTGATCTTAGTCTCTGGTGGTTAGACAAACTGCATCTTCCTTATTCTTGTTCCGATACCACTTACTCTTTCCCAGGAAGCTCTCGCCCCCAAGGGTTTTCTTATCATGTCTCGGGAGACTTTAGTAGTGCAGCTTTCATTGCTGCGGCTGCTCTACTCTCAAAAGTATCCTATCCTACCAACCTTCTTAACTTAGATATTCTAGATATACAAGGAGACAAAGTCTTCTTTTCTCTAATAAAAAGTTTAGGAGCTTCTGTAGACTATGATAACAAGGGCATCATAGTCTCTCCTTCGTTATTTTCTGGTAGTTCCATCGACATGGATAAATGTATCGATGCTCTGCCTATTCTCACAGTTCTTTGTTGTTTTGCAAATTCACCCTCGTATCTCTATAATGCACAAAGCGCCAAAAATAAAGAATCGGATCGTATTCTTACAATCACTGCAGAATTACAAAAAATGGGAGCTTGTATACAGCCTACTCATGATGGTCTACTTATTAATCCAAGTCCCCTTTACGGGGCTGTTCTCAACTCCCATGATGATCATAGAATCGCAATGGCATTAACCATAGCAGCTTTAAATGCTTCTGGTGATAGTTATATTCATAATACGGAATGTGTTAAAAAAACTTTTCCTAATTTCATTCACATTTTAAAGTCATTGAAAGCTAATATTAAGGAGTACTATGAAAATTATTCTATGCGGTCTACCGACAAGCGGAAAATCATCATTGGGAAAAGCTTTGGCTAAATCGCTGCAAGTGGCTTTTTACGATCTTGATGATTTAGTTGTAAGCAACTATAGCAAAGGGCTATACTCTACGTCTACTGAGATCTACAAAGCTTACGGAGATCTTGGCTTCAGCCACTGTGAAGCAGAGATTCTTAAATCTATATCCTTAGAAGAAGGAGTGCTTTCTCTTGGCGGAGGAACTTTAATGTATGAACACTCTTGTCAAGCCATTAAAAATAAAGGGCCTCTTGTATTTCTATCCCTTCACTTGACTTTAGTTTGTCAAAGACTCGAGAAAAGAGGTCTACCAGAACGTCTGAAAGAAGCTACAAAAACAAAACCTTTAATTGAGATTTTAACTGAGCGTACAAATCGCATGCAACAACTTGCTGACTATATTTTCCCTGTGGATCACGTAGATTATACTTCTGAAAATTCATTAGAGCAAGCTTGTCAGGAGCTCCTTAACTTATTAAAAGCATGAAAAATAGTTTTGGTTCCCTTTTTTCTATTACGACGTGGGGAGAATCCCATGGTCCTTCTATTGGGGTGGTCATTGATGGCTGCCCCGCAGGACTTGATCTTCAGCAATCAGACTTCATTCCAGCAATGACACGTCGACGCCCAGGAAACCCAGCAACCTCGCGTCGAAAAGAAGAAGATATCGTTCACATCCTTTCTGGAGTTTTTAAAGGAAAAACTACAGGAGCTCCTTTATCACTTCAAATCTTCAATACTGATATTGATAGTTCCCCTTACGAACAAAATGTAGGAATTTATCGCCCCGGTCATTCACAGTATAGTTATGAAAAAAAGTTTGGAATTGTAGATCCTAACGGAGGGGGTCGAGCCTCTGCTCGAGAAACAGCATGCCGCGTTGCTGCTGGTGTAGTTGCTGAGAAATTGCTTGCTCATCAAAATATTTTTACTTTAGCCTACTTATCCTCTTTAGCATCATTAAGTCTGCCAGACTACCTTAAGATATCTCCACAAATCATACACGACATTCGCTCCTCCAGATTCTATTCTCCTTTACCCGAAGAAAAAATTGAAGAAATTCTTACCTCTATAGAAAAAGATGGTGATTCCTTAGGAGGTGTCATTTCTTTTATAACATCTCCAATACACGAATTTCTTGGAGAGCCTCTTTTCGGAAAAACTCAGGCTCTATTAGCAAATGCTTTGATGAGTATTCCTGCTGCTAAAGGATTTGAAATAGGGAAGGGATTCTTCTCTGCTCAAATGCGGGGTTCTCAATACATAGATCCCTTTGTTATAGAGGAAGGAAATATCACCTTGAAATCCAATAATTGTGGAGGCACCCTGGGAGGAATAACCCTAGGAGTGCCTTTAGAAGGACGCGTAGCATTCAAGCCAACGTCCTCTATAAAACGACCCTGTGCCACAGTAACAAAAACTAAAAAAGCAGCCAACTATACGACGTCTGAAGCAGGACGTCATGATCCTTGTGTAGCTATACGTGCAGTTCCTGTTGTTGAAGCTATGATTAACCTTGTTCTTGCTGATCTTCTATTATACCAACGGTGCTCTAAATTATGATATCTGAGACAATAATTACTACTCCCCATACTATAAAGTTGGTATCGAACTTCTTCCAAAAGAAGTTATTTTCGTCCATACCCACAACATATCCCCTAGTCATTATTACAGATGAACTAACCCAGCAATACGTGCTCTCGCGTATTTTAGATCATATTAAAGCTTTAGGATACCAAGTCGTTGTTCTAACCTTTCCTAGCGGGGAACCTAATAAAACCTGGGAAACATTTATTTCTCTACAATACCAGCTTGTAGATCAAAATATCACTCCGAAATCTTCGATTATTGGTATTGGAGGTGGCATTGTCTTAGATATGACAGGATTCCTAGCTGCTACGTATTGTAGGGGTCTACCTCTCTATCTAATTCCTACAACGATAACTGCCATGATAGATGCCAGCATTGGAGGGAAAAATGGTATTAACTTGTTGGGGATTAAAAATCGATTGGGAACGTTCTATTTACCAAAAGAAGTATGGATGTGTCCAGAGTTCCTCTCTACATTGCCCCGAGAACAATGGCACTACGGCATTGCAGAAGCAATAAAACACGCTTTTATTGCTGATGCTTACCTATGGGAATTTTTAAATAGTCATAGTAAAATGCTATTTTCGTCACCGCAAATCCTCTATGAATTCATCAAAAGGAACTGCCAAATTAAAGCTGCTATTGTTGCTGACGATCCTTATGACCTACATATCAGAAAAATCCTAAACTTTGGCCATTCTATAGCTCATGCTATAGAAACTCTTTCTAAAGGAACTATCAACCATGGGCAAGCTGTGAGTGTTGGCATGATGATAGAAACCAAAGTATCACTCGCCGAAGGAGTTATGCAAAATCCGCAACTCATAGACCAGCTCGAAAAACTTCTTAAAAGATTCGAGCTTCCATCAACACTTAAGGAATTGAAACATATCGTCCCGGAACACCTTCATGATAGCCTCTACAACCCTGAAAATATTATCTATACTTTAGGATACGATAAAAAGAATTTCTCCAAACATGAACTAAAAATGATCATGATAGAACATCTAGGTCGTGCTGCTCCTTTTAATGGTACTTATTGTTCATCTCCAAATATGGAAATTCTTTACGATATTCTATGGAGCGAGTGTCATGCTATGTGCCACGGTTAGCGGTCCCTCATTTGTTGATGCTCAACAACAAATTTTAAATTCCCTACATCTCGTAGACATTATAGAACTACGAATAGACCTTATAGATCAGCTTCATGACCATGAACTTATGACTCTAATGGCCATGGCAAAAGAACCTATCCTAACCTTCAGGAAACGCCAGGATATGTCCAGAGCACAGTGGATCAAGAAAATACACTCTCTAACAAAGTTTTCTCCCAAGTGGATAGATATTGATCTCAGTTTCCCTAAGGCTACTCTTAAAGCTATCCTCATGAGAAACCCGAGAATCAAACTAATCCTTTCCTACCATACAGATAAAAATGAAGACCTGAAAGCAATCTATAATGAGATGCTCCTAACTCCTGCTGAGATATACAAAATAGTAGTCTCTCCACTAAACTCTAGCGAAGCTTTAAATTATATAAAAAAGGCGCGTTCTTTTTGCAAGAAGTCTACTGTTCTAGGTCTTGGAACATACGGGCTACCATCGAGAATTCTCTCCCCATTCATAGGGAATGCTATAAATTACGCTGCTGCTATCTGTGCTCCTCAAGCAGTCGAAGGGCAACCTAAACTAGAAGAACTACTATCTTACAACTACTCACAGCTTTCTGAAACATTAAATATTTACGGATTGATCGGAAATCCTATAACTAATAGTATCAGTAATATCACTCATAACTTTTTATTTTCTAGACTTTCTCTCAATGCTACATATATCAAAATTCCTGTTGCCCTAAATGAAGTTGATACGTTTTTCTCCCTAATTCGAGATCTTCCCTTCTCTGGTCTTAGTGTTACCATGCCACTAAAAACTGCTATTCTACCCTATGTAGATTATCTCCATGAATCCGCAAGTCTTTGTAAGGCAATAAACACTCTCGTCTTTCAGAACCAAAAAATTATAGGATACAATACAGACGGTGAAGGAGTTTTTCAACTTCTAAAACGTAAGAACATATCTGTTGATAAAAAACAAATTGCCATTGTAGGGGCTGGAGGATCTGCTAAGGCAATTGCTTCAGTATTAGCAACCCAAGGCGCTGATATCCATATCTTCAACAGAACTGTAGCTTCAGGAAAGGTTTTAGCGGCTTTGTGTAAAGGCCGAGCCCATACCCTAGATTCCCTGCTCAACTTCAATACTGCTGATATAATCATCAACTGTCTCCCTCCTGAAGTTATCTTCCCATGGATATTCCCTCCTATTGTTATGGATATCAATACCAAGCCCTATCCCTCTCTATATCTCCAACATGCCAAGAAAAAAGGCTCTTTTGTTATTCATGGGTATGAGATGTTTATAGAACAAGCCCTGCTTCAATTCGCTCTTTGGATTCCTAATGCCTTAAATTCAAAAAACTGCGATTTTTTTCGAAACTATGTAAAAAACTACCTAGCAAAAGTGTAAAAAATACTTTTCTTAATCTATCTTAAATCAAAAGATTTTAAGGTAGATCATGAAAACCTGGTTGTTTCTTACTTTTTTATTGTGTTCCTTTTCACTTAATGCATCTTGTCGTTATGCTGAGGTAAAGTCTATTCATGAAGTTGCTGGGGATATCCTTTATGAAGAAGAAGAGTTCTGGTTGATTCTTGACCTTGATGATACTATTCTCGAAGGAGGAGAGGCTCTTTCTCATTCTACATGGAAGAATAAAACTATAGAGGGATTACAAAAAAAAGGCATTTCACAACAAGAAGCTTGGGAAGCTGTTTTTCCTTTCTGGCTTGAGGTTCAAGAAATGGGAACAGTAAAACCTATAGAATCCTCGATTTTTTTACTTATTGAGAAAATTCAAAAACAAGGTAAAGTTGCCTTTGCCTATACAGAACGTCTTAAAAAATCTAAAGAGACTACTTTAAAACAACTGGGGACTCTTAATGTCTCCTTAACAGCAACAGCCCCGCAACCCCAACTTCCTTTACCAAAAAATCTTCTCTATACGTCTGGCATTCTTTTTGGTGAAGAATCTCATAAAGGACCCGCTCTTGATCTTTTCCTGCAAAGCTTCACCCCTCTACCAAGTAAAATTATCTATATAGATAATGAAAAAGAAAATATCCTACGTATAGGAGATTTGTGTAAAAAATATGGCATTGCCTATTTTGGAATCACTTATAAAGCAGCTCAAGTCTTGCCCCCTGTTTACTTCGATAACATTGCACAAGTACAGTATAATTATTCTAGAAAACTACTCAGCAATGAGGCTGCTGCTCTCCTTCTACGTCACCGAATGGATAAATAATAGTTCATCTAAAACTTTTTCAAATATGCTGGCTGTCTAACCCTTCTTTTTTAGCAATATAAAAATCTTAGAACAACGAACAACTTATAACCCTCCATCTATTTTTGTCTTGGAGAGGTTGAATTTCGTATCACTGATTCTTATCAGAAAAATTTTTAGTACATAAAAACAATTCTTTTTTTTAGAGTCAAAAAAAACATACAAAGCCTTCTTCTGCGGGGAATTCATGATATCCTTTCGTTTTCTTTTACTTTCGGGACTCTGCGCTTTTGGAATCCATTCGTATGCGGAAACTCGTAAAGAAAACACCGACCACTACCATCGCTACAAAACAAGGATCTACAAAAAGCAGCCTAGGTCTATAAACGAAAATACTAATTCTGAAATTCCTATAAACAAAGGAATTCTCTCTCCTCTTACTAATATCTTGTGTTCTGACCCTTGGAAAGACGGAATTTCTATATCCAGTCTATTTACATCTGTAGAAAAAGCAACTAATACTCAGATATCCTTAGATTTCAGCATTCTTCCCCAATGGTTTTATCCTCATGCAGCTATCGGAGGAACTCAATCTCAGGAAATACCTGCATGGCAATTCTACTTCAGCCCAAGCCTAACTTGGACCCTCTATGATTCTCCGACCGCAGGCAAAGGGACTATAGACTTTAGCTACACGCTCATACGTTACTGGCAGACCAATGGTCTTGATGCTAACCAAGCAATGGGACTTGCTGGCGGTATAAATGATTACTTCAATAGAGAAAATAACCTAGCACAACTTATGTTCTCCCAAACATTCCCTGGAGAATTTCTAACTCTAGCTATAGGACAGTATAGCCTATACGCTATAGACGGCACCTTGTACGACAACGATCAATACTCTGGATTTATTAGTTATGCCCTATCACAAAATGCCAGTGCCACGTACTCCTTAGGTAGCCCGGGCGCTTACCTCCAATGCAATCCAAATCCTGAAATCAATATTCAAATAGGCTTCCAAGATGCGTATAATATCAATGGAACTAACTTCTCAATTTATAATCTGACAAAAAGCAAATATAATTTTTATGGTTATGCCTCTTGGTCTCCTAAGCTCTCTTGTGGAAGTGGGCAATATTCCGTCTTAATCTATAATACCCGTAAAGTTCCTGAACAAAATTCCCAAGTTACAGGATGGTCGTTAAACGCAGCACAACATGTTCATGAAAAACTCTACTTATTCGGCAGAGTTAATGGTGCGACGGGAACAGCATTCTCTATAAATCGCTCCTATGTTCTAGGTCTTGTATCTGAAAACCCTTTACATCGACATTCTCAAGATCTTCTTGGTGTAGGGTTTGCTTGGAATAAAACAAATGTTAAAGCTATTTCCAATGTAAATAAAATTCGACGCTACGAATCTGTATTGGAAGCCTTCGCCAGTATTGGTTTTGGTCCTTACATATCTTTGACACCAGACTTTCAACTCTACCTCCATCCAGCCTTGCGTCCAGAAAGAAGGACCTCGCAAGTGTATGGTCTACGTGCAAATCTTTCCTTATAACAACATATTTATTATTCAGGAGTAAATTATGGCTTACGGAACTCGTTATCCCACGCTAGCATTTCATACAGGGGGCATCGGTGAATCCGATGACGGCATGCCTCCGCAACCCTTTGAAACTTTCTGCTATGACTCTGCTCTTCTACAAGCAAAAATCGAAAACTTTAATATCGTACCCTATACATCAGTACTTCCTAAAGAGCTCTTTGGAAATATTGTTCCTGTGGATACCTGTGTAAAATCCTTTAAACATGGGGCCGTTCTTGAAGTTATCATGGCAGGTCGTGGAGCTGCTATATCTGAAGGGAACCATGCTATCGCTACAGGAATTGGCATCTGTTGGGGTAAAGATAAAAACGGTGAGCTCATTGGCGGATGGGCAGCAGAATATGTGGAATTCTTCCCTACATGGATAAATGATGAAATTGCAGAAACTCATGCCAAAATGTGGTTGAAAAAATCTCTGCAACACGAACTTGATCTACGCTCTGTAGCAAAACATAGTGAGTTTCAATACTTTCATAACTACATCAACATCAAACAAAAATTTGGTTTCTGCCTAACCGCTCTAGGATTCCTAAATTTTGAAAATGCTGAACCAGTAAAGGTAAACTAAGGAGACTGTCATGACCTCAAGGACTAAATCCGCAAAAAATTTAGGGACCATAGCCCTTGCGGGTATGGTAGTTAGCTCCATGATTGGGGGAGGGATCTTTAGCCTTCCCCAAAATATGGCAGCTACAGCAGGAGCTGGTGCTGTTATCTTATCCTGGATACTCACTGGCTTTGGCATGTTCTTTATCGCGAATACTTTTAGAATTTTATCTACAGTGCGCCCTGATCTTACTGCAGGAATCTACATGTACAGTAGAGAGGGTTTTGGTCCTTACATAGGATTTACGATTGGCTGGGGATACTGGTTATGCCAAATCTTCGGAAACGTAGGGTATGCTGTAATTACCATGGATGCTTTAAATTACTTCTTTCCTCCCTATTTTCAAGGAGGGAATACCCTGCCTGCAATTTTAGGAGGCTCCATCTTAATTTGGGTATTCAATTTTGTGGTTCTTAAAGGTATCCGTCAAGCCTCAGTAATTAATATTATCGGAACGATATTTAAAATCATTCCTTTAATTATCTTTATCATTATTACTGCATTCGTCTTTAAACTTACTGTATTTAAAACAGATTTTTGGGGACATACTGCAACAGCAGTTCAACCTGCTTTAGGATCTGTAGGATCCCAACTTAAAGGCACTATGCTTGTAACTTTATGGGCTTTCATAGGAATTGAAGGAGCTGTCGTTATGTCAGGGCGAGCAAAAAATCCATCATCTGTAGGAAAAGCTACAGTTTTAGGATTTTTAGGCTGCCTTTTAATCTATATCCTACTTTCTTTACTTCCTTTTGGATCACTCTTTCAGCACCAATTAGAGAAAATCCCTAACCCTTCCACAGCCGGTGTCCTTGATATCCTTGTAGGAAAATGGGGAGAAGTTCTTATGAATGTCGGGCTCATCATTGCTATCTTATCTAGCTGGTTATCTTGGACGATGATCGTTGCAGAGATACCTTTCTCAGCAGCTAAAAATGGCACGTTTCCTGAAATCTTTACTGTAGAAAATAAAGAGAAGTCACCAAGTGTCTCTCTATATATTACGAGCTCTGTGATGCAACTAACCATGCTTCTCGTGTACTTCTCTTCCAATGCTTGGAACACTATGCTTAGCATCACTGGTGTCATGGTCCTTCCTGCCTATCTAGCAAGTGCTGCCTTTCTCTTTAAATTTAGCAAAAGCAAGGCATACCCTAAGAAAGGATCTATCAAAGCTCCATTAGCAATGCTAACAGGAATATTAGGAATTGTTTATTCCCTGTGGCTCATTTATGCTGGAGGCCTAAAATACCTCTTTATGGCTCTAGTCCTTCTTGCTCTCGGTATACCCTTTTACATAGATGCGGGAAAAAAGAAAAAAAATAATAAAACATTTTTTGCTAAAAAAGAGGTCATAGAGATGACCTTAATTGGTCTTCTTGCTTTAACAGCGATCTTCTTATTCTCAACAGGGAGAATTAAACTTTAACTTTTTCCACGGCAGATCATGCCGTGGAATTTTCTTACTAAAATTCTCTAGTCTATAAAAAATTCACCCTAATAAGGATGAGACGGCTATACGCATAAGAAGATTTTTATCTTTTAGATTATCTCTGAATCAGAGAGATTCCCCTCTGTTCTTTTATCTCTTATTTTCTTATCCTCAAGGCAATATCTATATGTAAGGAAACTTGACTCAAGGTATAATTTATGCGTATAGCCGTTTTAGGAGCAGGATATGCAGGACTCTCTGTAACCTGGCATCTTCTTCTCCATACTCAAGGGACAGCAACCATTGATCTCTTTGACCCTGTTCCCTTAGGAGAAGGCGCTTCTGGAATGTCCTCAGGATTACTTCATCCTTTTACAGGAAAGAAGGCTATCAAACCCCCCCTCGCAGATCAAGGAATTAACACGACCCATAGCCTAATCACAGAAGCTAGCAAAGCTCTAAACCTACCTATCGTCCTTTCTCAGGGGATCCTAAGGCCAGCAGCTGACGACGATCAGGCACAACTATTTATAAAACGGGTCGAGGAGTTTCCTAATGAAGTCGAGTGGTGGGAAAAAGCACGCTGCGAAATCTCCGTGCCGAGCATGGTTATTCCTCAAAATCTAGGAGCTCTGTTCATAAAAAATGGTGTTACCATAAATAACGATCTTTATATTACAGGACTATGGAATGCTTGTGTTAAGCTTGGAACACAATTCTATGATGAACTGATTGAGGATCTCGCTGATATTCAAGAGTTCTACGACCAAATCATAGTGACTCCTGGAGCCAATGCCTCTATCCTTCCTGAACTTAAAGATTTGCCAATAAATAAAGTAAAAGGACAATTATTAGAAATCCGTTGGCCTAAAGATCTTGCAATACCTTTATTCAGTATAAATGCCCATAAATATATAGTTGCCAACACAGAAAAAAACACATGTATTTTAGGAGCTACGTTCGAACACAACCAGCCTGAAGAGACCCCAGATCTGACCATTGCCTATCAAGAAATTATGCCTCCAGTACTTTCTCTATTTCCAGGTCTTAAAAATGCGGAAATTTTAAACTGCTATGGAGGGATACGCTCATCTAGCAATTCGCGTCTTCCCATAATTTCTAGAATTAGCGAAAAACTTTGGTTTTTGGGGGGGTTAGGATCAAAAGGACTGTTATACCACGGTATTACAGGAGACATGCTTGCACAAGCTGTCCTGCGTAAATCTACAGCTTATGTAGCTAAAGAATTTCTGTTTAATCCTTAACAAGAGTTCTTTTTGCCTGCTGCTTTGCAATATAAAATCCAAACGAGAAATTAAAAAAGAAAGCAACAGCAGGAGTTAAAATCAAAGCAATAGGAATAATAAGGACGAAAACCTGAGCTAGAAACGACCAGGTGTGTATATCTGCAATTCCCACAAGATGAGTCATTAAATAGAAAGAATCCAAAGCCAACCAACTGGATAGGCCCAAGGGAACTAAAGCAATGATTACTCCAATAAATTGACGGAGCACATTACCCTCAAAACACCGCAATAACTTCATGTAGTCGAATTCTTCTTGATTCTGGAGGGCAGGAATACAGAAAAACAAACAAGCGAAAGCACCTAGAAAAAGTAAAATCAATGCTGTCGCGGATAGATAAGGAATGAAAATCAACAATGTATGAAGTAGTTTACCCACCCAAGGCAGAGATCCTAAAAATGAAGAGAGCATGATTAGGGTAACAACAAGGATCATACCAATGAAAAATGGCATTGACACAAGGAGAGATAACCATAAAGAAGACCACGTTTTTTTAACAGCAAAAGAAATCTTGCTATTCTCTCCTTCTAGCTCCTTATACAATAAAAATTGTACAATAACAGCAGAAGCACAAATTATACTAAAGGCACAGAAAAAAGCTCCTAAACCTACCGTAGATAAAGAAATACCGGGGGCTAACCGAGAACAGAGTTTCAAAAACAATGCAAAAATAAAACCAAAGCAACATAAGCTGGAAAAAATAAATAAAAACCTTTGCTTGCTAAAAATATTTTTAAAGGCATTTTGACTTAATTCGTCGAATGATTGTGTCATAATTACTCCTACAACATCGTGCTTATAATGAAGACACGCTAGCTCTTTCTTGAGCAATTTCATCCAAAGATATTTGAATTTTATTTCTAATAAAAGGATCCCAAGGCAATCCAGGAATGATTTCGTAATCGCCAGAAGCTAACATACGGCATGGAAAACCAAAAATCAAGTCCTCAGGTATACCATAGGGATTATAATCTGAGCAAACACCAGAACAAAACCACTCATTTTCTTTAGGACAAAAAATAGATCGCGCAGCCTCTGCAAGTGCTCGAGATGCGGAGGCTGCCGAAGATTTTCCTCTAGCTTCAATTACAGCGCTACCACGATTTTGCACAGAATGTATTAAAATATTTTCCAACCAATCCCTGTCGCCAATTACTTCTGCAGCAGGCTTTCCAGAAATACGTGCTTGTATGAAATCAGGAACCTGCTTCGCTGAGTGGTTTCCCCAAATAACGACTTGTGAAACTTCTTCTAAAGGGACTTCTGCACGATGGGCAAGCATACTATGCATACGATTCTGATCCAATCGCAACATTGCGTGAAAATTTTTTCGATGTAATTTCGGGGCATGCTTCATAGCAATCCAACAATTTGTATTCACAGGGTTTCCTACAACAAAAACCTTAGCATCCCTTTTTGCTGCTGTATTTAAAGCTGCTCCTTGTAGTGAAAAGATCTCCCCGTTTTGTTTTAAAAGATCCCCCCTTTCCATACCAGGTCCACGAGGTACAGCACCTATAAGAAAGGCAGCATCAATACCATCAAAGGCATCATTTAATGATGTCGTCACCCTTAGATGATGTAATAAAGGATAAGCACTGTCATCAAGCTCCATACGGACTCCCGAAAGAGCTCGTTCTGTCCCTGGCAAATCATAAATCCGTAAATCTATAGGATGATTTAAACCAAAAACATCTCCATGAGCTAAGGCGAATAAAAAACTATAAGCAATCTGCCCCGTGCCCCCAGTAACAGCAACACGAACGATCTCATTGAATGCCATAAGCACCCCCTTAAAAAAAATCACTATAATCTTTAGGTAGAAACAAAACAAGATATTGAAAAAAAAGTCTTTGTCTAAATACAAATTTTAAATATCTAAGCTTTTGTATTTCTATACACTAGAGTCTTGATGAGGTAATTCTAAAGTCAAAGCAAAACATAACCGAAACTTAGTCTGAAACTAACTTTTCCAAAGAATTCTTATAAAATTCTTCAGCTGACCTACTCTTAGTCCTTCTAAGAGTTTTATCCACTTTAGAGATAATCAAGAAGTCTTCTTTAGAACTAGGAAGGGGGTTCTTTCCACGTCCAACTAGAATCCAGAGTTTCAGGTTCATCAGAAATAACTGCCTCTTCTTCCTCTTGGAGACCCCTATGCAGAATTGCTAATGCAGCTTGTCTACTCATATCTGCTGTAGCAGTACAGCGCTCGTGATAAGAAAGGACCGATTCAATAGATCCTGTCCATTCCTGAGTGACTGTAAATGTATTTCTAAGATAGGTGCGAGCCATAAACTCAAGATCACTCCAAAGCAATAGCTCCTGTCTCAATGTGAACGCAAACACAGAACCCGCAGATGGTGGGAGGCTGAATGAAGCCAGTACCAATGGAATATGACCATTGTAGTGGCAGAAAAGACGAACTAAAGCTTTATCTTCTGAGGATCCAGACACAATAAGATCTTGATGTAGTTGATGAAAAAGCTCCAAAAATAAATGTTTACAATAATCTAAAGAAAGAAACGGTCGAAGATAAGGATAAACATAGTCACACCATTCTACCCATAAACTCTCTGCCACAAGAAGACTTGGAAACTCTGACCTTAATAAATTGTAATTTTGTTGTTTATCCGGTGAAGCAGTCTTTGAAAGTTCTTCGGCTCTTACACAGATTTGTTCTATTTCTTCGTAAGTACAAGCCCCCAACATAGAAGTAAGGAATTCTTTTACTAAGCGATTATGCATTGCAGCTCTTCTCTCCTGAAGATCTCCATTCCTACAATTATACTCATATTTTGGAATCTGAAAAAAACGAGACTGAGGAGCCATACGGTCTACTAATAATCTGAACCCCTTTGGATATAAAAATAGGCGTTGTTGCTCCAAAGGAAGATTGCTAATCTCGTTTTTATACGCAGCTTTTAGAAAGGAATTCTGGTTTATGATACATTGAACATCTTCTTTCCAGGCTTCTAAACTAGCAAGAGAAAATTGTTGTTTATATATCTGCAATTGCTTAGATAGTTCCCGATGCTCATCTTGAAAAAGAAGATTTTCACTTTTAAACATTATGAGTTGCTTTTGCAGCTCTAAATTTTGGTTGCTTAAATCTTCATACATAGCTTGAAGACGTGTATTCTTATCCTGTAAATCTAACAACTTAGAGGCTTGGTTCTCGTAAGTTTTAGTTAGCTCGTCGAGCTGACTTTTAAGTTCAGAGTTTCTAGTCTCAAGAATTGCAATATATTTCGATTCCGAACCGAATTGCTGCTGATAGTTTGAATACTGGAGCTTCTCATTTTCTTGAACTAAACATGCACATTTCTGTTCAAGCTCATTATTTTCAATTTGTAGCTCTCTAATACGTAACTGGTCTTGATCTTGCTTGGTAAGGAAATTATCAATCTGATCCGATCTTTGTAGCTTAAAAGAAACAAACCACAAAGTAAAAATCATTAAACCAAGAAGACCTGCGACTAGTGAGAGTAAACCTATAATACTAAAAATTAAACTAGGGAAAATTCCTAAAGCAGCACCTACCAACAAAGCAGCTCCTAAAAGCGTGGTAAGTGCCAAGACTGGGATGGCAACTTTAACAAAGAGAGATGGAGGTTTTATTACGACTCTTTGAGAGGGTAGAGAGTTTTTTTGGTCGTCATTAACACTCAAAGAGCTTAAAGAAACAGAGGACATAGGACTCAAGAGACTCAGTGAACTTATTGAAAATTATCAAACAATACTGTAGAACATCGCGCCTTGAGATCCGATCCAGACACCAGTTGTTGATTTAACTACTTGGTTACCCTTGCGCGACGGTAAGATACCATGGATATCTAGAAATCCACGAGAACATACTGAATTGAAAAACATTTCGTCCCCCACACACAACTTTTGGTCCAAAGCGCGTTAGTCATTGTAACATAACGGAGAATAAAGGACCTTAGGAAAAGCCCTCTCTTTCCTGTTTACAAGGAATCTATAGTAGGCTACAAAAGCGTCTTTACTTAAACTTGACGTTAAAAAGTTTTAACAGATTTGCGGCTTCAGGGAAACTAGAAGTATCTCCACTTTGAATCAGATCCAATACACGGTTCGCTAACGTCTTACCTAATGAAACTCCTTCCTGATCAAAAGAATTAATCCCCCAACAAAATCCTTGAAAAGCGATTTTGTTCTCATAATAAGAGAGCAATTGCCCAAGAGTGTAGGGATTCAGCTGATTAAAAACTAAAACCGAAGAAGGACGGTTCCCGTCGAACTGTCTATTTGGATTAGGATTTTCAGAACCACAAGCTAAAGCAATCGTCTGAGCGATCATGTTAGCAAAGAGTTTTTCTGATGAATTACTTCCCTGAAAGAAGATGTCTTTACCCCCCTGGCTTTTTTCAAAACCTATAAACTCTATAGGGACAATATCCGTACCTTGATGAAGACATTGGAAAAAAGAATGTTGTGCATTAGTCCCTGGCTCACCCCAAATAACAGGACTTGTAGAAAATTGGACTCTGCTACCATTCTGAGTGATGCTTTTCCCATTAGATTCCATACAACACTGTTGCAAATGCTCTGGGAAAAACTCTAAACCGGAAGAATAAGGAATAATAGCTGCTGTAGAGTAGCCTAGAAAATTGCGATTCCAAATGCTGAGTAAAGCAGAAAGCATAGGCAGGTTCTCTAGAGCGTTAGATTTCAAAGCTATCTGATCCATGGCTGAAGCACCTTGAAGTAATTGGAAGAAAACCTGAAACCCATAAGCAAATCCTAAGAGAACGCCACCAACCATAGAAGTAGAAGAAAAACGCCCTCCGATGCTATCCCAAAGATGAAATACTTCAAAATACCTACTGGTATCATCCATAGGACTGTCTTTACAGGTAACTGCTATGAAATGATCTTTTGATAGCAATCCCTTTTGAGAAAAAGATTCTGCAAAAAAGGCCTCGTTAACCGCTGTCTCTATTGTAGTTCCTGATTTTGATACTACAACTACTAGAGTCTTAGTATAATCTATGGTATTTAAAACTTCAGCAACGTTGTCGGGATCAATGTTAGAGATAAAGTGTACAATCTTATCTGTGGGACAATAAGCACGTAGTGCCCGATATAGTGCTTTAGGACCTAATTCAGATCCTCCGATTCCTATCTGTACTATAGTAGTGAATTGATCCCGGACCTTCTCTAAAAAATCTTTAAGACGTTGCGCCTCTAATCGAGATTGTACTGCAATATCTTCAGCTTGTCCTGTAAAGGAGCGTTCTGTTACCCATGCACGAGTTGCGGTATGCAATGCAGGTCGCATTTCGCTCGGGAATCCTTCAATATAATTCACGACCTCTCCCTGTTGCATCCCCAACATAGAATGATACAATCCCCTTTCTTCCGCTAATGAAGTCAAGGCAGCAAGTACCGCATCATCCACACGTTCTGTAGCAAAGCTAAAGGTAAATCCTTCCTCTAGCAAAGCAAATTTTTTAATTCTGTCTTCAGAGAGCAATCCTGGAGACGTTAAATCTATAGGATTTAAAGCAAACTCCTGCAGAATTTTTGTTGAATTGCAATCTAAAAAATTTTTTCTTTCCATTCTTCTTCTCTCAGTAGCGTGAAAATTGCTCTGCTCCCTATACTAAAATTAAATTTATTACTGAGTGTCCGTGCCCTTGAACCAGTTTCAGCAAACGATTTTGGAACAGTTCTCTTTGTTTTTATCTGTAGATCGTGGCCTTTGCAAACAATCTGTAGCAGCTTACCGTCAAGATATCTCTTCCTTCCTTTCAATAAGTGCTATTCAATCTCCTGAAGATATCTCACAAAACAGTGTTTATATCTTTTCAGAAGAGCTTTACAAGCGCAAAGAGGCAGAAACCACCTTAGCCCGTAGGCTCATTGCTTTAAAAGTATTTTTTCTTTTTTTAAAAGATCAGCAACTGCTTTCTTATCCCCCAATCATCGAACACCCTAAGATATGGAAACGCCTCCCTTCAGTACTCACTCCTCAAGAAGTCGATGCCCTACTTGCTGTTCCTCAGCAACTTGACAAAAATCCTCCACAAATTGCTTCCCGTGACACAGCAATTCTCCATACACTATATTCGACAGGTATCCGAGTTTCTGAACTTTGTGATCTCCGTTTAGGTCACGTCAGTGACGATTGTATTCGAGTCACGGGAAAAGGTTCTAAAACTCGACTGATTCCTCTGGGTTCTAGAGCAAGAGACGCTATCGATGCTTATCTTTATCGATTCCGAGACCGTCACCAAAAAAAAAATCCCCGGGAAGACCATCTGTTCTTATCAATTAGAGGGCAAAGACTAGAACGCTCATCTGTATGGCGTCGTATCCATAACTATGCAAAGTTAGTTACCCCAAAGCCAACGTCCCCTCATTCATTACGACACGCTTTCGCAACACATCTACTCGATAACAAGGCAGATTTAAGAGTAATTCAAGAAATGTTAGGGCACGCGCGCATAGCTTCTACAGAGATTTATACCCATGTAGCTGCAGATGCTCTGGTAGAGAAGTTCCTATCCTACCACCCGAGAAATCTTTAATCACATTCATAGAAAATTGTCCCATCTTCAAATCGGGTATAGCATCCACGATTCTCTTGACCCGCATTCTTAGTATAGCCATAAGTGTCTGGATAATAGTAACCATAGTCATAGGGATAATAAAAACTATAAGGCACAGTCCCCTGATGTTCTTCAAATTGAAGACCAACTACAGGTCGGACTTCCACTTTCTGTGAAGGCTCTAATAAAGGTACAGCGACTACATTTAAAGCGTTTAATGTTTGTACACAGCATGTTGCGGAAAATATAACAGACAGTGTTATGACTTTCTTCATAATAAAGATCTCTAAAAAATCTAACCCTTAGCTTTTATTTTACTATGAATGACAAATTTTATGGGGAATTTAAAGAAAGCTTAGAATAAGGAGATGCCCAGGATAGGACTTGAACCTACATGCCCGAAAGCACTGGATCCTAAATCCAGCGTGTCTACCAATTTCACCACCTGGGCAATGCATCTGTCAATAGACATAACCGACTTAGCCATTTTCCATACTTAGCTTGTTTTTTGTAAACAAAAATCCTAAAGGCTTTTTATTATCTGTCTCCTTCCCTTAAACCTCTTACAATCAAACTTGCAGGAAAATGACATTTTAGCTAATTTTCCTTTTTTTCTATGCCTTAATTATACAACATGAATGTTCCTGTTCCTTCCGCAGTTCCTTCTGCCAACGCAACTCTAAAAGAAGATAGCTCAGCAACTTCTACCTTATCTTCTGGGATAATGAAGACTATAGCAGGTGAAGTGTTAGTTTCTTGTATGACAGCAGAAAGCAGTTCCTCTACTGAAATCCTAACTTTTCTAGCTCTAGGACAAATTATTTATGCTAACCAACAAGAACTGTTACAACAAAACAACGAATGCTCCCATCAACTATTCTTTCTCTCTCCTGAAGCTGTACAATTAGAAGCCGAAGTCCTTGCTTTCCTATCTGAGATGGGAAATGCAAGTAACGTGGCAGATACTTCAGAAACACAGCAACCTCAAAACAAACAAGAAGAAGCTCTTCCACAGGAAAGTAATGGTAAACAATCGTTAGTATTCTCACGCTCCTCAAAGCCTTTGATTTTCCAAAACCCAAAACAACAATCACTTACAATAACAACAGAGAGTTCTTTAAAAAAACAAAGCGAAACAGAATCGCACGAAATACATACTCATAATACTCCATTCCCAACTAACTCTGGTCTGCAAAAATGCTTGCCTCTACAAGTAAATGCCCAACAAAAAATTCTATCAGATCAGAAAGAAGCAAAACTCTTAACACCTCTCTCTCAACGCTCTACAGAAAAACAAGAGGAAAGCCTTATTACTTCTAAAGCTGATGATCTGCATAAAAAGCATGATGATGGACAAGAACAAGAACACCACGACCAAAGGCAACACCAAGAAGAAGAAGGACAACCGAAAAAGAAAAAAAAGAAACATAGTCTAGATCTAGATGATCTCACAGAGCATCCTAGACAGACTCTAAATATAGCAGATTTAATTTTCTCAGATCAAATACGTTGCTCTCCCGAAGAGACTCCCAAAGAACAGACCTCTTTTAGAAAGAAATTACCATCTCCAATGTCTGTTTTTAGCAAAACTTCCCCTTTTAAGACTTCATTATCTAGGAACTCTTCAATAAATACGCCTATAAAAACTCCAAAAGTAGAAAACGTATTTTTAAAGTTCATGAGGCTAATGGCAAGAATCTTAGGACAAGCTGAAGCTGAGGCCAATGAACTCTATATGCGTGTAAAAAAACGTACTGATGATGTAGATACCCTCACTGTTCTTATCTCTAAAATCAATAACGAAAAGAAAGATATCGATTGGAGTAAAGATGAGGAAATGAAAGCTTTAGTAAATAAAGCGAAAGAAATTGGCGTGACGATAGAGGCAGACAAATATAGTTGGACAGAAGAAGAGAAAAGGCTTCTAAAAGAAAATGTCCAAATGCGCAAGGAAAATATGGAAAAAATCACGCAAATGGAAAGAACCGATATGCAAAGACATCTCCAAGAGATTTCCCAGTGTCATCAAGCACGCTCTAATGTACTCAAGCTACTCAAAGAACTTATGGACACCTTCATTTACAACCTACGCCCCTAATGTCATACTTAACTTATTTATTAGAAAAAATCACTGCTTCTTCAAAAGAAAATTTTCCTTTTCCTGATGATTTGGAGAGCTACTTAGAAGGATATATACCTGATAAAAATATAGCCCTAGATACCTACCAAAAGATCTTTAAAGTCTCCTCTGAAGATCTTGAAAAAGTATATAAAGAGGGTTACCAAGCCTATCTTGATAAAGAATATCGCGAAAGTATCAATATTTTTCGTTGGTTAGTTTTTTTTAACCCTTTTGTCTCTAAGTTTTGGTTTTCTCTAGGAGCTTCTCTACATATGGATCAGCAATATCGACAAGCTTTACACGCCTATGGAGTCACTGCGATATTGCGAGATAAAGATCCTTATCCTCATTACTATGCTTACATATGTTATACTCTCACAAATGAATATGAAGAAGCTGAAAAAGCTTTAGAATTAGCATGGGTACGAGCGCAACATAAGCCTCTTTATAATGAACTCAGAGAAGAAATTATAGATATTAGAAAACATAAATAATACGGAAACTCGACTATGTCCTCATGGTTATCTCAAGCAAGTGAAATTCTTCTTAATCAAGATCTCTATATTTCTGATCGACCTAACATACAAGACTCTCTTGCTACTAAATCTGCCTATTCTATAACCGTAGCACCTAAGAACGCTCAAAAGCCCCTTCTTAAATTTTTTAATGCAAAATCACAGATACAAGCTAAGACCTACAGTATTTCAATCTCTGAAAAAACATTCACTGTTGTAAATGCAAGAGAAAGAATGTTACGCTTTGGGAGTTCTTTCGAATCTCAACTCCAAAAAACCTCGCATGCTCAAACTTCTTCTCCTTGGGGCCTCTTCTCCCAAAAAAATAGTACAGAAGCGAGTAAGGCTCTAATGCAAGAGCTCGCAATGCCAAAATCTTTAGAGAAAGAACATAAAAAAATCCTGGATAAAGCTTTTGATTCTAAGGATAATAACTTTTCTAAAAACGTTGAAGTTCTCAATCCTCAACAACGTCTAGGTTGGTTTGGATTCGCAGAATCCTCACATTCTCAAAGTCATGAAAATAAATCGCGAGAGCTCTTCCAACCCACTAGCAAAAAGCAAAGTGAGAGCTGTATTCAAGAGTATTCTTTCCAGAAAAAAATTGAGACCATAGTACAGATAAAAGGTCTGTGTAAAGACCCTACTGCTCAAGATCAGGACTCTAATCAACAGGAAAAGAAAAATCCTTTTAAAGAAGACAAAAGCAGTAAAAATAGACTTGCGAAAGCAACAAGAGCTGTTCCTGTAATCCCTCCTCCTACCATCGGAGTTTTTACATTAGGTTATCTGTTAACAAAGCAAGGAATCCTTTCAGATTTTTCTTCATATGCATGTCACAAAGACTCTATGGAATCCACGCAGCGAGAAATCGATGCTCTACATGAAAAAAGAATGGAAAATATCAAAGTAAGCATTGAGAAAGAAAAACGAGCAAAACTATGGGGTTCTCTTGCTAACATTGTCGAATGGATTGCTCCTTTTGTTTCCATAGGGATAGGAATTGTTGCTATCTTAAGTGGAGGCGGTATCTTTGCTTTTGCAGGATTCTTTGCAGGTCTAATTTCTCTTGTTATTAAGTGTTTAGAAAAATTAAAGTTTTGGGATTGGCTAGAAAAGCAGCTGCCCATAAAAAACGAGAGCGCAAGAAGAAAAATTATAAATATAATACAGTGGGTAGTCTATTTAACTCCTGTAATTCTTTCGATATGCACATTAAAAATAGAAAACTTAGGTTTCTCTCCTATTATAGAAGGGGCTATTAAAGGAATTCAACCTGCGATAGAATCAGCAATGGCAGCTTTAAGATGCGCTATACTTTTTTCTCAAGCACAATTATATAAGCTCAAAGAAAAACTCACTAATATCCAAATAGAAATTGATTTAAAAAATTTTGATAGAGATGACAATTACGAACGTTCGCAAGAACTTCTGGATAATATGGAACAAGCTTTTGAGGTTCTTTCACAAATTTTAAATTACATGCGTGAATTAGACCAAACGTACCTGCATTCGCAAAAAGCATAAATCCCAGACAAACTGTTATGACTATACCCTCCCAAACAACATCAACTTCTACTACTGAAGTAGAGGTTGATTTTATAGATGAAAATTCTTCTGAAGAAACTAGTACTAGTACAGAAGTGCAGTGTTCTCTCCTTCAAGGACAACAACATGCTCTACTACGTCCGGCTTCTGATTTATGTGTAAACATATTAATGCAAGCAGAAGCTGTATTATCACAGGCAACACCTTCTAAGGAAAAGCCTCTACAAGAAGAGCAACTCCTAGTCAAAACTGGAATGCTAACCAAATCTTTATCATCACCCAACCTTAAATCAAGCAATTCTCAGGAGAGCAGTTCGTCCCCCTATCGTCTCCCAATACAACAGCAAGGTACATCTGCTAAGTTAATAATGAAAGAAACAAGTAAAGAGTGTTCGAGTCCATTTCCTTTTTCTTCTTGCAGAGCTCCTGAAAAAGGCTCTGCTACTAATAAAACAATTATGGTTTCTGTTCCAATACCTAAAAATCCAAATAAAGAAGAAATAAGTCCTTCTCAATCACATGCGCAAATTAAAATAGAGACCTATTCTAACGACACTATAAAAGAACATTGTGCTAAAGAGAAAGCTTCTCAACATACAGATTCTAAAGAAGCTAAAAAATCTTCTACAACTAAATCTGATACTCTTAGTCCTATGTCACTTTACGGCATCTTACAAAAAGAAACCCTCCAACCAACATCCTCTACAGAAACTCACAAACAAGACGAAGAACACCAAGATCAGGGACAACAAGAAAAATACGAGCACGAACAGGAACACGAACAGGGTCAAAAGAAGAAGAAAGCATTTTCTAATACTAAAGTTCTTGAAAAGATTTCGAGTGCTAAAAACACCATATATGAACCTTACGTGCCTATTCTCCCTGATCCTATTGTGGAGTTTGCCTTGTCTGAAGCACAGTTAAGTATACTTGCAGGAAGACGTGTAACTAACCTTGATGTTCTTAAAATATGTACAGAACTTATGAAATTGATGCTTAAAAGTCGTGCGAATGACACGATATCACGACTCGAGGAAAGAGAACTCATGGAACGAGAAGCGCAGACATTAGCAGAGAGTTATGCACGACAAGCTAAGTATGCTCGTTGGCTAGGCATAGCGACAGCGACACTAGGTATTTTAGGAGCTCTTTCCCCTATGATTGGAGAAATTTGTGGTGATAGTATCTTAGGATTTGTCCAAAGAATTTCTGGAAGATTTAAAGATGCAACTTCGAAAACTTTTTTTAAAGGAGCAGGAAAGATCTGTACCTCTCTATCGCAGCTTACTGATGCTGCTTCTAAGGTTCACGAACTTTCAGAAAGTTCTGTAAGGGCAGTCGCGGAATATAGAAAAGAAGTCTTCAGAATGAGACAAGACGAAATCACTCGTAGCATTGAAGAAGTTAAAGACAATTGGAAAAGTATGGATAACTTTCTTTTGAATATCCTTCAGACAGAACATGATGCTGCTCGTAGTCTCTATCAATAGAACTAGTTTTTTCGAATATTTTTATAAGCTTTTGTCTTTCCCCAGGGGAAGCGTACAGAGCAACTTTTTTCAGTAAAAAATGCTTCTTTTCCCTTTGGGAAAGAATCTAAAGGGAAAGAAATACTGATTACTACACTTCCAGGAGCCATTTCTGACAATGCAAGAATAATGTGATTCAATAAGCGTCGTGAAAAGGAAGATCCATAAAAATAAACATACGAAGCTCCTAATAAACTCACGTTTTTAAAATCTTCAATACAAAATAATGTTAATCCACTAGATAACTTACGATGGATACCTCTAGAAAAATGAATAAATGATGGTTGGTTGTCAATGCCTATAACCTGACAACGCACCACATCAGAAAACCAAAAACATGCTTTCCCTAGACCACACCCCAAATCATAAAGAATATCTTGTGAAGTAATATCAAAAGTTTTGCTAATTTTGGAAAGGACAGACCACGGAGTCTCGCCATAGACATTTCCCTCTTTCAATAGAGAGGCTTCTGGCAAGCGACCAAGCTTCGCGTAAGGACTATACCTTAGCGAATAGATATACTTGCTAACATCATAGAAAAATAACTTAGGATATCTTAAATATAGAGAGCCAAAAAGACAAAAGGCCTCTCGGAAAGAGAAGAATAGTCTAGAAATTAATCTCCAAAAAAATAGGAAAACAAACCTACGAACAACGAAGAGCTTTTGGCAATTGAAATACAACATCTTCTATAGCAAATATATCGTTTTCTATTTCTAAGCCAGGAATAATTACGGAAAGTTTTTGAATACAGGCCTGCACAACATCCTCAGGAGTGGAAGCTCCTGCAGTAATTGCTATATCTCCAGGGTAGTCTAAGATTTTCTTACTAATGTCTTCAGAACTATTAATCAAATTAGCGGGGATTCCTCGCCTCAAAGCTACTTCACATAGGCGGTTAGAGTTAGAACTATTTACATCGCCAACAACAAAGACATAGTTGACACGATGTAAAATAGAACGTAATGCATTTTGACGGTTTGTAGTCGCATAACAAATCGAAGAGCTGGGAAGGGTAATAATAGCAGGATAACGTTTTTGCAAAGCTGCTGTAATCTCTTGAACATCATCCAAACTCAAAGTTGTCTGAGTAATATAAAACAAAGGAGTCTCAAGACTAAAAGTCAAAGTCTCTACATCTGCAACACATTCTACAACAGTAACGCTTTCAGGAGCTTCTCCGATAATACCAATGACTTCAACATGTTTTTTATGACCTATCAAAATTACCTGGTATCCCTTGCTGGCATACAACTTCACAGCAGAATGCACTTTAGTGACCAAACCACACGTAGCATCAATATCAATAAGATTACGAGCCTTTGCTTGCTGCCGAACCATAGGAGAAACCCCGTGGGCTGAGTAAATTATCCTTTGGCCTTCAGGAACATCAGTCAGCTCCTCAATAAAAATAGCGCCCTTAGCTCTTAAGGATTGGACAACATGACGATTGTGCACAATCTCATGCTTAACATAAATGGGAGGTCCCCACCGTTCTAAAGCACGTTCTACAACCTCAATTGCACGAACCACTCCAGAGCAAAAGCCCCTAGGATTACAGACTAAAAGCTTTCTCATAATTATACCTGAGAGCGAATTAAAAAAGCACGCTTTCGAAAAATCAAAAGCGTACTTAAGCTTAAGGCAATAATAATAAATATTCTAGTTCATTTTCATTTAAGCATAAGGATAAGTCACATAGGTAACCTCAGAAGACTCTTCCTGAGGTTTCTTCTCTTCTTGTTTCTTAGCGTTTTCAGCTAAAGAAGTGGTAACTATATTCTTTACTGTCTCAATATAATCAGAAAACCTAGTAGTCTGAAGATCTTTCGAAGTAAAGCCAAGATCAATGTGAGGAGAGACCCCTAGATTCTCAATAAAATCTCCATCTTTTCTAACCGCTAAAGATCCTGTTAAAGAAACAGCTTTAATACCAGAACGGTTGGGGAACGTCACTTGAAAGACAAATCCCCCGGCTCCTGCTGTTGTCTTGCCAATTAAAACTGCACGCTCGTTATCCTTTAAAATAGCCGGAGCTAAATCTCCACAAGAAAAATCATTCTCATTTATCAACATAAACAGAGGCTTAGTAAACTGATGTTTAGGATGAGGTTGAATGTATTCAAATCCCAATAAAAACAAAGGTTGTGAAAGATTAATATCACCAGTAGCCCAGCAAGAAAGGACACGTTGAGAAAAATTCTGTAACGCTGCTACAGCATGCATATCCATGCAATAACCTTCCATGGTCTCTCCAAGGACTGTTCTTGCCTGCTCATCTGTAAAAACATCTTCTAACAAATCCTGCCAGTGCAAGGCCGAACTAACTTCATCCTGAGTCAAGATCAATCTATGTTTAGCCGTCTCTAAAGGACGATCTGTTAACATAGATAACAAGCCATACATATAGAAAACACTACCCCCAGGATTATTAGTCTGATCAATAATCAAAGCATCAGCTTCTTTTTGAAAAATATCAATAATCTCCCCAAAGAGCTCCCAAGGATTGTCTTTGTGATTATCTTCAAGACCTTCTAATTCAGAAGGTATATAAGAAGAAATCCTTAGCATTCCTAGGCGATACGTATTGCCCTGTTTATCTCTTGTTTTAAAAATATACGCACGATATGGCCCCTTCGTCTGTTCCCAAACAACAGGACCAAAGAGAGGTAGAAACCCATCTCGACTTCCTATGTGATAGCCACTCTCAAAGCGTTGCTTATTTTGCACCCGCACTTCTTCCCAAAAATAGGGCACCATATAGGAACTAAACAATGAATTAGTAGGGCAAGAATAATTTTTTGACGACACGCGAAACAGTGAGCAACTCGGAGATTGGAATAAACGTTTATCTTCAGGAATCAAAGGAGCTAACAAAGAAAAATCTCCAATATGCTCTGGAGTATATCGCCAACGGACAGCTGTCGAACGAATTATGCCACTAGGTCGACGAACTTTTATCATAGTAATTCCTGTAGGGACAGCATCTCCAAGAGCAGCGGAGCGCGACGTCAATGAACGCACTGCAGAGGAATAATCTGTAAGACTACCCCGTCCAGAGCGCAGACTCTCAATAGCCTCACGAACTCCCATACTATCAATTTCAAGAATTTCATCTCCTATAGAGATATCACCCTGATGTGTCTGCACGTCTACAACAAACAAATGACCAGTTTCAGTCCTTTGAAATATGTAGGGAATATACGCGCTTTCAGTATTATAAAATACGAGCCCAGCATGATAATCATTTAACGATTTCATATAGTTAGAGAGAACCTTTTGGCAATAATTTGTGGTAGGTTTCTCCTCAATGAGCAATTGCAAGCGAGCTTGCTGTGTTTGTTGAGATAAATCCCACCCAAATAACAACTCTTTCCATGGTAGTGGAGCGTATTTCACGCCTATCAAATGCTCTATTACATTTAAATCTTGATAGGCATTGTTCTTGGTCAAATCCTTAGCAAAACCAATAACACTGCCTGCGAACAGAAAGCCAAAAACTATGGCTCCTAGTTTGCCTTTTTTCATACTTACCTCTCTTTTCTATGGAGAATCGTTATAAGGAGGCAAGATATTAAACGTTGAAAAGATTTTTTTAAAAACATTATCTCAAAAACACGCAAAATTCTGATACATGAAGGACAGGATTTTTATTTTTTCTCCCATAAAAAATTAAATAAAGACGTTCAAACTCTCTAGAACAAAATAAGAAAGTAAACCACCGAAATAACTAGCTAAAGCTATCCAAGAAATTTTTTTAAAGTACCATAAAAAATCTACTTTCTCAAGTCCCATAAAGGCAACCCCAGCAGCGGAACCAATAATAAGAATACTTCCTCCAGTTCCGGCAGCATAAGCAATCAATCGCCATAAAGTGTCGTCTACAGGAAGATTATACATTCCCATAGTAGCCGCTACTAAAGGCACATTGTCTAACACACTGGAAATTAATCCTATAAAGATTGCAACAACATTCCTAGAAAAAATCTTATCCATCCACAACGAAAAATCTGAGAGTAAATTTGCAAAAGCTAAAGCATTAACAGCGAGTAATATTCCAATGAAGAAAGTAATAGAAGAAATATCAATCTTAGTCAAAATGTGAGGTATTCTTAAATGGTAACGATCTTCACCATGGGGAGAGTGAATCCAATCGCTGGTTAACCAAACAAGACCTAAGCCTAACAAAGCTCCCATAAAAGGAGGCAACCCTAAACACGCCTTCCATATAGGAACCATAAGCAGTGATCCCAAACCTATGAAAATAATCCAAAGACTTCTTGGAGGTGAAGCCTGTAACTCTACATCCTTAGCAATCATAGTTGCACCACGTTTGCGAAGGAAAAATTGCCCACAGAAACCAGCAACCAACACACATACTAAACTAGGAATAAATAAAGAACGTATAATCCCCCAGGAAGTAATCTTATTATTGATCCATAACATTGTTGTCGTCACATCCCCAAGAGGAGTCCATGCTCCACCGGCATTTACTGCAATTACACAAATAGCTCCTAACAATAGACGATCTTCTCGCACTTTGACTAGACGCTTCAAAATCGAAATAATAATGATGATAGATGTAAGATTATCTAGTGCTGCTGATAAAAAAAAAGAAAGTCCAATAAGTACCCAAAGAAGAAGTGTTCGCGACTGTATCCGACAACACTTTACTATTACAGAAAATCCTTTATGCGCATCAATAAGCTCGACAATAGCCATTGCAGAGAACAAGAAAAAAATGACTTGTGCCATGTCAGCAATTTCCTCAATGAAGATCATATGATCCCCCATAGGAATATGAGAAAAACAAACTAGCCACATCAATCCTCCCATAGCCAAGGCAATCGCAGATTTATTCACTCTAACAATGTGTTCAAAGACAATCGCAAGATATCCAAATAAAAACAGCGCACACAATTGCAACTTCAGCATAGCCACCCCTACAATAATTTAGTCAACCACTCTACTCCTAACTCTTACAGAGGTAAAGAAGGAAAAATTTTTCTAATTATTCTTTAAGAAATCACTACCTAGGAAATAACAATAAAAAAGAGAGAAAAATTGCACGAACCATTTGACAAAGATTCAAAAGAATCGAAAAAATGGTAACCTCTAACTTCTATTTTTAGGTTATTGTATTGTGAAAGTCCCTTGGGCATTTAAAAACTTCATCCCTAAACTCTATACAAGTATCAAAGAAGGCTATTCATTTAATACTTTTAAAAAGGATTTTCTATCTGGAATTACTGTAGGAATCCTAGCTTTTCCTTTTGCTATTGCCATAGCAATCGGTGTGGGAGTTTCTCCTCTTCAAGG
The DNA here is from genome assembly GCF_900239945.1 of Chlamydia serpentis. Taxonomy (NCBI): domain Bacteria; kingdom Pseudomonadati; phylum Chlamydiota; class Chlamydiia; order Chlamydiales; family Chlamydiaceae; genus Chlamydia; species Chlamydia serpentis. Next base: position 1,130,337 of record NZ_LT993738.1, on the reverse strand, counting down.
ACTATTAGCCTCTATTGTCGGAGGACTGCTTGCTTCAGCCTTGGGAGGAAGTAACGTTCTAATCTCAGGCCCAACTAGTGCCTTTATTTCGATTTTATATTGCTTGTCTGCAAAATATGGAGCCGAAGCTCTTTTTACTGTTACATTAATGGCAGGAATTTTTCTTATTGCCTTTGGGCTCACTGGCTTAGGAACATTTATTAAATACATGCCCTATCCTGTCGTTACAGGATTAACTACAGGGCTTGCTGTAATTATATTTTCTTCTCAAATTAAAGATTTCTTGGGTCTGCAAATGGGAGCAAATATTCCTGCAGATTTCCTGGCTAAATGGGTCGCTTACTGGGACCATCTATGGACCTGGGATAGTAAATCCTTGGCCGTAGGGCTTTTTACTTTATTGATCATGATCTACTTTCGCAACTATAAGCCGCGCTATCCTGGAGTCATGATTGCTATTGTAACAGCAACTACTCTGGTATGGTTACTTAAAATTGATATTCCCACGATTGGTAGTCGTTATGGCTCCCTACCAACAGCGATTCCACTACCCAAGATCCCTCAACTCAGTATCACTAAAATTCTTCAACTGATGCCAGACGCCCTAACCATTGCAGTTTTATCAGGGCTAGAGACTCTATTAGCAGCGGTTGTTGCCGATGGCATGACTGGATGGCGCCATCAATCCAATTGCCAGCTTGTAGCGCAAGGCATAGCAAATATTGGAACCTCATTATTTTCAGGTATTCCAGTTACAGGATCACTATCACGCACAGCAGCTAGCATCAAGTCTGGAGCAACGACTCCCATAGCAGGAATCCTTCATTCAATTTTTATTTGCTTTATTTTGCTTCTTCTAGCTCCACTTACTATTAAGATTCCGCTAACTTGTCTAGCCGCTGTCCTAATTTTGATTGCTTGGAATATGAGTGAAATTCATCATTTCATCCACCTCTTTACAGCTCCTAAAAAAGATATTGTCGTTCTCCTTACCGTGTTTATCCTCACAGTAATGACCACAATCACAGCAGCAGTACAGGTAGGAATGATGCTAGCAGCTTTCCTATTTATGAAGCAGATGAGTGACCTCTCGGATGTAATCTCAACAGCCAAATATTTCGATGATGATAACCAACCCAAGGATTCTGATTTTCTAAATAAAGCTGAGGTTCCCCAAAATACAGAAATCTATGAAATTAATGGTCCTTTCTTCTTTGGAATCGCAGACAGATTAAAAAATCTTCTTAATGATATCGAAAAACCTCCTAAAATCTTTATTTTGTGTATGACGCGAGTTCCAACAATAGATGCCTCAGCTATGCATGCATTAGAAGAATTTTTCTTAGAGTGTGATCGACAAGGAACCCTTCTTCTTCTTGCTGGAGTAAAAAAAACTCCTCTTGCGGACTTAAAACGCTACCATTTAGACGAGCTTATTGGCGTTGACCACATCTTCTCTAATATTAAAAGTGCTTTACTTTTTGCCCAAGCTCTAACAAACCTAGAAAGCAAAACTTCAATGCGTCACTTAGCCTAAAATTAATTAAAAAGTAAAAGCAAGTAGAAATGATCCGGTTTTAAATAGGCCCTAGTGATTTCCCACCATGTTTTCAGGGACCACAAGACGATCAAATTCCTGAGGCGAAAGATATCCTAAAGATGTACACGCCTCTTTGAGAGATAGGTTTTCATGAAAAGCTTTAAGTGCTATTTTTGAGCATTTATCATAACCTAATATAGGAGCTAAGGCTGTAACCAACATTAAAGAATTATTTATATTATCTTTTAGGCGAACCTTATTTGCTTTCAACCCCTTAATGAAAAATTCAGAGAACGCTTTCATGGCTTCAGAAAGCAAATCAACAGACTGTAGAAAATTATAGATTATTACAGGCTTCATCACATTAAGTTCAAAATTTCCTCGACTCCCACCAATAATGATTGTTTGATTATTACCAAGCACTTGAGCACAAACCATTTGAAGAGCTTCGCACTGCGTAGGATTCACCTTGCCAGGCATAATAGAAGAGCCGGGTTCATTTTCAGGGAAAAATAACTCACCCAAACCACATCGAGGTCCTGAACCTAGAAAACTCAAATCAGTAGCTATCTTAGTTAAAGCACATGCTAAAGTCGCCAAACAACCATGCGCATCTACTATAGCATCATGACAGGACAAAGCTGAAAAATAATTAGTGGCTGCAATAAATGGTTGTTGAGTTTCTTCTCGCAAATAATATAATACCTTTTGAACAAATCCTTCAGGGACATTCAATCCCGTCCCTACAGCAGTAGCACCAATCGCAAGCTCATATAAATGAGTCAATGAAAAGGCTACACGTTCTAAACAATGACGCAACTGACTGCTATAACCAGAAAATTCTTGGCCTAATGTCATAGGAACAGCGTCCATAAGATGCGTACGACCTATTTTTATATCATAATGAAATTCTTCAGCCTTAGCATTTAAAACTCGAATCATGTCATCCAAAGCAGGAATTAATTTAGTTTTTAAACTAATAACGCTAGCTATATGCATTGCTGTGGGGAAAACATCATTTGAAGATTGGGATTTATTGACATGGTCATTAGGATGGATAGGGTCCTTACTACCGATTAATCCTCCATGATACCGAATCGCAAGATTAGCAATGACCTCATTGACATTCATATTAGACTGTGTACCACTCCCAGTCTGCCAAACTTTTAATGGGAATTGCGCTTCAAAACCTCCCCGCAAAATCTCGTCAGTAGCAGAGACTATCATGTCACAACGTTTGGAATCCAAAAATCCTAAGTCTTGATTAGCCTTAGCAGCACATTTTTTAATCCATACTAAAGCTCGTATCACCTCATAGGGCATTAACTCAGGGCCCCAAGAAAAAAAATTCCTAGAACGCATAGTTTGCGCACCATATAACTTATCTTCAGGGATTTCTACTATCCCTAAACTATCCTCTTCTTGTCGCATATTTATATTTTCCCTATCATTTAAATTCTTTTTCTCATGAACCACACTAAAATGAAAAAAAAATTTATTAAACATTTTGTCATCATTTTTTTTCTTTTATTCTTATGGGAGATAACATCACACCATCACCCTACGCTTTCTTTTCTTTTTCCTCCCCCCTCAAGTATTGCCTCGAGCACTTTTCATTCCTTGCCAATGCTCTTAACATCTTCCTGGCATACATTAAAAGCTATCTTAGGCGGATTCTTCCTAGCCATTGCGCTTTCTATAAGCTTAGCAACGATTATGCTATCTTATAAATCAGCCAAAGATCTCCTACAACCTCTTTTCATTCTTTTACAATGCACACCTATGTTTGCACTTGCTCCTCTTATCGTGCTCTGGTTTGGTTGGGGAATTAGTGCTGTGATCGTCCCTACAGCACTGACCATATTCTTCCCTCTCACTCTGACTATCTATCAGGGAATCCTTTCGACACCAGACGAACTCCTAGAACAATTTCTCCTCTGCGGAGCGACAAAATTCCAACTTCTTATCAAACTTCGTTTTCCGTACGCACTTCCCCATATATTCTCAGGATTAAAAATTGCGATAGGATCCGCAGGACTTGCAGCCATTGCTGGAGAATGGGTGGCTTCACAAACAGGTCTTGGCATTCTCATAATCGAAAGTCGCAGAAATTATGAAATGGAATTGGCATTTGCAGGTCTCATCACACTGACCTTTCTCACATTTATCCTATTTCAAATCACTCTCCTAAGCGAAAAGTTGGTTTTTTCGCTATTTCGTTTAAAACGCATAAGTCATAAGAGCAAACTAGTATCTAAAAAATATCTATTAGTGTTTTCTTTAATCCCTATAATTTTTATTCCATGGAACGGATCCTCTAAATCTCCTTGTAAGAAAAAAAATCTTACTTCATTAGCTCTTCTACTTGACTGGACTCCCAATCCTAACCACATCCCCCTCTATGTAGGAATAGCCAAGGGATACTTCAAAAATCATGGCTTAAACTTACAACTCCAAAAAAATACTGACTCATCCTCCGCTGTACCCCACATCCTCTTTGAACAAGTTGATATGGCCCTTTACCATGCCCTCGGAATCGTACGAACTTCTGTAAAAGGCATGCCCGTAAGAATCATAGGCAGATTGATAGATAGTTCTCTACAAGGCTTTCTCTACAGAACCGAAGACCCTATTAATAAATTTGAAGATCTAAATAATAAAGTTCTAGGTTTCTGTTTAAATAACTCCAGAGATCTGAATCGCCTCCTTGAAACCCTAAAGTTAAATGGCGTAGTTCCTTCTGCAGTAAAAAATGTAAGTGCGGATCTCATCTCTCCGATGTTATTAAAAAAAGTCGACTTCGTGTATGGAGCTTTCTACAACATTGAAGGTGTAAGACTTAAAACTTTAGGGGTGCCTGTAGGATGCTTTCTCTCAGATACCTACGATCTTCCGACTGGCCCCCAACTAATTATCTTTGCTAAAAAGGGGACTAAAGCTAGTGAACCTACAATTATAGAAGCCTTCCAGGCAGCCCTCCAAGAGAGCATAGTATTCTCTCAGGATCACCCCAAAGAAGCTTTTAAACTCTATGCTAAAGCAACTAGAAACATACCTAAAAATCTCTGTGAAGAATATCTCCAATGGGAAGCAACCTTCCCTCTGCTCGCACAATCACAAGCTCCTTTAAATGGAGATCTTATTGACAAACTCCTCCTAACAATTACCAGACGATATCCTGAACTTTCAAAACAAGTTGCTCAATTTTCTTTAAACGATATTTACAATCATTCATTACAAAAACAGGAGGGTGCATAATTAGCTCTATCCTGAAAACATGGAATAAAAAATAAAAATTTTATATAAAACTTGATAGTTAATAAACTCTTTCTTTTGAACCGCGTCTAGAGAAGATCCTCTTGAAAATAATAAGAAATGAGTTTAAAAGCTTACCTCATGATACAGTTTTCCTTTTTATTACCCCAAGCGTGTGTTCTGCTTCTAGCATCGGATTCTCTAACTAATATCTTAGCAATCCACTGTCTCCTACTAGATTATTCATTAAAGCAACGGATTCTTACTCTATTAAGAGAAAGCTGCTTTGCCTTGATTGCTATGTTTGCTCTTTATGGAATAGCCTTAGGAAGCCTAAAAGTATTGAATACTCCTGCTTGTGCTATACAAGTTGTTGGAGGAATTGCTGTAACTATAGCAGGAGTTCGAGCGGTATTACGGTTAGGAAAGCAGGAGACGTGGGCCCCCTATAAATTCGATTCTCGTGATGCAAACTGTCCTTACCTTTCCCCAATAGCCACGCCTTTGATGTTTGGTCCTTCATGGTTAGCTGCTTGCTGCACACTAATAGGGAAAAATCATAATACCCTAATTAATGTCCAAATTCTAGTTCTCAGCTGGGTTTTGATCACTCTAGCAACCCTTTCTCTCCAAATGTTCTGTAAAGGGAATAAAGTAATCCTTGCCACCCAAACAGTTTTAGGACTTTTTGTCACGATTGTGGGTACTCAACTTCTAGTTTTGGGATTACAACAGGCGTTTTTATAGAATAAGATATGTTCACCTTAATTAACCTTAGCCTATTATTCTATGTTTTATTCGATTCTCCAGGTTCAATTCCTGTATTTGTCGCTCTATTAAAAAATTTTTCTAGAAAAAAACAACAGAGAATAATTTTAAGAGAGTGTTTATTCGCTCTTTGTGCCTTACTTCTTTTTGTTACTTTTGGAAGAAAATTTTTCCAATTTTTAGATATTTCTCTCTATTCCTTTCAAATCATAGGCGGCTTTCTACTTTTTACTGTCTCTCTGAAAATGATGCTAGCACCCATGCCCCTAAAGAATAACGATGATACCTTAAAAACAGAGCCTATTTTCTTTCCTTTAGCTTTTCCCATTATTACAGGTCCCGCCATTATCACAGCACTTCTTAGCTACATTGAAGAAGCAGTGTATTCTAAAGAAGTTATCTTTACTGCTATGATCATTGCCTGGATATTTTCTCTATTTACATTGCTATCCTCTAGTTTTTTTAATCGTATTTTTGGAAATTTCGGACTCCTCGCTCTAGAAAGATTGTTCGGCATTGCTTTACTACTCATGTCGGTAAACCTTATGCTTAAAGGCATTTCAATCGCATTTAATATAGGTTTTTATATTGGGTAATCCTTATGAAAAGAAACGAGCCTTGTTGGTGTGGGAGCCAACGCAAATGGAAGCAGTGTCATTATCCTCAACCGCCCAAGATGTCCTGGGAAGCATTAAAACAACATTATGCTTCTGAATACAGAATCATTCTCAAGACCCCTGAGCAAAAAGAAAAAATCTATAATGCCTGTCAAGTAACGGCTAGAATTCTAGATGAACTATGTAAAGCATCGCAAAAAGGCGTAACTACAAACGAATTAGATGAATTCTCACAAGATCTGCACAAAAAATATGATGCTGTAGCTGCACCATTTCATTATGGTTCACCACCTTTTCCAAAGACTATCTGTACCTCGTTAAATGAAGTCATTTGCCACGGAATTCCTAATGATATTCCATTAAAAGACGGTGATATCATGAATATCGATGTTTCCTGTATTGTTGATGGATATTATGGGGATTGTAGTCGTATGGTTATGATCGGAGATGTGCCGGAAATCAAAAAGCAAATATGTCAAGCAGCCCTAGAATGTTTGAACGATTCTATAGCTATCCTAAAACCTGGTATCCCCCTATGTGAAATTGGCGAAGCTATAGAGGCACGGGCTCGCCTCTATGGATTTTCTATCGTAGACCAGTTTGTAGGGCATGGCGTTGGAATTGAGTTTCATGAAAATCCCTATGTACCACATTACAAAAACCAATCTATGATTCCTCTAGCTCCAGGAATGATTTTTACCATAGAGCCTATGATCAATGTGGGTAGAAAAGAAGGCGTTATAGATCCGAAAAATCAGTGGGAAACACGTACTTGTGATAATAAGCCAAGCGCACAGTGGGAACATACCATAGCAATTACAGAGACAGGCTATGAGATACTAACTCTTCTAAATGACTAACCTCTTCTTCCAAAAATTCGATACGCTCTAATAAACTTTGTATCATAGAGATATCATCAAAAGAAATATCTTGTTTTTCAAGTTCCTCTTTTTTCCTCAAGGTCAAGTATTTCTCCTGAAAAGTAAACAATTTTTTTCTTACCAAAGAAAGCGTCTCACTCTTTTCTATAAATTGTTCCTGGAGCTGACAATATAAGTCTTTATAATGTTTTTCTTCCTTAGAGGAAGTCTCAAGAAGAGAGTTACCTGAAGCCTGATCAGCTAATTTGGTTTCAAATTCGTTGACCAATTGATGTAGCCGATTTATTTCTGCTTCTTTTTGTTTTACAAGTATCTCAAGCTCTTTATAACTTTTTTCAAGATCGGAAAAACCTTCTAAAGATAAGCGTAACTGCTGACAATGACTTTCATAATGAGAGCAACGCTTCTTCTCTATTAAAATCTCCTGACGTAAACGCTCTAGGCTCTCCTCCTTATCTTGTAAAGTAGATGCCCATACAGAAGCATTAGGAGTTACCAAATCCTGACTTTCATATGCTGCGGCTCCCCCCATCCAAGGAAACACTACGTTTTCATTTTTAGAAATTAAATCAATATACTTGTTATGAAGCTCCGCATAATCTTCTAACCAACTATTCTTTTGATCAACTAAAACTTTTAAATCGATAGCTAAATATTCTGTCTTCTGGTGTGTCTGCTTTAAAAGTTCTTGATACTCAGAAAGCTTCCTTTCTAAATCTTGACTCCGGTTATCGAAAAATTCTTTTTCTTGACCCCGTTTCTCCATTAAATCCTGATAAGCACTACGTTGCGTATCTAAGTCTTTAGAAAGCCTTTCTTGCTCCTGTTCCGTTTCCAATTGTTCTTTTCGCCGCAGCAATACCCCTTGAAGAACAAGTCCATAAGAAAGTAAGAACGATATACCTAAACCAGACAACCAAAAGCCTATAAATAAAGGTTCTCTCGCAACATATTTACCAACATAAAAAATTAGAAAAATCCCAATAAAAACAGCATAACCCTTTCCACGAAAACATAAAATTAAAGGGGACCCCAAACAAGAAAATAATAACAGAAAGGGAGTTAAGGAAGGTCTTGCAAGAGATGCGCAACCTACACATCCACAAACTAATAACACAGCACTTATAAAAACCCATTCAAGAGAAAATGATCGTATATTCTTTATCAAACTATCCAGTTTAATAGGGCGATTCACCCATCGATAAAGACCCTTGGCAAGCACATGCATTGGTTTCAACACCCAGTAAAAGAATAATTTAAGACTCGTCCAACGAATCTCGTGCTTTTGTTAATAGATAGCTAATGACAGCAGGATCTCCTTCATAGGTCATTTCCACTTGAATTTTACCATCAGAAGACACTTGACCACATGTCACTAATACATAAGCACTTATATCATCTTTGAAAACTTCTGGACAGTCATTCCACTCATTCCTAGACACCTTTTTCTCCTCTCCAGCTAAAGATTTATACAACAAAAGTAGGGAATTTGCCAAAGCCACCTTTAGAATCAATATTCAATTTTTCTTACCCCTACCTGGGAATCCTAACATTCCCTGAGTTACCTTAACTTTTTATTAGTTATCAAAAAAAACAAAACGCTCAAAGACAATTAATAAAGAAAAACAATGAAAAATTTATTTTAATAAACGATTTTTTTCCTGTTAGAATAAAAATAAACAAAAATTAATTTTTTTATTATGTCTATAACTAGTATAGGGAATAATCCCCCAACGAACGCTATAAATAGTTCTCGTCCTCCTCTAGAACCACTAAATACACCTAAAATAGGTGTTGTGCTTTTTAACATTTATGAGCTTCTTTTACAAGCAATTGAAATTCGACAACAAACAGTTCTGACTCAATCACAACAATTAAATGACAATACTAATATTCAACAACAATTAAACCAAGCAACTAATCAAATCAAATATGCCATAGTAAGTGCTGGAGCAAAAGAAGATGAAATTACTCGGGTACAAAACCAGAATCAAAACTACTCAGCTCAAAGATCTAACATACAAGATGAGCTGGTAACAACACGACAAAATGGTCAAATTATTCTCTCACACGCCTCAACAAATATTAACATCATCCAACAACTAGCCTCACAAGATTCTTCATTCATCAAAACCACAAACTCTATAGGAAGTACCGTAAACCAATTGAATAAACCCCTAGGGTAATTAAACATTATTAAAAAATTTTAAAACTAAAAACTATTTAGGTTGAACATGTGGATCATAGACCCCCTTTCCATAAAAAAGCCTCTCCAAGCATCTATAAACGTGCCTGGAACACCAATTACAGGAGGGCCTAACACAGCAACTGCTGATGATATTATTACGAAATTCTCAAAAGACACTAATCCATTGATTGTTACGGTCTACTATGTTTATCAATCTGTATTGGTGGCTCAAGATAATCTATCTATTATTGCCCAAGAACTCCAAGCGAATTCCTCAGCACAAACTTATTTAAATAACCAAGAGGCTTTATATCAATATGTTAGCATTCCTAAAAACAAATTAAATGATAACTCCTCTAGCTATTTACAAAATATCCAATCGGATAACCAAGCAATAGGTGCTTCAAGACAAGCAATTCAAAACCAAATTTCCAGTTTAGGGAACGCAGCACAAGTGATTTCCAGTAATTTAAACACTAACAATAACATCATCCAACAATCACTACAGGTGGGACAAGCTCTTATCCAAACCTTCTCTCAAATTGTAAGTTTAATTGCGAACATCTAATTTTATAAGAGAAACTATCATGACAAGCCCTATATCTAGCAGTGTAACAAATAAAAGTGATAGAGTAGTTCCCGATTCTACAAAAGTCGTATCTGATTCTATTCAAATTAACAAACAGTCAGCTTTCTACTTTTGCATCTCTGTAATGCTACAACTTTCTTCATCGACAACGGAATACAGTCATTCCATCATGGCTGTACTACAAGACAATACTATAGTTCAGCAGCAAAGAGTTAAAGAACTCATCAACCTGCCCTTACTTAAAGTGCCTGATCTCAAGAAAAAAGATGGAACTGATGACGAATATACTAACCAAAACGAAATTCAAGCCTACCAAAGTTCAAATCAGCAGATTTCAGCAAACCGTCAGTTGATACAACAAGAACTTTCTTCAGCTCAACAAAGAGCGCAAGCGAATCAGAAATCCGTAAACTCAACATCCACAGAGTCGATGCAAATTTTACAAGCTACTAGCTCTATGCTATCTACCCTAACAGAACTGACAATCAAAGCCAATTTAACAACCTCTCCCTCGAATTAAACTACGACAATAATCTTCTAATAAAACAATCCATTCTCTACTATAGAGGCATGACCGTCAGACTTCAGGTAAAGACTCCATGAGGGTGATCTTCCCCGATAAGCATAGTAAGTTCCCTGCGCTATCCAAAATTTTAAAAAAACTCCCCTCAATTGTATTACTTACCTCTTGTATTGCTCCATTCCTCTCTTATATTATCAACAAAATTTTTGGAGGACCTAATCTTCTTGAAATCCTAGCTCTTTCTATTAAAGGAATACAAAAACATTATTTCTGGCAGTTCTTTACCTATCCTTTAATCACTGCAGATTCGCTATCCCTAGATAAAAACCAAAGTTTTGAAATTACTCAAAGACTTCTTTTACGCAACATCATAGATTTTCTTGCCTTCTATAAAGGGATTCACCACGTCATCCGCAAGTTAGGAGCTCTTAGTGTTCTCATTTTAATCTCGAGTCAAATACTAATTATAGGGGCTATTCTCTGGAGTTTCATGGTTCTTATTCATAGTTCCCAATCCTTCTTTGGACCGGAAAGCCTTATCTGTGGTATTTTGATTGTCCAGATCTTCTTAGATCCAGAAAAACGCTTTACAATAGGCCCCACTCCTCTATCAGTGTCAAGAAAGTGGGGCTTTGTATTTATTCTGGGCTTCTATTATTGCATCCTTATCTTTTCAGGAGCATTCCTTTTGCTGATTGCATCAATGCTCTCTATCTTGTTAGGTATGCTTTTTTGTAAAAAAGAAAAAATTCCTAACCCTTATATCACTTCTTTAAGGTTTTAGTCTTGTTGCGAAAGCATAGCTAAAATCGCAGCACGTACCTCACCCATTCCTGATAAAACACCCTCTTCAAAGCGAAAATAAGGATTTTCTTCTAATTCAGGAAAATCCATAGGCTGTAGTAAATCTTCGGAAGTTAAATTAGGAACTATCTTTTCTCCCACTTGCTGTAGCCGAGATTTTTGATTTTCATAGAGCTGATTTACTAATATAATAATTTTATTTTCCACTTTTTTCTTTACGCTTTTCTGTAAAAAATTGTTTCATTAGATTCTCAGATTCATCCACGCATATATATCCAGTACAAGTTAGAGCATGGAAAGGGTGTTTCTTGGTAAAAATATCTATCCAACTTCCTCCTGCTCCTAAACGCAAGTCTGGAGCGCCCCAAACCAGCCTGGAAATTCTAGCTAATTGCATGGCTCCTGCGCACATTAAACAAGGTTCTAAAGTACAGTAGAGCACTGTATCCGTTAAACGCCAGTTATCTAAAGCTGCAGAAGCAGACCCTATACATAAAATTTCAGCATGAGCAGTAGGATCTTTAAGCTGCTCGACAGAATTATGCCCACGAGCAATAATTTTATCATCTTTCACAATAATACAGCCTACAGGCACTTCATCTTCATTATATGCCTTACGAGCTTCTTTCAAGGCTTGTTGCATAAAAAAAGTGTCTTTTTCTACATCCATACACATCTCATTAGCTAATTATAAATAATATTGTTTATTTGATTAAAATTCTAAAAATATAAACATATAATATCGATAAAACTCCTTTAAGAAGCAATCTGAGACCGTTAAATGGCATCGATATTTTTCCTTTGTTAGCAGAAAAAAAATCTTACTCTACCAAAAGGTGTACATTAACCACGTCCTCAAGTATAATTGGCTTTTGCGGTAATTATTTTAAGGAGACATCCGATGTCTTTGGATAAAGGAACTAAAGAAGAAATCACAAAGAAGTTTCAACTTCATGAAAAGGATACAGGGTCAGCAGATGTACAAATTGCTATTCTTACGGAACATATCGCAGAATTGAAAGAACATCTCAAAAGATCTCCTAAGGATCAAAACTCTCGCCTAGCTCTATTGAAACTTGTTGGTCAGAGGAGAAAGCTTTTGGAATATCTTAATTCTACAGATACCGAAAGATACAAAAATTTAATTACTAGATTAAATTTGCGTAAGTAATTTTTCACTTCCCTCTACAAATATCCAACAGGAGACCTTCATGAATTTTCAAACTATTTCTATTAATCTGGCCGAAGGTAAAACTCTGGTATTTGAAGCAGGGAAAATTGCTCGCCAAGCCAATGGAGCAGTTCTCGTCCGTTCAGGTGAGACTTGTGTGTTTACAAGCGCATGTGCTATAGACCTGAATGAAAAAGTAGACTTCCTTCCTCTACGAGTTGACTATCAAGAAAAATTTTCTTCCACTGGAAAAACTTTAGGCGGATTTATAAAACGAGAGGGCAGACCTTCTGAGAAAGAAATTCTAGTTTCTCGCTTAATTGATCGTTCCTTACGCCCTTCTTTTCCTTATCGACTCATGCAAGATGTTCAAATTTTATCTTATGTGTGGTCATACGATGGCGATGTTTTACCCGATCCTCTTGCAATCTGCGGAGCTTCTGCTGCTTTAGCAATCTCTGATATTCCACAAAACAATATTGTTTCTGGGGTGCGTATTGGGTGTGTTGACAACGAGTGGATCATCAATCCCACGAAGACTGAACTTGCAACTTCTACATTAGATCTTGTCCTTGCTGGAACAGAAAATGCTATTTTAATGATTGAAGGTCATTGTGACTTCTTTACCGAAGAACAGGTACTGGATGCTATAGAATTTGGTCACAAACACATTGTTACTATTTGTAAAGGGATACAAAAATGGCAAAAAGAAATTGGAAAATCTAAAAATTTTGATGTCGTATACCCTCTTCCTCAAGAAGTTTTAACAGCTGCAAAGGAATGCGTTGAAAATAAATTTATTGAACTTTTCAATATTAAAGATAAGAAAATACATTCCGCGACTTCTCAAAAGATTGAAGAAGACGTTTTAGAAAAATTGTATCGCGATGATGATGACCTCTTTTCTGCTTTCAATATCAAGGCCGCCTGCAAAACATTAAAGTCTAACACCATGCGCGCTCTCATAAGAGAAAGAGAAGTCCGTGCTGACGGGCGCTCCTTAACTACAATTCGTCCTATTAGCGTGGAAACTTCTTACCTTCCTCGAACCCATGGAAGCTGTTTATTTACTCGTGGAGAGACACAAACATTAGCAGTCTGCACTCTAGGCAGTGAAACCATGGCGCAACGGTATGAAGATCTGAATGGTGAGGGTCTTTCAAAATTTTATTTACAGTATTTCTTTCCTCCATTTTCTGTTGGAGAAGTAGGAAGAATCGGTTCTCCAGGAAGGAGGGAAATTGGGCACGGAAAACTCGCAGAGAAAGCTCTAAGCCATGCTCTTCCTGATGCGACTACATTCCCCTATACGATCCGTATAGAATCTAATATTACAGAATCCAATGGTTCTTCATCGATGGCATCAGTTTGTGGCGGTTGCCTAGCCCTTATGGATGCTGGTGTACCCATTTCCACTCCAATTGCAGGAATTGCAATGGGATTAATCCTGGATAATGAAGGACCTATTATCTTATCAGATATTTCTGGTCTTGAAGATCATTTAGGAGATATGGATTTTAAAGTCGCAGGCAGCGCTGAAGGAATCACAGCTTTTCAGATGGATATCAAAGTTGAAGGTATTACTCCTAGCATCATGCAAAAAGCTCTTTTTCAAGCAAAACAGGGTCGCCGAGATATTTTAAATGTGATGAACCAAGTTCTTGGAGCTCCTAAAGCAGATTTATCTCAATACGCACCTCGTATTGAAACTATCCAAATTAAACCAACAAAAATTGCCTCCGTCATTGGACCTGGAGGGAAACAAATCCGTCAGATCATAGAAGAAACTGGTGTACAGATTGACATTAACGACTTAGGAGTCGTTAGTATCTCAGCAACATCAGCAAAAGCAATCAATAGAGCTAAAGAAATCATTGAATCCTTAGTTGGTGAAGTGGAAATCGGCAAGATCTATAAAGGCCGTGTAACATCAGTAGTTCCTTTCGGAGCCTTTGTAGAAGTCCTCCCAGGGAAAGAAGGTCTTTGCCATATTTCTGAGTTCTCTAGACAACGGGTAGAAAATATTGGTGATGTTGTTAAAGAAGGAGATATCATTGATGTAAAACTTTTAAGCATCAATGAGAAAGGTCAACTCAAACTTAGTCATAAAGCAACTTTAGATTAATCTATTTCAAAATTGAAATAGATAAAACAAGCTAATCTCTTCCACAAAGATTAGCTTTTTTTATGATCAAGAAACATGCAAAATAAAATTCCAAGTTCGCTCACAAACCCTAATGTAATCTTCTCTAGGTAGCGTTAAAACCTAAACCAGGCAAGGTATTTTCTTTCGGGGGAGGAGGAGGAAGATCATCAGAGGACTTTTTAAACAGCATACCTTCTTCTTTAAGACGAGCCCTCTTCTTCTCAGGATCCCAAGTATGATCCATAATTTCTTTAACATCTTTAGCATCTAGAGTTTCAAACTCAATGAGCATCTGAGTCATAAGTTCGATTTCTGCCTTATGCTCATTAATTATATCTAAGGCACGTTGATAAGCAGCATCTAGAAGAGTTTTTAATTCTATATCAATGGTTTTAGCCGTTTCTTCTGAATAACTCTTTTCGTGATAAACACCATAGCCTGTTGAACCATCCGAACGTTCGTCATAAGTAACATTACCCAATTGGGGGCTCATTCCCCATTCACAAACCATACTACGCACTAACTTCGTAGCTTGAGAAATATCTTGCTGTGCACCACTCGAAATATCTCCAAGAAAAATTTCCTCTGCAGCCCGACCTCCCATCAAGACAGCAAGCTGATCATAAAGCTCTTTTTTCCAGTAACTCAACTTGTTTTTCTCTGGTAAAAAGTGTGTAGCTCCTAAGGAGAGTCCTCTTGGAATAATCGTAACCTTATCCACAGGATCTCCGTGCTGGACACAAAGCCCTACGACAGCATGGCCAGACTCATGATATGCTGTAGTTTTTCTCTCCTCTGCATCCATTTCCAAGCTTCTTCGCTCTTTCCCATAGAGGACTTTATCACGAGCTTCAGCAACATCAACAGCAGTAACGGCAGTACGATCCTTACGAGCTGCTAGTAAGGCAGCTTCATTTAATAAATTCTCTAAATCCGCTCCTGAAGCTCCTGGTGTACTCCTAGCAACTGCCATAAGATCTACAGTAGGATCTAATTTGATTCTTGCGGCATGGACCATAAGAATCTCAAAACGTCCTTTGATATCAGGAAGATTCATCACAACACGACGATCGAAACGTCCTGGGCGTAACAAAGCCTTATCTAAAACATCCGGACGGTTAGTTGCGGCCATCAGAATGACGCCTTCATTTGTTCCAAAACCGTCCATTTCCACAAGTAGCTGGTTCAATGTCTGTTCCCTTTCATCATGACCACCTCCAATACCGGCACCACGATGACGTCCTACAGCATCAATTTCGTCAATAAAGATAATACAAGGAGCATTGCGTTTTGCCTGTTCAAACATATCACGGATACGACTAGCCCCTACCCCAACAAACATCTCAACAAAGTCAGAACCAGCTATAGAGAAAAATGGACGATCAGCTTCTCCTGATACAGCCTTAGCAATCAAAGTCTTACCTGTGCCTGGAGGCCCTATCAATAATACCCCTTTTGGAATACGTCCCCCTAAACTCGTAAATTTATTTGGATTCTTTAAAAAATCTACGATTTCAATAAGTTCCTCTTTAGCTTCCTCAATACCAGCAACGTCAGCAAAGGTAACTTTATTTTGTCCTTTCAGCAACATTCGGGCAGGAGACTTTCCAAAAGACATTGCCGAACCACTCATCCCACGCATCTGACGAGAAAAGACCAGGTATACAAAAAGGAGAACCAAAATAATAGGTAGGAATGTAAAAAGGTATCCTAAATAATGAGGCGAAGGCTCTTGGCTTTTAAATGTTTTCTCTAAAACTAAGTTTCTCGGTTGATCGGGTGCCTTAAATGATAGAGAATGATTGAACTTAAATGCTGACCATTCTTCTTTAGCTCCTGCGAACCAATGGCCAAAGACTTCAGGATCCTGCTTTTCTAAACTTCGGGAAGAAAGCTCTTGGTTATTGAAATACCAAACCGTCTGACTTAACTCATTACGGAGCTTTTCTAACTGCGCTCGATTAAGATCACGGGCTTCAACCAATTTATGATACTTACTCCATTCCTCCCGATAGAGGCGTACAGAACGAAGCTGACCAAAGCGTTCACCCCCCTCGGATAATACTAAAGAAGAAGAAATCATGTCTAAAGTATTAAGAACTTGTCCGTAAAGCAGATAGGCTTGCTCGCCATCAGTCTCCTGAGTTAATGAACTCTCAACTTGCTGATAGAGGTCTTTAAGTTCTCTTTTTAAAGTTTCTGATCCTATTCCTAAAGCCGGAGAAAGATACTTTCCTATTAGCTCATAAAGATCCGAGCCATATGTACGCAAAGCCTCAGGAGAGTGTGCTAATGTACGATAACGCTCTTGTAATGCACGTAGGTTGATCAATTGAGGAGTTGTAGGTGCTGCAACAACTAAGGGTTCTATCAATAGAGGATCTGTTCCCTCCTCAATCTGATAAGAAATAGCATAGCCCTGCTCAGGAATAGGAGATCCTGAAATTGCAGAAAACCATAAAATAGAGTTCGTAACCTCTTTACTTAAGGTTGCAAGACTCTTACTTGTCTCTTGAAGATCAAAATCTAATCGATGACCTTGATCAATAAGCTCTAGGTAATGATAACGTAATTGCCCTTCTTGAGTTTGGGTATCACGAAAACGTCCACCAAAAGAAACTAAATTATCATTAAGAGCTATCTTATGGCTATCTTCGGGAACTATCAAACGCAAATTAACAAGGTGTTCTATTTGGTGGCTAAAACCAACTCTAGCTTTTTTCCCAGCTAGAAAATTTTGAAATGCAACTACGCCAAAAATCACACCAAATAAAAGAAAAAAAAAGACTGTAGGAAAATTTTTTTTCGGTTCTGGCTTTATTTTCTTATCTTTCGACATAAACTTCACAACTAAGCTAATCAATCAGACGGATAATTATTCAATATAACATATTTTTTATTATTTTGTTTTTAAAAAAATAAATCAAATTATAACAGCAAAATAAAAAATATAAACAGGCACTAATACAATGGCCTAGTGTTCACTAATTTTTTCACATATAGAGAACATCATGAGTATATACTTTCTAATCTATCATTACTACTCTAGGTTTTATAATTACGCTCTTATTTCTCATCCGTATAGTTGCGCAAGAACCCTGAGATAGATGATCATAAACCATTTGCAAAAAATGTCTTGAAACAATCGCTCCAGCGTTATTAAAAAATTGTTTCAAAACCCATTTACCTAAAAAAGTTTGTGAAACTAAAGAATCTGGAAATGGAAGAGACCGATGAGAATTCTCATAAGTGACTGCACAAAGAAAGGGTTGTGCCTGTACTTCAATATAATCCGAAAGTTCAGCGGACTCTTCACCTAAGGTTATCAATGGGAAGGTAACATTTTTTCCAAAGACTTCGTCAAGCCAAGGGAAAATCTTCTTTCGCATCCTTGCTCTTAAATATCTCTCATCTTCATTTGAAGGATCTCTTATGTAACTAATCTCTCTAGCATCTAAGGCCCGTGTTAAAGTACTCTTAGGTATATGCAATAAAGGTCTTAAAAGTAGAATATCTTGAACATAGGATTTCTCTGCCATAGCTTTGAGATTAGTTAAATGAGCACCTTCTAGTAAACGTTTCAATATCGTTTCTGCTTGATCATTAGCATGATGAGCAAGAAAGATTCCTTCTGCCTCTAGTTGTCGATAAGACTTGTAAAGCAAAGCATATCGTTTCTTTCGAGCTTGATTTTCTAAATCCTTATCTCCCTGTTCTTCAAGGGTTAGGACATGCAAAACAAAGGGAACATCTTCACGCAAACAAAGCTGTTCCAGTTCTTTAGCTTCTTGAGAAGATGTTGTTCTCCAGCAATGGTCTATATGTACGGCAGTAAATGATACTCCTCTTTCCTTAAGTAGATAGAAAAGAAAAAGAGAATCACTTCCTCCCGATAGAGCCAATAAATATCTTTTTTTGATATCTAAAGAAGCAAAAAAAAGATCTAATTGCTTATCATCGCTGAGCAAATAAGAATTTAGGGTCATTGTATACGCCTAGATAAAAATCAGTAAAAAGAATAGGGCTGCTGGAGATTTTATAGACAAGGCCTTTCTTGTTCTACTATATCAAAGCATGTAAGAAAGTTTAATTACCAGGTAAGCTATGCCTATTTTATGGAAAATTCTCATTTTCCGTTACTTAAAGACAGTAGCTTTCTGTACTTTAAGTTTAATCTGTATTTCTATAATTAGCTCTCTACAAGAGATTGTAGCCTATATTGCTAAAGATGTTCCCTATGATACAGTCTTACGTTTAATGGCCTACCAAATCCCTTACCTTCTTCCTTTTATTTTCCCTGCTTCCTGTTTTGTTTCTGCATTCTCTCTTTTCCGTAAGCTATCAGATAACAATCAGATGACTTTTTTAAGGGCATCTGGGGCTTCTCAAAGCATTATTGTATTTCCCATACTAATGATTTCAGGAGCCATTTGTTGTTTGAATTTCTATACATGCTCAGAACTTGCCTCAATTTGTCGCTACCAAACTTGTAAGGAAATTGCCAATATGGCGATGACTTCACCAGCTCTTCTCTTACAGACTCTACAAAAAAAAGAAAACAATCGTATTTTTATTGCTGTAGATCATTGTGCGAAAAGTAAGTTTGATAATGTGATTGTAGCTCTAAAAAGAAATAATGAAATTTCCGATGTAGGGATTATCAAAACTATCATCCCTGACACAACTAAGGATACCGTAAAAGCTAAACATGTGGTCTTTATCTCAAAGCTACCAAATTCATTAATAGAATCTTCTTCTCCCTCTTCTCAAAGATTTTATATTGAAACCTTGGACGAACTACTTATTCCTAAAATTACCTCAACCCTGTTTGCTGGAAAATCTTATTTAAAAACACGCACAGATTATCTTCCTTGGAAGCAACTAGTAAAGCAGTCTTTAAAGCGTTCACATCTTCCTGAAACCCTACGCCGAATAGCTATTGGCTTTCTATGTGTAACTTTGACCTATGCTGGAATGGTGCTTGGGATTCATAAACCTAGATTTCGGAAATCTATAGCTTTATACTGTATTTTTCCTATTCTAGACCTTATCCTACTTATTGTTGGGAAAAATACAAAAAACCTACCTTTAGCTTTTATGCTGTTTGTCTTCCCTCAATTGCTTTCCTGGATTGTATTTACTGCTCGTGCTTATAGAGAAAGTCGAGGGTATGCTTAACTTATGTTCATTTGGAAACGTCATTTACTTACCAAATTCTGGCTTGCTCTAATTTCTCTTTTATTACTTGCTCTAATATTCTATGCTTCTATCCATCATTCTTTACACACACTTAAAGGAGCTTCTACAATAGCTTCTAAAGCCTCTACAATACTCTCTATATTATACTATCTCGCACAAATCTCCTTAAAAGCAGAATTCCTTATGCCCCAACTTGTTGCTGTAGCAACAACAAACACACTCTTTTCAATGCAAAATAAGCGAGAAATCATCTTTTTACAGGCTTCAGGTCTTTCCTTAAAATCCTTAGTACGCCCTCTGATTCTTTCAGGATTTTTCATCATATTGCTTCTTTATGCTAATTTCCAATGGTTGCATCCCATCTGTGAAAAAATCTCTATTACTAAAGAACACCTCGATAGAGGAACAACAGGTAAAGAACAGCAAAAAATTCCTGCTCTTTACCTCAAAGATCAGACAGTACTATTATATTCTTCTATTGAACCCAAGACATTTACACTGAATAATGTCTTCTGGATTAAAGATTCTGAAACAATCTATATAATGGAGAAATTAGCTTTCACTACCCTTTCTCTTCCAATCGGTTTAAACGTCACCCAATTCTTTGCTAATGATTCAGAAAGTATTGAAATTAAAGATTTTTTTGATATGAAAGAGTTTCCTGAAATCGAATTTAGTTTTTATGAAAATCCTTTTTCTAAACTTTTTTCTGCTGGAAGTAAAAACCGACTGTCAGAATTTGTCAAAGCCATACCTTGGAATGCTACAGGTTTAGGACTCTCTACACAAGTTCCACAAAGAATCTTGGCTCTTCTTGCACAATTTTACTACCTAATAATTTCTCCACTTGCTTGTATGGCTGGGATTATTTTATCTGCTTATCTCTGTTTGAGATTTAGTAGAACGCCGACAGTCACCTTAGCCTATTTAATTCCGTTAGGCACTATAAATATTTTCTTTGTTTTTTTAAAAGCGGGCATCGTCTTAGCAAGTAGTAGTGTTCTTCCAACCTTTCCTGTAATGGCTATTCCCCTCATAGCTCTCCTTATACTTACAAATTATGCTTATGCGAAACTTCAGTAAGTTCGTTAAGATAACCTGTAAATTCCCAAGCCTCGATATCACAATTGAAGAAAGATTTCATATTAGAGAACCCCTGACGGTTTTTCTTTAAACAGTTTAGAAATTTACTTAAGAGTTCAATATGAGAGGCAAACACCAAACGATCTCTGGCTACCAAGGTAGGTGATAGAATATTAGTCAGCAATAATTTCAAACTGTGCTCATCCCAAAATGCTTCCCTAGAAAAAAAAGCAAATCCTGCAATAAAGATAGCAACATAATCCAATCCATCTTTAGATATGACTAAGATAGAGTTGGGGTTAACAGTTTCTATTAATTTAAATACGAGTAAATAGGATAGAAGATGTAAAAGTAAGAGCTTATCATTTTTAAATAAAATTTTTTTCTTTGAAAAAAAGATATCCTTCAATGCAGTAAGATGTTCTTTTAAGAAAACATGCACAGACTCTTTTAATTCTTGAGTGAGAAAAAAAGAAGAAATCGAGCTTGATTTTTGAAATTCTTCTTGCAAGATAGAGAAAAAATCCGAAAAAGTTTCAATGTCTCCGTGGACACTTTCTAAGTTATGAAGGAGTTCCTCGGGTTCTGGGAAAGAGAAGGTGTAAACATAAGAACGGTATTCTTCTTGTTCTAAAGCCTCTTCTATCACACGGCTTCGAGCACGTTCTTTTCTTGATATACGATTTTGAATATTCAGGACTAAAGTAACATCTCCTAAATTTGCCGCAGCACTGAGAAATCCAAGGAATTCTTCATTACAGTTAGCATAAGAAATAGAGCTCTGTGTAACTGGACTCGGAGATCTTATTACATCGATAGATCTCTCATTTAACTTCAAAGTTCCTTCTAAGCTAGGCAGGATTCCTAAAATCATAGGGTCATAAACTCTAGATTCATGTTCTAGAACTCTATCCATAGCTTTGAAAAGAGGTCCATTAGGATATTTAGAAATTAGACGGTATAGCTCATCATAAGCATCTACAAGATACTGCCCTGGAGAAAACGATTTCTTACCCTCTGGATTTACTAAGTTTCTTTGAACATTGAAATAGAGATAACGAGAGGCTTCTTCAAACACTAATTTGCTCTTAAAAACACCCATACTCAAAGCTGCAGCAAGAAGTCGGGTCTGTTTTTTCTCCTGAGAATCAATGACTGGGTTGTTATTTAAATCCTTCCATGCAGCTCGCAAAAACAAGAGAAAGTCGTTAAAATATAATATGTTATGCTTTTTAGGATTACTAGATACTGCATTAGCTTCATATCTTGAAAAAAATAGAGCCATTACTGCGTTATGAACTTTGACTACAGATTCAAGATCCAAATGGCTTAAAGCGCGTTGATAAAACAATCTCAAAGGCATATCGTTTACAAGAACAAGCGAAGAAGCAATATGTTTTATTTCTTCACTATTCCAAAGTAGCGTTTTTGTTAGGGGGTCTCCTTCATGTACAGTTTCATGTAGTTTATTTTGCTTATAGATAATCTGAACAAGTGTATCGTTATAAAAGCGCTTGTCTTCCTCGTCTAGGAGGTAAAAAAGTTCATAAGAACGATCCCTTTTGACTTCAACAAGATTATTTAAAAAGCATTCTGGTTCTTTAGGAACTTTGCTTTCCTCAATTTTATCATTTGTTGAGGTGTCAGTAACAGACTGTTGAAGGTTTTTTTTAACCTCATCATAGGCCCTATTAACTTCAGAATATTCTTCCAACAAAGATTTATAGATGTCTTCTTGGCCCTCTAAAAAAGAAAAAACGTTTTGAACACCTGCTATTAGGAAATCTGATTCCTTAAGTGCTTTATCTGCATGATTCTTAGAAACACAGCTAGCCTCAAGTAAATAATTTTCAACATTTTTTAAGGCTTCTTTCATTTCTATCACAGAAGAGTATGCTTGCTTTCTCTGACTAACACGCGCAGGATTATTGAGATAAGAATCATCGGAGGTAGACAAGGAAATCTGTTTGAGCCTTTCTAAATCTTTTAGAGCCTGCTCAAAGTTACGTCGAGACCTTTTCATTCTACCTCCTCGAGAGAACTAAAAAAGTTGAATTATTTTTTATAAGATCGTTTTTCTAATTTATTATAAAAATAAATTAATCATCAACTAATTTGAGAAAGCAAATAAAACGAAAGTTACAAATAGTTAATTTGCAAATATTAAAAATAAATAAAAATACGAATCGTTCAAAATAACTAATTTAAGAAAAACAAAAAAGATAGAAACATTGAGTATAAGCAGGTAACAGTTTTTAGCTAAAAAGCCTGTCAACCTAACAAATTTTCTATGAGAAGGAAACGGAAGAAGAGGGATTCGAACCCCCGGACCCTTTCAGGTCTCCTGTTTTCAAGACAGGTGCATTAAACCGCTCTGCCATTCTTCCTTAAATGAATTGTTGTAAAAACCTCTGATCATTTTCGCTGAACAGACGGATATCGGAGATACCGTGCTGTAACATGACTAATCTTTCGATTCCCATACCAACAGCATACCCAGAATAGATTTCAGGATCAATATCCCCATTACGCAATACCTGTGGATGGATCATCCCTGCCCCTGCAACTTCTAGCCATCCTGTATGCTTACAAAGAGCACACCCCTTGTCAAGACATTCACAAGAGACATCCACTTCTATACCTGGTTCAACAAAAGGAAAGTAACTGTGCCTAAAACGCAACTCTACTTTTCTTTGAAAAAAGGAATGGTAAAACGCACTTAGAATTGCAGTCAAGTCTGAAAAGTTTACATTATGATCTATATAAAATGCCTCAACCTGATGGAAAAGCATGTGAGAGCGTGCTGAAATATCTTCATTACGGAAACATAAACCAGGAGCAACAACTTTAATTGGTGGGTTTTGTTTTTTCAGTTCACGAGCCTGCACATTCGATGTGTGTGTTCTTAATACTGTTTTAGGATCCAAATAGAAGGTGTCATGCATCTGCCTTGCAGGATGATTCTCAGTAAAATTAAGTAGGGTAAAATTGTTAGCTTCATTTTCAATATTTGGGGCCTCTCGAACAGAGAACCCCAAGCGAACAAAGACATCAACAATATCATCAAGGATACGTTTTAAAATATGTCTGCCACCACGATACTGAAAATCTCCTGGAAGGGAAACATCTATTTTTTCTTTAGAAAATAACTCGGTTTCCTCGAGAGTAAGAATTGCAAGACTTTTTTCTTGGAGAGAACCCTCTATATAGGTCTTACAATCATTTATAAGAGCACCAATCCTTGCTTTATCTGGATATTGCTTTAATTTTTCAGAAAAACAACGGAAAATGCCTTTTTTCCCTAAGTAGCGGACCTTAATGTCTGCAAGTGCTTTAGAAGAAGCCACCTGACCTAATTCAGAATGGAATTGCTGTTTTACAACCTCAAGCTCTTCTTCTATTTTCATAGGAACCCTGATCTTTAAACTGCCGCTTCCAAAGCTTTTTTAGCTTGGTTTGCAATTTCAGCAAACCCTTCAGGATTATGAATAGCTATTTCCGAAAGCATCTTTCTATTTAGAGAAACATTAGCGCACTTTAATCCATTAATTAAACGACTATAAGATAGACCGTGGATTCTCGAGGCAACATTAAGACGAGCAATCCAAAGACTACGAAAATCACCTTTACGATCTTTTCTATGCATATAATTGAATGCCATGGCACGCATGACACTAGAGCGGCTTTGACGAATATGCCCTTTTCTATCTCCCCAGAAACCTTTAGCTTGCTTTAATATACGTTTACGACGACGCCTAGAAGCTACTGAACCTGTTGCTCTTACCATAATTAAAATTCCCTACCTTTAAACAAGCATCATTCGCTTATACATACCCACCTGGCCCTTATCAACAAGAGGCTGCTTAGATAAATTACGTTTTTCTTGCGAAGACTTTTTAGACAACTTATGCCTTTTTCCTGGACGAGTCCTTTTCAACTGGCCTGAGCCTGTTAATTTAAAACGCGCTGCAACAGACTTATTACTTTTCATCTTGGGCATAAGACTTTTCCTGTTTTTTCTTTGTTTTCACTGCTCCTGGAGCCACAACACAGATCAGAGAACGACCGGCCAACTTTGGTTCCGCCTCAACAAAACCAATATCCTCTAAACCCTGACTCATTTTTTGAACAATTTTAAAACCATGTTCTGGATAGGCTAGTTCTCTACCTCGGAACATGCATGTAATTTTTACTTTATTTCCTTTTTCAACAAACGTACGCGCTTGCTTGAGCTTAGTTAAAAAGTCATTTTCATCTATGTTAGGCTTAAGCTTAACTTCTTTTATGCGTACCTGGTGTTGAGCCTTTTTGCTGTCTTTCTCCTTTTTTGTCAGATCATAACGATATTTACCGTAATCCATAATCTTACATACAGGAGGCTCGCTATTTGAAGCCACTTCAACTAAATCAAGACCCGCTTCTCGGGCCAAATCCAAAGCATCTTTGATAGCAAGTATTCCTAGCTGTTCTCCCGCCGAACCGATGAGACGAACTTTAGGAGCTCGTATTTGCCTGTTAATCTTAAAATTTAATGCCACACTCTATCTCAATTTCTTGTTAAGACAATCGCTATGGTCTGAAAGCACCGTGTGTTCCAGAAAAGACAATCTGATCTTTTATCCATTCTAGACAAGAAGAAGGCTATCTTAGGGTATTAGGAAAAGAAAAGCAATGGAAATCCCTTTCTTATAACTATCCTAGTTGTCTTTGCAAATTAAAATTTTATAATAAATCTTTACCAGCTCTTTCCCTAAATGAGAAAATAAGTAGGTTCTGAAAACAAAGTATATTTTTCAACTAAGAAGTTTTTGTTGCAATTAAAACTTTCTAGTAGATAACCTTGTTTTTTTCCCACAACTCCTTAGCTAAGGACCTCTTTAGCAGTTAAATGTGTATTATTAACTATTTTTTGGTTGCTTATCATGGCTACATTGAGTCCTGACAAACTTTCGGGGTCCCCTATTTCGATTCCTAAAGAATTTCCTCAACAAAAAATGCGGGAAATTATCTTGCAGATGTTGTATGCACTGGATATGGCCCCTTCAACAGAAGAAAGCTTAGTGCCTCTACTTATGTCACAAACTGCAGTATCTCAGAAACACGTCCTTCTAGCCTTAAATCACACTAAGAAAGTCTTAGAAAAATCCTCCGAGTTAGATTTAATTATTGAAAATGCTCTGAACAACAAGCCCTTTGATAGTTTAGATCTCATGGAAAAAAATGTTTTACGCTTGACTCTCTTTGAATATCTTTATAAGCAGCCTATTAACGGAGGGATTCTGATTGCAGAAGCAATTCGTTTGGTCAAAAAATTTAGTTATTCAGAAGCATGTCCTTTCATTCATGCAGTTTTAAATGACATTTTCACAAAGTTACCTCCAAATGAAAACTCTTGAAACTTCTCTTCAACCAATTAATCTAGACTGAGAGGTCCGCCAAATGCAAGAATCTGGATTTATTCATTTCCCTTTTCCTGTTCGTCGTAGTGTATGGTTAAATAGATACTCAACCTTCCGGATTGGAGGGCCTGCGAATTATTTTAAAGCCGTTCATACAATTGATGAAGCTCGTGAGGTTATTCGCTTCTTACATTCGATAAATTATCCCTTTCTTATTTTAGGCAAAGGCTCAAACTGTTTGTTTGATGATCGCGGCTTTGATGGTTTTGTCCTTTATAATGCTATCTATGGAAAAAAATTTCTAGAAGACGCCTGCATTAAAGCTTATTCTGGTCTCTCCTTTTCTGCTTTAGGAAAAACTACTGCTTATGAAGGATATTCAGGATTAGAGTTTGCTGCAGGTATTCCCGGATCTGTCGGTGGGGCTATCTTTATGAATGCAGGAACGAATGAGGTTAATATATCTTCTGTGGTGAAAAACGTTGAGACGATTAATTCCGAAGGAAAACTTTGTTCCTACTCCGTAGAAGAGTTAGAACTAAGCTATCGATCTTCTCGCTTCCATAGACAACAGGAATTTATTTTGTCAGCAACTTTTCAGCTCTCAAAAAAGCAAGCGTCAGCCTACTATGCAAAACAGCTTCTTCAACAACGACTACTCACACAACCCTACACACAGCCTTCTGCTGGCTGTATTTTCCGTAACCCAGAAGGCATCTCTGCTGGAAGACTTATCGACGAAGCTGGGTTAAAAGGACTAGTGATAGGAGGAGCTCAAATTTCTCCAATGCATGGTAATTTCATTGTCAATACAGGAAAGGCAACTTCTGATGAAGTAAAGCAGCTGATAGAAATCATCAAATCAACTTTAAAAACTCGAGGTATAGATCTCGAGCATGAGATCCGTATTATTCCTTATCAACCTATCGCTCAGT
Organism: Chlamydia serpentis; assembly: GCF_900239945.1. Lineage (NCBI taxonomy): Bacteria > Pseudomonadati > Chlamydiota > Chlamydiia > Chlamydiales > Chlamydiaceae > Chlamydia > Chlamydia serpentis. Next base: position 1,103,239 of record NZ_LT993738.1, on the reverse strand, counting down.
CCCCTGTCGTTGAAAAATAAAGAGTCGAGGTGCTCGGCATCGATTAATTATATAAAACGAGCTTACAAGCCATTGTTTAGGATCCAAAGATTTTGCTACCCCTTCTACAGCAAAAGTCTCTTTTTCCCCCTCTGGATGCCCTGGGTAACATATAATAGTAATGAGTCCATCTAAGGATACTATCTTTAAAGCACATTCTAAGCTAGTTTTTGTAGTTGTTTCTAGTGTTGTGACTGCCCTATTCCCTCTAGGAAGATAGCCCAAGTTATAATGGATAAGCTGAACATCCTTCTCTGTGAAATACTCATGAGACTCTTCTTTCATTTGAATAACTGCTTGTTCTTGTTTAGATAGGTGTTGTTGAAACAATACTCGAGCACTGTTCAAAGCTTCCTTTTGGATATCGTAGACAACGAGCTTGCCTTGTCCTTGGAGTAACTGAGCTAAAATAAGGCTATCTTTACCGTTGCCACAAGTTGCATCAATCACTGTATCTCCAGGAGACACTTTTATTTTAAAAATTTCATGTGCAATATGAATGATATTATGCGTAAATAGCATGTGATATGTAGACATAAAGAAGCCTATTGCAAAGATACTATTTTGTGAGTAGGATATTATGGGCGGGGTATTAGCTCAGTTGGTTAGAGCGTCACGTTGACATCGTGAAGGTCAGCTGTTCAAGTCAGCTATATCCCAGCTTTCTTTGTAAATTCCGTATAAAAAATGTCTTGTCCTTTTGCGCGCCATAGGTTTTCAAACCAAGAGTTACCATAATTATCTGTTATTTTTATATAGTGAGGCGTCTTGATTGTTGAGGTCAGGAAGGCTTGCAAGGCCGCTATAGATTCAAGAAGATAGGGTTTAGCATCGGTAACCAAAGTAAGAACTGCTGAATCTTCTAGGGTACGAGCTATTTCTTGAACAAACTGTGGCTGGAAGAGTCTATGTTTACGATGGCGAGATTTTGGCCATGGATCTGGAAAATTAACAACAAGCCGCTGCAAAAACTGGTTAGGGACATAGTATTGGAAAAAGGTCTCCGCTGTCCCGCAGACAATTCTTAGGTTTGTGACACGATGATTCATCATTTTTGACCAGATTTTCCTTACCCTATCAAAGCGCTGTTCTACAGCTATCCAAAGCATATGAGGATTTTTTTGCGCTTCAGCAATTATCCAATCACCATTACCAGAACATAATTCACAAGCTATAGAAGTATAGTTTTGAAAGAAATCTTCATAATAAGCTTTTGAAAAACTAGCGTGCTCAAAATAATACTTTGGAACATAAAAAACCCCGCTCTGAATACAAGGATGGCGTTCTTTCCATAAAAATGGGGGGGATAAATCTTGCGGTTTCATAAAACAAGAAAGATGCTATGCGCTTTAGAGTAGTATAGAAGTTCTTGAAGTTTTCTCTAAGGACTTTCTTATATTGAATGAGCAAGAAACATTCTAAACTATCGTCTTTAAGATGATCGTCTAGAATGCTTATTAAAAAAAATTTAAATTACCAATTTAAATTACCAATTTAAATTACCAGCAGTTTGGTATTCGGTAACCCGAGTCTCAAAAAAGTTTTTTTCTTTATTGAGATCTATAGTTTCGCTCATCCAAGGGAAGGGATTTCTTGCATGATAGATAGGCTTCAGACCAATTCTCTCTAAGCGACGATCAGCAATATGACGAACGTAATCTATGAACATAGAAGACTTGAGTCCTAGGATTCCTCGAGGTAAACAATCTTTCGCATATTCAATTTCAAGCTCAACAGCTTCTTCAATAAGAGCTACAATTTCTTCTTGTAATTCGTTAGTCCAAACTCCAGGGTTTTCTTCTTTAATTCCATTGATAAGATCAATACCAAAGTTTAGATGAATCGTTTCATCTCTAAGGATATATTGATATTGCTCTCCAATTCCTGTCATTTTGTTCTGTCTATGGAAAGAGAGAATCATTACAAATCCACTATAGAAGAATATTCCTTCCATAATGATGTAGTACCCAACTAAATTTTTAATAAATTGTGCAAGGCCATCTGTAGACCGCACAGAGAAATTAGAATCAAGAACATCCCCAGTTAGCCTCATTTGAAAATCATCTTTAGCCTTAATAGAGGCTCTTTCATTATAAGCATTGAACACCTCTCTTTCATCAAGACCCAAAGATTCACAAATATATAGGAACGTATGTGTATGGACAGCTTCTTCAAAAGCCTGTCGCAGTAAATACTGTCTTGCTTCGGGATTAGTGATATGTTTAAAGATAGCAAGAACAATGTTATTCCCCACAAGGCTCTCTGCAGTACTAAAAAATCCCAAGTTTAATAAAATCACCCTACGCTCATCTTCTGACAACTCGTCTGATTTCCATAATTCGATATCTCTAGCCATCGGAACTTCAGTAGGTAGCCAGTTATTAGCACATCCATTAAGGTAGTGTTCCCAAGCCCACTTATACTTAATCGGGACTAGCTGGTTGACATCGACTTGATTACAGTTCACCAATGCTTTTTTATTGATCTCTACCCGTTTGTTTTTACCATCTAAAATATCTGCTTCCATTTTAGCTCCTCTTTTTTTTTCGTTATTGACAAGATTCGCAACCTTCTTCCATTGAGCAAACGGGGGTGGTTGTTCTTTCTACTACAATACTCGTGGATGCTGATTTATTCTTCATCCAACGAGGTTGAATCCCTCGTTTATTGATATCTATAAAAGACTTCTCTACCGATGTTGCAGCTTGAGATCTCAAGTAATAGGTCGTCTTTAACCCTTTTTTCCAGGCCATTAGATACATACTTGATAACTTCTTCCCATCAGGTTCAGCGAGATATAGGTTTAGAGAAATTCCCATATCAATCCATTTTTGCCTTCTAGAGGCACATTCTATGATCCATTCAGGTTCGATTTCAAATGCTGTAAGAAAAATCTTTTTTAAATGATTAGGAATTCTTTCAATTTCTAATAAAGATCCATCAAAATATTTCAGGTCATCTAACATTTCCGCATCCCAAAGGCCTAGATCCTTTAGCTTTTTAATCAGGTAGGTGTTGGGAATAGTAAATTCCCCTGAAAGATTGGATTTTACAAATAAATGCTTGTATGTCGGCTCTATAGATTGCGTCACTCCTATAATATTAGAGATCGTTGCAGTAGGAGCAATCGCCATTACTTGACTATTTCTCATGCCATATTTTTGAATAGTCTCACGAACTATAGACCAGTCTTTTTTACTTGATGTGTCTACAAGAACATTATGATCTCCACGAGTTTCTTTAAGAAGTTCGATAGTATCTAATGGCAAATAGCCACGATCCCATTTGGATCCTAAATATGAAGCATAGGTTCCACGTTCCTTAGCAAGTAGACTCGAGGATAAAATAGCATAGTATGCGATTATCTCAGAGCATTCATCAGAAAACTCGACTGCTTCTTGAGAAGCATAACTGATATTTAACTCATAAAGTACATCTTGGAATCCCATAATTCCCAATCCTAAAGCTCTGTGAGTTAAATTCGCTTGTTTAGCCTCTGATGTAGGATAGAAATTCAAATCAATAACATTATCCAAAATACGGATAGCTATTGAGATGGTTTCGTGTAGCTTCTCTTCATCTAACTGTCCGTTATCGATATGCTCTACCAAATTTATAGATCCCAGATTACAGACTGCGGTTTCAGATTCTGAACAATTTAATAGGATTTCTGTGCAAAGATTGGAACAATGTACTATCCCGACATGGTCTTGATTTGAGCGAATATTGGAAGGATCTTTAAATGTTATCCAGGGATGGCCTGTTTCATAAAGCATGCTTAACATTTTACGCCAAAGAACTTCACACTCAATTTGCTTATAGAGTCGGATCTCTCCAGATTCAGCCTTACGTTCGTATTCTTCATAGAGCTTTTCAAACTCTAATCCATAAGCTTCATGTAAACCTGGAACATCATCAGGACTGAAAAGCGTCCACATGGCTTTTTTTTCTAATCTCTTAAAAAAGAGATCTGGAATCCAACTTGCTGTATTGATATCATGAGTTCTACGACGCTCATCTCCTGTATTCTTCCGAAGTTCTAAAAAGTCTTCGTAATCTAAGTGCCAATTTTCTAAATATACACACGTCGCGCCCTTACGCTTCCCTCCCTGATTCACAGCAATTGCAGTATCATTAGCAACCTTGATGAAAGGAATAACGCCTTGACTTTTTCCATTCGTTCCTTTAATGACAGCTCCTGTAGCACGAACATTGGTCCAATCATTTCCAATTCCTCCCGCCCATTTAGAAAGAAGAGCATTATCAGAAATCACCTTATAAATATGACTTAAGTCATCCTTAACTGTAGAAAGGTAGCAGGAGCTAAGTTGCGAATGACACATTCCAGAGTTGAACAAGGTAGGAGTTGCTGGAGTGTAACGAAACGTTGATAATAGATTATAAAAAGTGATTGCCCAGAAGTTTTTTTGTGCTCCTTCATTTAAAGCTAAGCCCATAGAAACCCGCATCCAGAAAATCTGAGCAGTTTCTAAACGTCGTCCTTCGTAGAGATTAAAATAGCGATCATAGAGGTTTTGTACTCCCATATAAGAAAACCGTTGATCTCTCGACAGATCGAGAACTTCGCTAAGAGCATCGAGGTCATAATCTTTCAATTGAGGGTTTAAGCGATATTTTTCTCCATTAAGAATATACTCTTTAAAGTGCTTTTTATGTACTTCTGCTAAATTAGGATCATCAACATTGCACCCTAAGGTCTCCTGGTACAAAGCACTGGTTAAGAGTTCAGCTGCAATAAAAGCATAATCTGGCTCCCTTTCGATATTGGCACGTGCAGCCATAATGCATGCTGTCGTTACCTCTTCTTCCTTGATTCCTGAATAAAGATTCGTAAATGCCATATCTGCAAGCAATTGAGAATCTGTAGTTTTAGAGAAACGTTTACATGCCCAATAAAAACGCTTTTCTAAATCACTTTTTCTAAGAATATAGGTTGTTCCGTTGTCTTTTTGAACAACGTAAGCTTCCTCTTCAAGAAGCAAATTTTCCTGTTCATTCTGATCTTTATGAGCACGGGCTCGCGCACGGGCTTCCCTATATAGAATATAGTTTTTCGCTACATCATAATATCCCGCAACCATAAGTTGTTTTTCAACAATATCTTGAACAACTTCAAGATTAACACTCTGCTCAATATCGAGACTCAGTATATCCTCGACTATCCTAAAGGTAAGGTCATTGATTTCAGATAGCGTCGCAGAAGGAGTCATTCCTATGATTTGATATGTCGCTCTAAAAGCTTTCTCAAGAGCTGCCGAAATCTTCATAGGATTAAACTTAGCGGAGCTGCCGTCTCTACGTATGATTGAAATTCCGGACCAAGAGCTGCCTCGCTTTGCTTTGCGTTCATCTCTATAGATAATATAATCACGGGCAACATCCTGCAAGCCGCTAATATAAAGCTGACTTTCCACGATATCTTGGATTCTCTCTACAGTAACAACCTGTCCTTCAGAAATTTTATTCAAAACTTCCTTAACCACTTTATGAGTAATTTGTTCTATAGATTCTTCCAAATCTTTAGGTAGTGGAGAGCTATTTTCTAAGTTGCGGGTATCTCGAAAAGCTGCCTCCAAAGCCTGGAAAATCCTATCTTGATTAAATGGGACAAACATTCCATTACGTTTGACAATGGTGTAATGCTTTTCTTCGACTTCGAACATAATTTTTCCCCAAAATGGTAATTAAAATATTAGATTTTTTATTCTTTGCGCACTAGAAAACCAGGACCCCAAAATCACGCATATTGGAGGTCTTTTTTCCTTTGTTATAATTAAAAAAACAGAAATAAAAATACGTTTCAGCATAAATAGGATTTCTTCTAAAAACCCAATATATAGTGAAACGTTACGCGCTTATCTACCATATATAGGAATTGTGGTGGTTTCCTGCAATTGAAAAATGACCCTGTTCTCGGTAAAAAATATCATACTCTAGGCTCTTTTAGAGATAGGTGTCTTAACCAAAAAGAGGACCGCAAAAACTTGTTGATTTTAGAAGAATATATTATGCTATGAGCAAAATAAACTCTGGCAAAATAACATGGCAGGACTAGAAGACCTAGAAGCACGAGGCAAGCGTCGTGTAGTGACCCCTAACGCTATTACTGCTTTTGGACTTTGTTGTGGGTTGTTCATTATTTTTAAGAGTGTGCTAAGAACGTCTTCTTCTGTCGAGTTATTCCACCGCCTACAGGGTCTATCTCTTTTACTTATTAGCGCTATGATTGCGGATTTTTCTGATGGAGCAATTGCTCGCATCATGAAAGCAGAAAGTGCTTTTGGCGCCCAATTTGATTCTCTTTCTGATGCAGTAACTTTTGGGATCTCCCCGCCTTTGATTGTAATAAAAAGCCTTGATGGGATTTATATAGGAAATGTGTTCTCTTCATTGCTACTTATTACTTCAATTATTTATTCGTTGTGTGGGGTCTTACGATTAGTACGTTATAATCTCTTTTCCAAAAAAACTGTTGATGTCTCAAGGCCCTATTGTTTTATTGGTCTTCCAATTCCAGCTGCTGCTGCAAGTATAGTTTCTTTGGCTTTGTTCCTTGCATCGGATTTCTTCCCAGACCTTCCTACCCAAATTCGGGTAAGTTTACTGTCTTTTGCCTTACTTTTTATTGGAGGGTTGATGATTTCCCCCTGGAAATTCCCTGGAGTTAAACATTTTCGGTTTAATGTTTCTTCCTTTCTCCTTGTGGTGACTATAGGGCTAGCCGCGTGTCTCTTTTTCTCAGGACTTGTCGATCATTTTGTTGAAGTATTTTTCCTTGTTTCTTGGTTGTATACTTTAGTGGGTTTTTCTATTTTTTCAATTATCTATCGAAAAAAGAGTTAGCATCAACTATGAATATTCCCTATCCTCTGGCATACGTACTTTTACCTGGGTGTGCTTTTTGCTTAGGTGTGTTTGTAGCGTCTTATTATTATTTGAAAAAAAAGAACGATTATTTAGCAAAACTTCAAAAGTTGGAGCATGAGAACCAGCTTTTACAAGCTTCTTTGGATCTTAGTCGTCATCAAGAACAATTACTGGAAGATTTTAGCAATCGGCTCGCAGTTTCTTCTCATAACCTTATTAAGGATATGAAAGAAGAAGCTCAAAGTTACTTTTGTGATAAGTCTAAATCTTTTGAATCCATGCTTTCTCCTATTCAAACGACACTCACAACATTTAAACAAAGTTTAGAAATATTTGAGACTAAGCATGCTGAAGATCGCGGAAGATTAAAAGAACAGATGGTCCAGCTGCTTGCTATAGAAAAAAAATTAGAACATGAAACCCATGTTCTAACAGATATTTTAAAGCATCCTGGATCTCGAGGGCGTTGGGGAGAAATCCAATTAGAAAGAATTTTAGAACTCGCGGGAATGTTAAAATACTGTGATTATGATAGCCAAGCTACAAGTATGCAAGGATCATTTCGAGCTGATATTATCGTCCGACTTCCTCAAGATCGCTGTTTGATTATTGATGCTAAAACCCCTATTTCGGACTCGTATTTCTCTTTAGATGAGATTGATAAGGCTGATCTTATTAATAAAATCAAAGAACATATTAAAAGTTTAAAATCTAAAAGCTATTGGGAAAAATTCGAGCATTCACCTGAGTATGTGATTCTTTTTCTTCCTGGAGAGAGCTTATTCAATGATGCAATTCGCTTAGCTCCTGAGTTGATGGAAATTGGAGCTTCTTCAAATGTAATTTTATCAAGTCCTCTAACCTTACTAGCTCTTCTAAAGACGATTGCTTACATGTGGAAACAAGAAAATCTTCAAAAGCAGATTCAAGAAATTGGTCTTTTAGGTAAAGAGTTACATCGTCGCTTACAAGTGGTATTCACTCATTTTTATAAGATAGGTAAAAACTTGAATCAGACCGTACAGAGCTATAATGATATGGCTTCAAGCTTCCAGCATCGAGTATTGCCGACATTGAGAAAATTTGAAAGTTTGGAAACCTCGTCTTCCTCTCATCAGATTGAAGAGCCCACTCTTATAGAAAGTATTGCAACTTCATTTCCTCAAAACTCCGATAATAAGGAAGATTGAGGATTTAGATTGCTGGTATTATTGGGAAATCTCTATCTAACTTAGGAGTATTATTACTTAGCATTTCTTCACCAGCAAAAGATATGAATGTCGTTTTATTGACCATGGACGCTAGGTACTTATCTACAACCATACAGATATGTTCTTTCGTCATTTCAAGAACAGAACGACGAAATGCTTGGCGCAAAGCAGGAATTCTACCACTTTTCAGCCTATAGAACGCTACTGAAGCTCGGCTTCCAGGAGCTACAGGCATATCTAAACCTTGAATAACCCCGAGTGCTCCTTCATAGATATCTTCTCGAGTGAATTTTCCAGAAGCAATATCGGAAACTCCCTTTAAAAAGGCTTTATATGTCGCTGCAATTTCTGGATCACGGTAGCTGTAGCAATAGAAAGACCCTCGAGATAGGTTAGCAGCTGCTCCAGAGCCATAAGCCCCTCCTTGTTCTCGGATTTTAGTATGCAACACGACATTATCTAAGATCTCTGCTGCAACCGTCAAGGCTGCCGCATCAGGATGGTCATAAGGTATATCTCCAATGGGGAAAGCAAGAGCATTAAATGCTGCACGTGCAGGAATATGCAATCCCTGAGAAGCTACATTTACGTCTATAATTGGGTTTTTCCAAGACTCCGGGATAACAATAATATAATCTAAAAGACCATAAAATTTATTATCTTTTAATTGTTGATAGTTTTGAGCACTTCCACTAATGACGATCTGTCGTTTTCCACAAAAACACTTTGTGAATAGCTGTTGTAGAATGACAACAGTCTCATCTATATTTTGATTAAAATTCTTTGTAAGTTCACGGATTTTTTTGACATAAGGAAGACCTGTGGTTACGTAGGACATCCCTGCTGTTATAGAATCACCTGAGCAGGCCATACTCAGGGCATAATTCATAGGGCTATTTCTAACGCTATTAGTTAGTGCTTCGTTGTGCTGCATGAGCAATTCACGAATCCTAAGAGTATCTGTAAAATCTACACTCGTCAACATATCGCTAATAATATTGCACAACTTCTCAGAATTTGATGCCAAACTCTTACCCCGGATACTGACTGAGGGGGAAAGGAAGCTATTTTTATTCGCATGTGGAGAAAAATCATAAGAGACATCTACACCACCTGTATATTCTAAGAGAAGCTCCAAATGCTCTTTATAGGACCTTCCTCCACACCCAAGCTGCAACATTAAAAACACAAGCAAACGCAACCAAGGAAGCTCTTCAGCAGATAACGGAGGGATATCTAAAACAACATCTATAAAAACAATATCATTAGTGAAGCACTCATGATGAAGGACTTCACCTTCAATAAATCCTTCTTTAATTAAAAGAAATTCTTTGCCAGAGGTAGGGACTTTATCCAAAGCAAGATTAGGAAGAATCCCATTCAGATCTTCATCTTGCCCTTGGTATTCTTCAAGTTCACGTGCATTTTGTATTATCTTTTCCTTATCTTGGTTTGTGAGTTTTTCCTTTATATTATCTAAAAGCTGCTGTTCATCTTTATTTTCTTTAGCAACTAGCTCCCTATCAGGAATCAAGATAACTTTTGCAAAATGTGGATTATCTAAAAGATACTTGCGAATCAACTTAGAAAGATAATCAGGATTTTTCAAAGAAGAACGAAGTTCAGAAAATAAGCTGTGGATTCGAAGACCATCTTCAGGATAGCCCCCATGTTGTTTTAATAATCCTGAGCGGAAAAATAGAGACAATCCATATGGCAGGGAATATCCAGTAATTTCTTTCCTAGATAATTCTAGTTGATGTACAGCACCTTTTATAATATTTTCTGATATCCCTTCGTGAATGATTTCCTCAAGAGAAGCAAATATCCAAGACTCTAATTTCTGAGCTCCAGCTGGAGAACATCCCTTACATACTAATGTGATTGGGATTTCACGAATGTCATTCTCTATACTCATTTCTGTTTGCTTACAAAAGCCCGATTTTAACAAGCGAGATTTTAAAGGAGCAGCATCTGTACCCATAAGAATGATCTCTAATACATGCAATGCCAGCAACTCTTGTTGGTCGAGAATAGAACAAGTGAGCCAAGATATTCCAAAGAGAACCTTATCTTCTTCCTCGTGATCGGCAGGATAAGTGGATATTTGTCTTACAGGTTCTTTAAATCTTTTCTGTAATGGTACTGATACAGTCTGTTTTTCTAATTTTGTAGCTTGTCTAAGAAGCTTTTCTTCTAAGAAGTCTAAATGACGAGAGGGTTTGATATTCCCATAAAAATAGAATAAGCAGCGATTGATACTATATTGGCTTTGATGAAACGCACGAATAGCTTCATGAGAAAGAGTCACAATCTCCTTAGGCTCTCCTCCTGAGTTTACTCCATAGGTAACTGAGGGAAAGATAGCAGCATTTAAAGCTTCTGAGAGTCGTGCCTCTCCTGACATCATAGCACCCTTCATCTCGTTAAAGACAACTCCAGTGTAGAAGAGCTGATCATTGGAATTGAATTCATATCTCCATGCCTCTTGAAGAAAACTTTGTTTCGTTAACAAAGGATGGAAAACTGCATCAATATAGACACTTAGTAGATTATAAAAATCTTCAGGAATCTGGGAAGCTGCTGGATAACATGTAAAATCTGCACCTGTAAAAGCATTTATGAAAGTATTAAGACTACGACGTGTCATGGAAAAAAAAGGGTCTCTCACAGGATAGTTTTCGGAACCACAAAGGACCATGTGTTCTAAAACATGAGCAACACCGTTAGAAGTCTGAGGGCATGTTCTAAAACAAATATTGAAAACGTTTTCATCATCATCATTAACGATCATCATGATAGAAGCACCTGTAGGCTTATGTTCTGCTTCAAAGAGTTTACTCTCTATTTCAGGAAGATCTTTGCATGATTTGATAATGAAATTTCTATATGTATCACCAGCTTTCATATTTTCCGTAACTCATGTGATTGGTTAGGACCAAATCTCTAATTCATGATGCTTAATCATGCTGAAAAGCACGCTAACACGCATGTTATTCTTTTCTTTTGGACAAAAGTAAATTAAGTTACTGTGATATTATTTTCAACAATTCCTCGGAGAAACTTATGAATCCAGATTTGAAATATTTTGACATAAATAGTGAAACATTCTTGAAAGAATTTGCAAAATTTATAAGTTTCCGATCTATATCCGCTGACAGTAACTATCTTCCTGACTGCGAAAACTGCGCCCAGTTTCTATTAGAATCTATTAACAAGATTTTTCATGTAGAGCTCTGGGAAATGTCTGGGCACCCCCCTTTAATCTATGCATCCTACAAAACTACAAATCCTCTTAGTCCTACTCTTATCCTCTATAATCACTATGATGTACAACCAGCAGAGCTCTCTGATGGGTGGGAAGGCGATCCCTTTATTCTTAGAAAAAAACAAGGTAATCTCTATGCCCGCGGAGCCTCTGATAATAAAGGCCAGTGTTTCTATACTCTAAAAGCATTACAATATTACTATCACTCTCGAGGTAGTTTTCCTTTAAACATCACCTGGTTAATTGAGGGGGAGGAAGAGAGTGGAAGTCCTGCATTATTTACTTGGTTAGAGAAAAAAAAAGAAGCTTTACGCGCTGATTACCTACTTATTGTAGATGGAGGTTTTGTTTCTAAAAAATATCCCTACGTAAGTATAGGAGCTCGAGGTCTCGTTTCTATGAAAGTCTATCTTCAAGAGGGAACCAAGGATATGCATTCAGGAACATTAGGAGGAATTGCTTATAACACCAATCGTGCTCTAGCAGAAATCCTTAGCTCCCTGCATCACTCTGATAATTCTATAGCTGTTCCTAAATTTTATGATGATCTTTCTCTTTATTCAAATTCTGATCAACCTGATCTTCCTAAATCAAACATTATTCGAGAATGCGAAGAAAATTTAGGTTTTAGACCTGAAGGCTATGAATCGGCCTATAGCCCTGAAGAATCAGCTTTGCGTCCTACTATAGAAATCAATGGAATTTCTGGCGGATATACAGGGCCTGGATTTAAGACCGTTATTCCCTACAAGGCAACCGCGTATATCTCTTGCCGGCTTGTTCCCAACCAAGATCCTGCTAGAGCTGCTCAACAGGTTATAAATCATATGAAACAACGTGTTCCTGCATCGTTAAAGTTTTCTTATGAAATTCTTCCAGGATCTCCAGGTTGGATAAGTTCTCCTAATCTTCCGATAGTCAAAGTACTTCAGGAGATCTATAGAGGACTTTACAATGAAGAATGCTTAAGATTGGTGATGCCTGCTACAATCCCGATTGCCCCCTTATTAGGAGAGGCAACACAAGCCTCTCCTATCATCTGTGGAACCTCTTATCTTAGTGATAACATTCACGCTGCTGAAGAACACTTCTCTATAGATCAGCTTAAAAAAGGATTCCTTTCTATCTGTGAGCTTCTTGATAAGCTTTCAATAACAAAAGAGTAAAGAGGTTGACAACCTCTTTACTCCTTATATTTTGTCCGACTCCTTGCTATTAAATCGAGGGATTCTTCTTCAGAAAAATTTACTATTCCTCAGGTTTCAAAGCAATAAAGCGAATGACATCTCCTTGGGAAATCATAAGGAGAATGCTGTCATTGTTAGTATCTTTTAAGGTCCTATTCAAGTCTTCGATCGAAGATACCTTTTGCCTATTAACAGCAAGAATAAGCTGCCCTGGAGCAATTCCTGAGGATGCCGCTACAGATCCTGGTTCAACACTTATAATCAGAATACCTTTGGTTTCTGGAGAAATTCCAAGTTTTTTAGCATTTTCAGGAGTAAGGTTTTGAACACGAATTCCCACACGCTGTAAAGCCGACATTCCATCTTCTTTTGGAGCTTGTGAAACCGTCACTGGAATTTCAATAATTTTTCCTTCACGGACTACTTTTAAAACAATACGTGTCTCAGGATTCATTAAAGAAATCGCATTACGAAAAGTACTCAACGAGTCAACTTCTTTTCCATTATAAGCAATAATAACATCTTCTTGTTTTAGTCCCGCCTTATCTGCTGGAGATCCTTTAACAACATCTGTAACCAAGGCCCCATAAACTTTTTCGAGTTTGTAACAACTAGCAAGTTCGGCATCTATAGGCTGTAAAGTTACTCCTAAGAATCCCCGGGTAACTTGACCATCACGGATCAACTGGTCAATGATTCTATTAGCCATGAGACTAGGAATTGCGAATCCTATGCCGATATAACCACCACTACCACTAACGATAGCAGTGTTAACACCAATCACTTGTCCATCAATATCAAGAAGAGGACCTCCAGAGTTTCCAGGATTAATGGCAGCGTCTGTCTGAATGAAGTCTTCGAAATCCGCTATATGTAGTTGATTTCTCCCTTTCGCGCTGATCACACCGACCGTGACAGTAGCTTGAAGACCAAAGGGATTTCCAATCGCAATTGCCCAATCTCCGACTTTTAATTGATCAGAATTACCAAACGATAAGAAAGGGAGGTTCTGAGCTTTAATTTTAATAACAGCAAGATCTGTTTTAGGGTCAAGTCCAATAACAGTTGCTGGGTACTTTTGTCCATCATGAAGAGTCACATGGATTTTCCCGGTATCTTCTACAACATGGTTATTGGTGACGATATAACCATCTGAAGAGACGATAAATCCTGTTCCACGAACAGCCTCTTTACTTTGAGGTTTTTCTCTTTGTGAGGGCAAGCCAAAAAAACGATTGAAAAATTCGTCATTAAAATAATCAAATGGATTCTCATAAGGACCGCGACGTCCAGGAGTAGGATGCGTTACAGGATTACTCTTTGGAAAACTTTCTATGTAGACAACAGCAGGAGTTGCTTTCGTGGCTACTTTAGAAAATCCTCCCGAGATTTCTTTAAGAAGAGCATCTTGAGGCAGCTCTGAAACTCGTGATTCTTTTTTCCCTAAAGCTTGACCTGAAAAAGGAAGAGCTACCAGGCCAAAACCAATGAGTACAGCTAACCATGAACGCAATTGCTTAGTTATCATATCTATCCCTCAAGAATGTTGTCTTTCAATAAAGCAGAATATCATTGCGCATTAGATAACACAACCTCTGCCCTCTAGTAATTATGAAAAACAAATCATATGTGAGGAAAACATTACTACAAAGGGATTTTATTTCTTTAGAGTAAGAAGATAGAGGCATTTTAAAATTAAAATTTCGAAGAAGAAAATTCTTAGAACCTCCGAATTACATGAGCTTAACTACTTAAAAACCAATTATTTTTATAAAATGCACTCCAGCATATTTGCTTATGAAATAACAGTATCAATCTCTTGAAGACCGTCTTAAGAAGGTAGTCATATAAACAGACTCCTTAGAAAACTCGAATGTCTAATCCCCCCCCTCAAAAGTAGACGCATTTTTCTCTATTAAGCTTTGCTTCTATCAAATAATCTAGGCGTACTTGATAATAGGATTGTAGGTTTTTGGATTGGTAATATCTACAGTGAGCTCTGTGCTTTTTTTGCTTATCAATGAAATGTAGTTTCGATAAAAGTATAAGTAAAATTTCTAGATTTCAAAAGTACTTTGAATCCTAATCTTTTTTTTGCTGGACGAAGTATCAGTTCAACTATCCACGAAATATCGGTTCAACTATCCACATGGCCATTGAATCGCCAATAATGGAGAATGTGAAATCATTCCAGCATAACTGATCATGGGATCTGTGTAATATTCTTTCTAGTAGATGTCTTTGACATTGTTGATCTACTTGATCATATAGGTTTCTTTCGGTAATTGGACAGAAAAATTCCTTGCCTGTTTCACTTACTATTAATTCTCTAAGATCTTTAGAATTTACAACTTCCGAATATCTTCGTTCACAGTAAACCTTTAAGCACTGGATAATAAAGCAACGCGATCCCTGAATAGATAGGGATGAGTCTATTTCCGACTCTTGTTTGAAGATGGGCTCGACAATCCTTTCCAGTGTTGGACTAACAAAGCGAAAGAAGGAAAAAGATCGCAGGTCAAAATAAGCCTGAATCTTAGTTTCTTTCATTAACTGAGTCCACTGAGATCGATCTATCGAACCTAGACACCCAATAACATAGTTGAGCATATTGCTAAGATATTTCCTTATTCCTTCTGCTCCTTCTATAAACTGACCATCTCTTATATAGTTTTTTAAACGATTAGCTTCAGGGATTTCTGTTACAGGAGGAAGCAAGGATCGTAGAACATCCGCAGAAAATGAGACAAAATATAATGGGTTCTGTGCGTATTTTAGTCCGTTGCATATACTCCTTCTTTGTAGATTTGCAAAAAATCTTGGTGCTGACTTATCAACAACATGTTCTAAAGAGTATGTAAACCTAGAGTGTAAAAAATACCGAATTAATAGGGCTACGATAACAATAGGAATGAGTATATAGGAAAGTATTTTTAAAATTTTTTTTATAATTGATAAAGAAACATTTTCCTGAACTGCATAACCAAAATTAGAGTCCCTGAGACGAATAATTTTTACACGATTTCCTCCTAAAAAAAACCAGTTATCTATTCCCGCCATAAAGCGGTGTTGAAAAGTAGGTGATACTGAGGAATCAAAGGTATAGCTTAACATCTCAATAATTTTTTAATTTTTGCTCAAAAGATTATAAAAGTATTCACCAATAAAATTTAGAACAATATTCTTAACAATTTACTTTCGTTAAAAATATGCGAGACTACTTGAGTTATTAGAACCTTTTGGTTGGAAAGATCATATAAAATGCAATTCCTTCCTTCACATCGATCAAAAAGGCGGAATTTTTCAAATGAATTCGGCGATTTGCTTCGTTTAATACTGCTTTTATAAGATGTTGTTCACGTGCTCAATCTATTATATCAAACATTTCTGAGTGGATAATATTGGGACAATGGAACTCACTATTTTTTTCAATTAGTATAGATTCAACAACGCTTTCAGAACGTATGAGACTAAGATGCTTCTTACAAGCAGTCTTTGGTATCTTCTTAATAAAGGCACCCAGATCTCTTCTATGGATCGTATTGTCGATTCACCTTCATAACTCTCAAGTAAGGCCCGAATAAAAAACCTAAGATCTGATTTATGAGATCCAAATAAAAAAGATATATCCAGAACGATTCTGAAACGTTAAAAACCCCGACCTACTTAGCCTAAGGAAATCAGAAAATCTATTTTCATTGAAAAAATGAACAAGGAATTATTTATTCTTCGTGGGGATGCGGAACATAAATCTAGCTTGTTTCCCATGAACAGAGAATGTAAAATCTTTCCAAGTAAACTTATTACCTGGTCTATTGAATAATGCTTCTACGAGGTGATTCCTGCATTCCAGATCAACTTCATCTAACAGCTGTATATTTTTAATAGCATTTGGACAAAAATTAAGACTTTCTTCAATCACTTGATTTATTAAATTATTTTTAAAATCTTCAGTATTTATAAACGCAAGATACCTTTGCCAGTAAACTTTTAAGAACTCTCCAAGGACTGTAGGTGGGTGCTCTCTTAACCAAACTGGCTGCTGACCTATGGTGTTCATGATTGCTTGGACATCTGAACTAACACTGCTAAAACGCTTCCACTGGCTTGAACTTGAAGATGGTAATGCACCAAATTCTCCAGATTTACTAACGATTTTTTTCAAAGACTTGTCCTGATCTACTGACTTAAGGCAACTAATCACATGGGTCAGCATATTACTAAGATATTTCTTTTTACCTGTATTTCCCTCAAAAAATTGGCCATCTTTTACATAGTTTTCCAAACGACAAGTTTTTGGAATCTCATTATCGGAGAAAATTACAGCTGACAGACCAGAGAACATGAAGTCATAGGATGCTATAGTGCCGATCCGTGTACATTTTGTACTTATACGCGCGCGGCTTACATCACTTCGTGGTACATCGCTGAACAATTTTAACTTATTGACAAACTTAGCATGTAAGAAATAACGAATTATCAAGGCTATAAGAACAATAGGAACTAGTAAAAAGGTCAGGATTTTTAAGATCTTTTCTATCAGTGAGATAGCAATGTTTTCTCTAATATAAGCCAACTTACTATCCTCAACTCGAATAATTTTTAAACGATGCCCTCCAAAAAAAAACCAGTTATCTAGTTTTGCCATGAGGCATTGTAAAAATGTAAGGGGTACTGAGGAGTCAAAGCTATAAATTAACATTAGAGAACTTTTCTTAACTCTATCTGTAGATAGCTCAAGGAACAATATAACATTTTCATACATATAAGCAAGTGTTAGCATCTTAATATAAGAATGTTATCTATGAATTCAGTAGTCACTTAATAAATAATCAATTACCAAAGCTACTAAAATGGTTGAGGTAAAATGAGAGAATAAAATCTTTTTAGTCCTCTCTTTAGTAAAAAGAGCACTGAAATCCACAAAACTTATTGCGAGCTCTTATACCAGTAGAAAGAAGATAGAAGCAGAAAACTAAAATTAAAAAATACCTTTATGTAGTTTGAATATCTTCCCAGTATAAAGAGCCAGGGAAATACATAGAAAAACAAAGCATGGTTAAGTCTGGAACTAGAGTGATTGTTTGACCTAAAGAAGCTCTTAACACAGCATTCAGTCTCTTCAAAATCTGACCTACATATCCTTCTTTTAAAACACCTGCTTCTGTTGAGGACACTTCAAAAAACACAGAAAACCATATAGTCCTGTTACTTCCCTTATCTAAAAGCGCCCACATCTCTTCTATGGATCGTATTTCCGATTCACCTTCAACAAATTCATTTTCTGTCTTCACCCTATGAAATACAGGGAAAGAAACTCCATGACCATCAGAAGATAGTATACGGGATCTTTGTGGAGGATTAAAAAAATGCATCAGAAGTAAACGTACTAATTTCTGTTTTCCGTTAAGACTAATCTCTTCTTCAGTCTCTGATAATCGCATTTCTTGAATTACTTTTTCTTCTCCTTCATTTGCAAAGACCATTTGTTTATGAAGACATTTTGAGGGCCATTTCACTGTTTGTAAATTTAGGAGATCTAAAATTTCCTCTATCTTAGCTTGATGACATTTATAGACAGGAGTTTTAGAAAGTTTGCTGGGGACCTTTACACACCTAAAGTGTGTATGCATTAGATAATGAAATATACAGGCCACCAAGATAAATGGGATTAAGATAAAGGCTAACATAATGATAAGGATTCTTTTACAGGCAGCTATTGCAGCATTTTCTTTTATTCGCTGATCCTTATTAAATCGGTCTAAACTGTTAACTTTTAAACGCTTCCCACCCAACGAAAACCAAGAGTCTAATTCTGCCATCAACCGATTCTGAATCCCAGAAGACACTTCAGAAAAAAATGCATAGATTTTCATATAAAATACCTTATTAATTTTTAGCGCGAGGATGACAAAGAGATTATAGTTAATTATCTAGATTTTTAGTTCATCTTTGTTATCTCTTTCTTAAAAAACTCAATAAGAAACACATAGAGATAAATTCTTAATAATAAGGTTGAAGCAAATTTCAAAGATACTGTTAAAATTAAGAAAAGGTTAGTGTAAAAACTGAAATCTTTCCTACTAAAACAAATTATTTTAGTGCAATATCAAGAATCAGAGTTCCTGCGTTCGCAATATAGCGTCTACAGTTTTTCCAATATGTGCGGGAGAATCAATAACGGTCACACCACATTCACGTAAAACCTGCATTTTACTTCTAGCATCTCCGGAACCTCCAGAAATAATAGCCCCAGCATGACCCATGCGTTTCCCTTGGGGAGCTGTGACACCTGCAATAAAGGCAACAACAGGCTTTGTACATTGGGATTGAATCCAAGCTGCCACTTCTTCTTCAGCACTACCACCAATTTCCCCTATCATCAAAATCAATTCTGTGTAAGGGTCTTGTTCTAATTCTTCGAAGACGTTGATAAACGACATTCCATTTAGTGGATCACCGCCAATACCTACACAAATACTCTGGCCGATTTTGATTTGAGTAAGCTGCCAAACAGCTTCGTATGTCAAAGTTCCTGATCTAGAAACAACTCCAACATTGCCAGGCATATGGATATATCCTGGCATAATACCAATTTTACATTCCCCTGGTTTAATAATTCCTGGACAATTAGGTCCAATAAGTTTTGAGGAACTATTTTTCATAACTCTAGCTACTTCGAGCATATCTCGTGTAGGAATACCTTCAGTAATACAGACAATGAGTTCGATACCAGCGTCTTCAGCTTCAAGGATTGCTTCAGCAGCATAAGGAGGGGGGACAAAAATCATTGTAGCACGACAACCTGTAGCGTCCTTTGCCTCAAGTACAGAATCATAAACTGGAAGGTCTAACCATAAGGTTCCTCCCTTCCCTGGAGTAACGCCACCTACAAAGTTAGAACCATAGGCCACGCACTGCTCAGTATGAAATGAACCGGATTTTCCTGTAATTCCTTGTGTAATAATGGGAGTACTTCTACTTAATGAATGAAACATATAAATCCTAAATCTACATACTCAAAGCTACAGCAAGCCTAGCACCTTCTTCCATCGAAGAGACAAATTGACAAGGAACTCCAGATTGCTGAACAATTTCTTTTCCTAATTCTACATTTGTCCCTTCGATACGAATCACCGTAGGGATCTCTTTATCTCTTGTTCCCATAACTGCAACAAGCCCAGAAGCAACTACAGAACAATCCATAATTCCTCCAAAAATATTGATGAAAAGCACTTGCACACTCTCATCGGATAGGACTAACGATACCGCTTCTTGGACTTGTTTTTGAGAAGCCCCTCCTCCTACATCTAGGAAATTTGCTGCATTCCCACCATGTAACTTCAAAATATCCAAAGTACTCATAGCAAGTCCTGCACCATTGACGATGCAGCCAATGTTTCCCTTCAAAGCAATGTAAGACAGTCCAATTTGCTTGGCCAGAACATCACGAACATTCTCTTGAGAAGGATCATAAAGCACTTCTAATTCAGGATGACGATATAAAGCATTGTCATCTATGGTGATTTTAGCATCTAAAACAAGAAGCTTACCACCTGGAGTCAAAATCAAGGGGTTAATCTCTAATAGAGATGCATCATTTTCATAAAAGCACTTAGTAAGCTTCTTAATTAACTGAATACCCTGCTGCATAACTTCTTCCTTCCAACCCATGAACTTGGCAGCTTGGCGGAGTTGGTAATTATAAATATGTCCATAAGAGGAGAGCGAAAGAATCTGTAACTGTTCTGGATGGGATTCAGTAACTTCTTCGATATCCATGCCTCCTGCTTTGGAAAGCATGAGAGCTGGGCAGCGAAGCTTCCGATCCATAATCACCGCTATATAATATTCTGCTTGTATATCAACAAGTGGGGATATCAAAACCTTCTCCACGGGAAGAAATCCTTCCGCAGTCTGATTACTAGTAAAATGCATCCCCAATAATTTGGATATAGCTTGTAAAATTTCCTCTCGAGATTTTGCTACAATAACTCCACCATTTTTTCCTCTTCCTCCAGAGTGGACTTGTACTTTAACTACAGCAGAATCTAACCCTGATTTAATAATGAGCTGTTCCCCTTCTTCCTGTGAAGATACTACCCAGTATGGAGGAATAAGCACATCATAGGAGGCTAAGAGGTCTTTAGCTTGGTACTCATGAAGATACATAAATAACTCTTTGCGTTTTCCTTCTTATCTTGTATCATTTCTTTTACTTCAACTAACTTTGCTATTAGGGATGTTCAAATTCTTTAGTAACAAGCTTCAATCTTTATTTAGAACAAATGCCGATATAAATCTTATAGAATACGCTGAAAGCTTGTTTTATGAAGCAGATTTCGGAACCGAGCTGACTAAAGAGTTATGTGCTCGGCTTTATCGAACTAAAAAAGCTGATGAATCTTCTATTAAAGAGCTGATTACCTCTCTACTCTATGAATCTCTTGAGGGGCTTCCCTATCAAAATTCTGAAGTTTCTACTACACGCCCATTGGTTTCTTTAATTCTTGGGACCAACGGCTCGGGGAAAACCACAACAACAGCCAAGCTTGCTCACTATTACAAAGAACGATCTCACAACGTGATGCTCGTAGCCACAGATACATTCCGAGCTGGTGGCATGGACCAAGCACGGTTGTGGGCCAAGGAGCTGGGCTGCGGTTTTGTATCTGGGAAACCTGGTGGAGACGCCGCTGCTATCGCTTTTGATGGTATCCAGGCAGCGATAGCCCGCGGGTACTCGAGAGTCATTATTGATACATCAGGAAGACTCCACGTACACAGCAATCTTATGAAAGAGCTCTCTAAAATAGCCTTGGTTTGTGGAAAAGCGTTAGAAGGAGCCCCACACGAAGTTCTTATGACTGTTGACTCTACCTTAGGAAATAACGCTGTAGAACAAGTTCGGATATTTCACGATGTTATTCCTTTATCAGGACTTATTTTCACAAAAGTAGATGGTTCAGCCAAAGGTGGGACTCTTTTTCAGATAGCTAGGCAACTACAAATCCCTACAAAATTTATCGGTTATGGAGAGTCTCTTAAAGATCTTGAAGAATTTGACATAGATCTTTTTCTAGAGAAGCTGTTTGCAGGGACATAGGTAGAGTTTAATCTCTGTTTCCTGAAGATGAAAAAATCTGCAGTAAATACCAAAATACCATGATCACATTACAGTACATTTTAAGAGCAAGCATCAAAGAAAGCTTGTAGCCTAAAGCGTTATTGTTACCTACGTTAGAAGAAATGCGCCGAATTGCTTGAGCATCAACAGCTGTTAATCCAACAAAAATTACTAGTCCCAAATAACAAATCAACAAATACATTAAGGGCATCGTGACAAAAATCGAGATCACAGCAAATACTAAACTTACTAATAAAAGTCCTATTAAAGCGAAAGTTATAATCTTACTAATTCTAGTGAGGTCACTTTTTGTAAATGCACCATAAAGTGCGGCTAAACCAAAGACCAAAGCTGCTGATCCGAAAGCTGCCCAAATAACTCCTCCCCCATACTGAGCAGCATAAACAGGGAGTAGGGTTCCAAAAAACATTCCTTCTAAGGTTGAATAGAGAAGGAAAAGTCCTGCCATAGTAGAAACTGATAGCGTTTGGATTTTAGCGTTAATAAAAAAAGATACGCCTAGAGTCGCTAAACACCACACCCACCAAAAAGAAAATAGACTTCTGTATAATCCAGAAAAATACAGAGACAAGGCAACACATGACGTCACAATTAGTCCTGCTGTCATCCAACCATAGACTCTAGAAGCAAAGGTCCCCTGCACTCTAGAATCTTGTATATAGTCACGATCATATAGTCCCATAGAACCCTCCTAAATTGCTCGGTTAACATTCACAAATAGAGCAAAATAAATTTAAAACCCATAATAAAGGCTAACTACATTTATTACTATCATCAAGAACATTAAAAATAAAGTAAACCTGCCTCCTGGAACTAATTGTTTCTCTTTGTGCTTTTGCTTGCCATAGCGTCCTTTCCATACAATTACTGTTGGGAATAGTCCGATAATGATTGCAGCCCCAAAGCCTCCAGCATACTTAAGACATGTTAAAACAATCTCAGGATAACAAATAGCCCAAGCGAGTGGAATAATGAATGTTAAAAAGAAAATTGAAAATGGATGTGATTTTTTGTTCCATCTTAAACCATCAGCAAGAAAGTCCATTACACCAAGCGCGACCCCCACAAAAGAGGAAACTAAAGCAAAAAATCCAAAAAGCTCACCAGCAACGTAAAATCCAAAGGAATGATGCGCCTGCTTGAGAGCTTCTACAGCAGTATACCCACCGATTTTTGCCTGAGCAAGAATAGGAAGAGAGACTGCGCCTAAAACTACAGCCTCCCATAAAACATAGAGAAGAAGAGGAATAAGTGTTCCTATGATAATAGCCTTTTTAACATCCTTAACCTTTTTATCCATGTAGTAATATAACGTAGGGATAATACTTTGAAACCCAAAAGCAAGAAAGAATACGGGAAATGCATTCATTGTAACTAGCCATGATGAGCGAAGTAAAAAGCTGGGTTGTATTTTCAATAAACCGAGAACACAAAAAATTCCAAAAGCTAAAGCTAAGCCGAATACAAAAAATCGGTTACAGTAATCAACGACTTTAGTCCCCCCCATAATGATAGGACCCATTAAAAGCGCAAAACCTAAAGGTCCAAGGTGACGAATCCATGGAATTCCTAAATTTTGACAATTGAAAATTCGACATAAGATGTTTCCTCCCTCACAGAAATATGCAATAAGTAGGGAATAAAACAAAAATAAGTAGACAAGACATATAGAAATTTTGCCTACATGACCTAGAATAGATTCTGCCATAGAGAGCATGTTCACCTGATTCTTAGATTCTTTCATCCAGGTCATCACCTCGAGAAAGCAAAGACCAGTAGCCATAGAAAAAAGCCATAAAACAATATATAGAAAAGTTGCAGGGAAAAAACCACCGTGCGCGGTGAGTACAGGAACTGCTAAAACACCCGCACCAATTGCAGAACCTGCGATAAGCAAAGATCCACCTAGAACTTTATTTGTCATAACTTATACCTAATGCTTCCTACCAACTCCTGCGATAAAAACGCAGGAGTATCGTTGCAGGATTTAGGATCCTGCCCTACCTATTTTAAGTAATTATTCTACGGTCACTGACTTAGCAAGATTCCTGGGACAGTCTATATTTGTTCCTTTTGCTAAACCCATGGCATATGCCATCACTTGACCAGCTATGGTGTATAACACAGGAGCAGCGAGAAAATGACTATTTGGTATATAGATCTGCTGATCAGAAACAGCGGCAACATCTTTACGAGCTTCGGGAGCAATAGCAATGACATGAGCATGACGTGCTTTGACCTCCATCATATTGCCAATCATTTTTTCATAGACAATATCATCACCACAAAATGCAACCACCGGAGTACCTCTACTAATCAAAGCTATAGGTCCGTGTTTCATTTCTCCACCAGGATATGCATTTGCTTCAATATAAGCAATTTCTTTGAGTTTCAAAGCAGCCTCCATAACAATGGGATACATCAGCCTACGTCCTAAAAACAGGAATTTATCTTCACCCACATAACCTTGGGCCCAAGAATGCAGAGCATCGTTAGCAAGAAGCTTTCGACATAAATCTGGTAGGCTCTGCAATCCCTGTCCAAAAGAACGTTGCTCTTGATGAGTCAAAGCGCCATGTAGACTTGCTAATTTCAATCCAAACAATATCAATAATAAGAGCTGCGAAGTAAATGCCTTTGTAGAGGCCACGCCAATTTCAATGCCTGCTTCTAAAAACAAACAATGGTCCACACCAAGAGCAATCGCTGATTCAGGGACATTACAAATTCCTAAAAGACTTCTTACGTTTCTTCTGCGTAATTCTTTCAAAGCAGACAATGTATCAGCTGTTTCTCCTGACTGACTGATCAAAATGCCTAAAGTATCTTTGCCTATATAGGGACGTCGGTAGCGAAATTCAGAAGCAACTTCAACATGTACAGGTATAGAAACTAAAGACTCTATCACATATTTAGCAAGATAACCGGCATGATATGAAGAACCACAAGCAACAATAGTAATTTCTTTAAAATTCTTAATAGGAAGATCAGATATAAATTCTGGTAGAATATATCCCTCCTCATCCATATGTTTTTGAATCAGGCCTTCCAAAACCTCAGGCTGATCATAGATCTCCTTAAGCATAAAATAACTATAACCACTTTTATTTGAAGGATCGTCATTACAAGTAATTTGTCGTACGTCTTTCGAGATTTTTTTAAGTTCTAAATTATAAACCTCGGGTTTCTTACCCTGAGCAATTATAGCAAACTCTCCAGAAGCTAAAATTTGAGAATGCCGCGTATATTTAACAAAAGCCCTGGAGTCCGAAGCAATAAAAGTTTCTTGTTTTCCTAAACCAAGAATTAAGGGGCTCTCTTGAGATGCGCAGAGAAGGAGATCCGGATGATCTTTATGAACTAACGCACAGCCTACGCTACCTCGCAATCGAAGTAAAGTCTGACAAAAGCTGCGTATAAGATCATGGGAATCTTTATAGTATAAAGCAAAGAGCTGAGCAATGATTTCAGAATCAGTATCAGAAACAAACAAAACTCCTTGCAAAGTCAGTTCCTGTCTTAATTCTTTAAAATTTTCTATAATCCCATTATGGACTACAGCACACAACCCATCTTGATCAGTATGAGGATGAGCATTTATCTCTGTAGGCACTCCATGAGTTGCCCAGCGAGTATGGCCAATGACTAATGAAGAGTCAATCTCTTGGTCTCTTAAAGAATCCGCTAGTTCTTTAACAGGACCCAGAGTCTTTTTGATAAAAAGCCCCTGGGGCACTACAGCAGCAAGACCCGCGGAATCATAACCACGATATTCTAATTTTGCCAAGCCTTCTAAAACAAGAGTTACACCATCTTGGTCTCCCAAATATCCAATTATCCCGCACATATAAAAATATCCTACTCTATACTGCCTATACCTAATTCTGCATTAATAACATCTGCAAGGGCCTTGGCAAGGCAGTCTACTTGATGTTTTTTAAGGCCTTCAACCATAACTCTGCATATATTTTCCGTTCCAGAATATCTTAATAATATACGTCCTGAAGGTCCTAGAGCATCTTGAACATCTCTTAAGGTCTTCTCAACAACAGGGATGTCTTTAAGAGGAACTTTTTCTCTTACAGCAACATTAATCAAAGTTTGAGGACTTTTTACAATTGGAGCTGTAAGATCTGAGAGTGTAGATTCACTTTCTATCATAATACGCAAGACTTGCAATGCTGAAACAATTCCATCCCCTGTTGTATTATAATCTAGAAAAATCATATGTCCGCTTTGTTCACCTCCTAAAGTCACTTCATGTTCTAACATAGTTTGCAAAACATGACGATCCCCTACTGGAGACGTGAATACTTGTAAGCCTAACCGTTCTAAATATTTTAGCACTCCAAAATTTGTCATTACTGTAGCGACAACACGGTTGTGGGGCAACACAGATCTTGTTTTAAGATCACCAGCACATATACTTAATATTATATCGCCATCAACAATATGACCTTTTTCATCAACCATGATAATTCGGTCTCCATCTCCATCCAAAGCAATCCCAAGATGAGCCTGATGCTCGATTACAGCTTTCTGAATTACTTGAGGGAAAAGAGCTCCACAATTTTCATTGATATTTATTCCATTAGGTTCGCATGCGCAACAAATTACCTCTGCGTCTAACTCTTCAAATACTGAGGGAGCTACTTTATAGGCAGCTCCGTGAGCACAATCCAAAACAATTTTTAATCCCTTTAAAGTACGCCCCTTAGGAAAAGTAGCTTTAACAAATTCTATATAACGTCCCATAGCATCTATAACACGCTTATTCTTACCAACAGCATGATCTTCAGGTAATGGGCCAAAAGCCGTTTGACTAACCATTTCTTCAATACGTCGTTCAAGAAAATCAGAAATTTTAAATCCTTCTGAAGAAAAAATCTTAATGCCATTATCTGAATAAGGATTATGTGAAGCAGAAATCATAATTCCTGCGTCTGCTCGATAGGCACGGGTAATAAAAGCAACTCCAGGTGTAGGAATGGGACCAAGAACAAGAGTTTCTATACCCATAGAATTTAATCCAGCAATTAGAGCATTCTCGAACATATATCCTGATAACCTGGTGTCTTTACCTACAACAACACGATGTTTCCCCAGTCTATCTTCTCGAAGTACTCTAGCTACAGCTTTTCCTAATAAAACAGTGGTTTCTACTGTCATAGGTTCAAAATTTGCCCTTCCTCGAACTCCGTCTGTACCAAAAAGTTTTCTCACATTTTGTTGCATGTTTACCTTAAAAATTTATTTCAAATAAGCGCCTTCTACTGCCTCCTAATACCACCAAGAACAAAACCTATAGACGATAGCCTGTAAGTAAAAATGATCTTAATAGAAGTATTCTTTGAGAAGAAGATCTCGATCTTCTATAGAGAACTGACTAATGCATGTAAAGTTCTATAATTTACTTCACTCAGAAATTAGAGATATTCTTAATTAAAATAATTTGCGTTATTGAATAAAAGGACCTGGGGAGAGGGTGAGTTTTCCAACATTCTACCATGTAATGCCTCGTTGATCTCGAACTGAAAATACAGACTTATCTCATGTATAGAACATCTTTTATTTTGGATTTTTCTCCTTGAAAACTTCGCTATTTTTGCTATGTTGGGATTTTCAAATGGAAGTAGATGTAGAGTATAGACTCTTTCTTCCAAGACTTTTAACTTTTAATAACTATAATAATGGTCTGCGAAAACAATATTCTCTCTGGTAGAGGCCTAGCATTGTTAAAAAAAAAATCTAATATTAATTTAACTCCCACGATCTATTCCGTTACCAACCATAATATCCAACTTAAAGATTTTTCACCTCAAGCGTTACTAGTCATAAAAACGTTGCGTAAAGCAGGATATACTGCTTATATCGTTGGTGGTTGCATCAGGGACTTGTTATTAAATACTACGCCGAAAGATTTTGATATCTCGACTTCAGCAAAACCTGAAGAAATTAAAGCTATCTTCAAAAACTGTATTTTGGTTGGTAAACGATTCCGTCTTGCTCACATTAGGTTTTCCAAACAGATTATTGAAGTTTCAACATTTCGCTCTGGTACCGATGAGGATGCTCTGATTACTAAAGACAATTTATGGGGGACTCCTGAAGAAGATGTATTACGAAGAGACTTCACGATTAATGGATTATTCTATGATCCTGAACAAGAAGAGATTATAGATTATACTGGGGGTGTTAACGATTTAAGGAATCGCTATTTACGCACAATTGGTGATCCTTTCACAAGATTTAAACAAGATCCTGTACGAATGCTTAGGTTATTAAAAATTCTATCACGATCTCCATTTACTGTAGAGGCCCAGACTCAAGAAGCATTGATTGCTTGTCGTCAAGAACTAACTAAAAGCTCACAAGCCCGAGTTTTTGAAGAACTCATTAAAATGCTGAATTCGGGAACTGCGAATAATTTTTTTCGTCTATTAATAGATAATCATATTCTAGAAATTCTTTTTCCCTACATGGCTAAGGCATTTCGCCTAAATCGCAAACTAGAAGAGCAAACAGCTAATTATCTAAAAGCTCTAGACAATAAACTACAGCAAAAAGAAACTCAGTATGAACGTCATCAATTAATGGCTATATTTCTTTTTCCTATAGTAAATTTTAATGTTCGGTATAAGTATCAACAACATCCCTACCTATCTTTAACATCAGTTTTTGATTATATTAAAAACTTCTTAGAACAATTTTTTTCTGACTCCTTCACAAGTTGCTCAAAAAAAAATTTTATCCTTACCGCATTAATTTTACAAATGCAGTATAGACTTACTCCTTTGGCTCCTACAAAAAAGGTCCTTTTTTTCAATAAAAAGCTTTTATATCACACGAAGTTCTTAGAAGGATTATCATTACTAGAAATCCGTAGTATAGTTTATCCTAAACTAGATAAAGTATATACTGCCTGGATGCATCATTACCAAGCTCTGAAATATAAAAAGGATTCTTCTCAAAATAGGTCTTAATATGATCCCTTCTGACCTAGTCTATCTTCTTTATCCCCTAGGTTTTTTTGCCAATCTCTTTTTCGGCAGTGCTTTTTTAGTGCAATGGTGGCTAAGCGAAAAACGCAAACAAACATATGCTCCGCGAAATTTTTGGGTTCTCTCCTCATTAGGAGCAATTCTTATGATCATCCACGGGATAATTCAAAGTCAATTTCCTGTCACGGTTCTCCATGTCGTTAACCTAGTCATCTATTTCAGGAATCTAAATATTAACTCATCCCACCGTCTTTCCTTTCAAACAACCTTAATCCTTATGGCCTCAAGTGTATTCTTGGTCACACTCCCTTTTCTTTATATTAACATAGAATGGATGGCATCTCCGGATATCTTTCACTTCCGTCTTCCTCCAGCACAACTTCGTTGGCATCTCATAGGATGTCTAGGCCTTTTGATTTTTTCAGGTCGTTTTCTATTTCAGTGGTTTCACATAGAATTTACTAACAGCAAGGATTTTCCATTAATATTTTGGAAAATCGGACTTCTTGGTGGATTTTTAGCTCTTATTTACTTCATTCGAATTGGAGATCCTATAAATATCCTCAGCTATGGGTGTGGACTATTCCCATCAATTGCAAATTTACGTCTTTTTTATAAAGAACGTCGTTC
Organism: Chlamydia serpentis; assembly: GCF_900239945.1. NCBI lineage: Bacteria > Pseudomonadati > Chlamydiota > Chlamydiia > Chlamydiales > Chlamydiaceae > Chlamydia > Chlamydia serpentis. The sequence goes on along the minus strand of NZ_LT993738.1, from coordinate 1,073,867 downwards.
AAGACCGTATGTGAATACGCATTGCTTTCTCTCTGCTGGAGAAGCTAGCGGGGATATTCTTGGGTCTAAATTAATTCAATCGATAAAGTTTCTATATCCAAACATGACATTTTCTGGAGTTGGAGGTCCGAGTATGCGACAAGAAGATTTCCAACCTCTTTTGCATACCGAAGAATTTCAAGTTTCTGGCTTTGTTGAAATTTTAGGATCTCTATTTAAATTATTTCGAAATTATCGAAAAATTTTAAAAAATATTCTCCAACAAAAACCAGCGACCCTTATCTTTATCGACTTTCCAGACTTCCATTTTTTTCTAATCAAAAGGCTAAGGAAACGGGGATATCGAGGAAAAATCGTCCACTATGTTTGCCCTAGTATTTGGGCGTGGCGCCCAACAAGAAAACGCACACTGGAGAAATATCTAGATACTCTTCTACTTATCCTCCCCTTTGAAAAAGACCTGTTCAATAATACCTCCCTAGAGACGATCTATTTAGGCCACCCCCTGGTTGAGGAAATTTCTAACTATAAGGAACTCATGTCTTGGAAAGAAACATTCCTTATATCTGATCGCCCTATTATTGCTGCTTTTCCTGGCAGTCGCCGCGGTGATATTGCCAGAAATTTGCAAGTCCAAATACAGGCTTTTCTTAGTTCCTCTGTATCTCAGACGCATCAGCTGGTAGTTTCTTCATCAAACCCTGAGTATGATACAATTATCCGAGAAATGCTACAAAAAGAAGGTTGCAAACGTAGTCAAGTCGTCCCTGCTAATCTGCGCTATGAACTTATGAGAAGCTGTGATTGTGCATTAGCAAAATGTGGAACGATAGTTTTAGAAGCAGCCTTAAACCAAACCCCCACAATTGTAACCTGTCAACTTAGGCCTCTAGATACTTTCATAGCAAAATATATATTTAAAATTCTTTTGCCTGCCTACTCGCTCCCTAATATCATTATGGACTCTATTATTTTCCCTGAATTTATTGGTGGTAAAAAAGATTTTCATCCAGAAGAAATTGCCATTGCTTTAGATTTACTTAGTCAAGGCGAAACAAAAGAAAAGCAAAAAGAAGCTTGTCGCAAGCTATCTGAAGTCATGATGAGAGGCAAAACAGCCTCTCAAGATTTTGTAAAACAAATTTTTGATACCGTTCCCAATCTAAAACCCGAAGGCCTTTGCATCATGTAAATATGAACTCTATACCTAGTAGAGTAGCGAAATAGAGAGAGTTAGCTTTTTAAATTAGAGATACAAACACTTAGTTTTCAAGACTTTTAAAAATTAAAGTAATCTTTATTAAAATCTTAACTAAGATCAAATTGATTAAATCTGATAATTTAATATAAAATATTTCTGTTTAATCGGTAAATCAGAGTAAATATGTCTATTTCAACACCTTCTTCCTCCTCTTTATTAAAGTCTTCTAACCTTATTCCAGAACGTTTACCAAGTAATTCCTCAAGCAATCAATTGGTTATAGAAGAAAATCCACGACAGGCATGTTTAATCAAAGTTGCTCGAATGATAGAGCCAATCTTTATATTCAAGACCTTGCAAAAAGCATTAAATCCATGTGGATGTTCTAATCCATTAAGTTGTCTCTCTATTAATATCCTAGCATTCATCATTACGGTAGTACTTCTCATTCTTCTTTTGCCAATTAGGCTTATCTTAACAGCAATCACTTACACATGTATGCCAAGAAGTAAAAAAATCGTAACACCGCCTCTCCGTCGACCTTCTACTATTGAAATCGAGCAAGTCATTATACCTTTTGATCTTGCCATGCAAGAACTCTTGTATCTAGACAATAAACCCCGCCTTTTTAGAATCAATCCAAATAATCTAACAATGATGCCTGAACCTAATCCCGTTTTAAGGAGGCTTTCAGCAATTTCGGATCAAGAAAGCAAGAAACTTATGCAACAGATCCCAAATTTATGCCGTGAGTTAGAAAAAATATTAAAAAAACTCGGGGTTTTGACTAGTGAGTGGGAAAAGATGTTAATGTATTTTAACGATCTCGCACTGGAAGATAATAGCTTCGACGATAAGCGTGCGTTCCCAGCTCTTATTAATATACTTATAGAAGCTCTTACCTGTAAGGCGCCTTTCTTTTCTGACCAAAGCAACATCCCTAGTTTAAAGGAAAAACAACAAGCAGCTCTATTCATTGCGCAATCGTCTTATACCTGTAAACCAACTTGGGCAGAAGTCATGATTAGAGCTCTTATTAAACTATATAGCAGAACTAATCAAGCACAGAATCAGCTCCTTCTCTGGGTTCAACAGTTTAAAGAAGAGACATTATTAAATCTGCAAGATGGAGCAGCTAACGAATATGAATCTATAGGCCAGAAAAAAACTCCTAATTATACAAAGTCAATAGAAATAGCACTAAAACAAGAAGCAGAAGCATCATTGCAATGGCATATTCTCAATACTATAAAATATTTTTACGGGGAAAAATTTGGCCTCGTCACAGAACACTTAAAAGGGAACGTTGGTTACCTAACTTTACGTCAAACCTCTATACACACTAATGAGGGACCAGAAAAAGCTCAAGAATTAGCTGTTCTATTCGAAAGTTTGTATCTGTCTTCTGGAAACAAGCTTATTGAAAACGTGTTTAAAGCATTCCAAAAAGCAGATTCAGAAACACAAACTCTTGTTCGCGATTTTGCTCTAGACATCTTAAAAGAAGCCTTACAACTTGGCGACACCGATGCCCATGTTGATATCTTTAGTAAATTTTTCGTTGATGCGGAGACTTCCGATCTTAATATAATGGGAATAACTTACCTACTCTATGCCATAGGAATTATCGAGCCGGTACAATAGGCAAATTGAAATAAAAAATGGGTTACTAAAAGTAACCCATTTGTTTTTCATCGATTGATATCAAAAATAGATAACTCTAATTAGAAAATTATCCGAATACCACCATTGAAGTCGTAAGCTGTAAGATCTTCTCGCCATTCATAATTAAACCCTAAATAGGTACTTAAATATGAATTCCATTCTGTATTATTACTAAAACGAGATTTCCAAGCCTTACAAGGAATATCCACTCCTTGACTTTTCCAAGAATAAGCGGCGTCCTTTAATGTAACTAGAGAGACAGGTTGTTTACGACATATATCAAATACATAAGATACCTGTACGCTATTAACCTCAGAGCGTGACCCCCGAGAATACCCGTGCTCTAGGGCAAAACCTACAGGAATGCCGACATTCTCAAATCGAGTTTTTTTGAAAATTCTAACTTCTTTGCCCTGTTCACAGAATTCTGGCAAATCTATACGCGCATATTCTACTTCTACAAAAGGAACCACTGTCGATATGATGCTTGATAGCAACCGACGTCGATTGACAATATAGCGATAGTCAATACTAGAGCTTGCTATAAACCCCTTTCCTATCCAAGAACCCGTGGAATTACCTAAATTAGTATAATCTGTCGTTAGCTCATTGTTTACATTTCCGTAAACAAAAGCTCCTTTTACTAACCAAGAACCCGCTAAAATGCCTGAATATGCAGCTCCGACATAACTTTTTTGATGAATTTTAGCTGTGTAGGATTGGCTGTCAGTTTTACCAAAGAATTGCGTAAAACATCCTCCAATTAAAAAGTCTTCAACTAATTGTGTATCTAACCCTAGGCAATAACCTGCAAGTTGATGTTTAAATCCATCAATATCAGAAATATTTCGACAATCTTCAATAACGCCCAATCCAGATCCCCAAATATTTGTAGAAAAGTCTAATTCCATTCTTTGAGCAATCGTATGATGACCAAAAATTTCCTGTTTAAGAGCGCCAAGATCCGTATATTGACTCCAAAGACTATTTAAAATAAGAGCTCCTTGCTTCTCTGGATTTAACTTATACCCAGTAGGCTGCCAACCAACTACAAGTTTTCCGTCGTCCATTTTAGTTTCAGACCAAATTCCTGTATGACCGTACGTTGCTGTTGTTAACTCAGGTAGAGACACATCAATTTCCACGTTCGATAAAGAGGAATCCGTTATAGGGGTCCCAGACATTCCCTCTGCTGTTTTAAGTGCAATTAAAGGGATATCCTTAGGAGAACTTAAAAGAATATGATTTTCATACCCGATATTTGTAAGATCTACAATCTTAAGATCTATCTTATTAGAGTTTAATGTTGTCCCTTTAGGGATCACAATTTCAGGAGGCAAAGGCAAAGTTCCATCTTGTTCAGGAATAAAGGAAGAAATATCTACAACAACATTTGTAATATCTGCAAGCACTGTAGTTGTATCTATAACCTTATCGACTAAAGGAGTACTCATACCAATCTGAATTCCTGCAGAAATAGATTTCTCAGGTTTATTTTCTATAGAAGTAGGAGGAGTCTTAGTACCAATTTCAGATTCAAAAATACGAAGAACAGAGCCTGCTGACAATAAAATAGTACTTCCTGCCTCCTGTTTAAGTCCTGCCAACCAAAGTTCTGCGTTTTGAGACAAAGCTAAAGTGCCCTGTTGAATAACAGCAATCTGAGGAATTTTTGAAGTGCCATGAGAAAAGCGTATAGTACCTTCATGGTGTTCCTGGATCTCATCTTGGGACTTACGGTTAAAGATTAATGAAGGAGCACTTAAAGGACTTACACCTTCATTTGGCAAACTACGAATCAGATAGTCTTCATAGGTAATTGGATCTCCAAAAATAATGCTTTTACCTGCAACAGCAGAAAGCTCTACTATTTTTGAATCTTTTCCACATAAATGGATTGCATTACAACTGCCGTCAAAATTTATATTACCTTCAAAGGCAATATCCCCTCCAAATGCCTCTAAAACAACAGTTCCTCCCTCTGCAATCTGGATACCAGCACCACTAGAAGCCCTGTTCCCATAAAACGAAACTGTTCCTTTATTTTGTGCTATTTTGAGATTCTGTGTATAGACCGCTCCTCCTCCAGAGAGTTCTGTTACTGATGAAGAAGGGGCAATTTGAGTGTTATTTTTAGCAAATAAAATATTACCTGTATTTCCTAAAATTGTAAGCGTTGATTTATCATTGCGTTCAGAAGGAACCAAGGACCCTACAAAAATAGCTCCTCCATAGGATCCTGTAGAATTTCCTAAAAATAACACATCCCCTTGATTATCCTGAATATTTACAAAAGTCTTCGCAAGAATGGCTCCTCCACTAGACTGACTATTTTCCTGGCTGCCAAAAACAATATTATCTTTAAATTCTATGTTCCCCTGATTGTTGGAAATCGTTACAGACCCTTTAGGAGCAGCAATTCCAGCACCACCAATACGTGTTCTATTTTTTTCAAAGGATACTAAAGAGTTATTGCCTATAACGTTTACTGATTCCTTCAAAGCACAAATCGCTCCACCAAAATTTCCAGAACCATTAGAACAAAATTCAACTGCATAGTTTTCAGAGATCTCTATACTTTTAGCTAGAATCGCTCCACCTGAATCATAACCATTCGAAGTTACGTTATCCGAAAATGTAATTGCTTGATTATTGCGAACAACAACTTCGTTAGTAGAGAGCAAAGCTCCGCCTCCTACAATAGCTGTATCACCGACAGCAGAAGACTCCTCTCCACCACCAAGGTTATGAGAAAATCGAAGATTTCCAGAGTTATCTGTAATTAAGATTTGTTCAGCTAGAATCGCTCCACCACCACGAATGTCTATTGAAGAAATAGTGGGTTGTTCTTCAGCTTTTTCAGATAAAAGAACTACCGATTCTTCTTTAGTAAGAGTTTCACCTTCAACTTTAATGGGCTCTGGGAGTTCTTGATCTGCGGCAACTTTTTTATCATAGCAAGCACGATCTTTACGAACACAAGCTTGATAAGAAACGTCCTCTGTAACTATAGGTTGAGTATTTCCTGGCGAAGTTTCTGTTACTTGAGGAGCTATATACTTTTCACTAAGACCTTGACCTTTATTAGATTTAAAAACAAGGTTCCCAGAATTTTTAGAAATTGTTACTACACTCGTAGAAAGGATAGCACCTCCACCAACGTACTTTCCTATCGAAAATGTACTTCCACCTAAATTTCCTGAAAATTCTATATTGCCACTATTGGAATCTAGAGAGATGTTATGCCCCCATAAAGCTCCACCACCCGCATAATTCTCTTCTTGTGTCATTACTTCTAAAATAGAAGCTTTATTTTTTAAAAAGGTTATAGATCCAGAATTCCCAATAATACTAATATTTTCTATAGAGGTATTTTCTTTTAACGTAGGAATCGATTGAGGTCCACAATAAATGGCCCCTCCTCGATTTCTAACCTCGTTCTCTTCAAAAATAAGATCTCCAAAGTTGTTTTGAATCAAAACCTTGTTATTTGCAGTTAAGGCTCCTCCTGTTAAAACAGCTGTGTTATTTTTAAAAGAAACTCCACCAATAGTTTCGTTTAGATTAACAACATCTGCTAAAATGGCTCCTCCATGTGTTTTTGAAGTATTTTTAGTGTACTGTACTATTGCATTGTTTCTTAAAGTAACAATACCTTGAGTAGCTAAGGCACCTCCACCAACAAAATCTATTGTCTTTACATCTTCTCCAAGACTAACTAAAGACTGATTTTCAGAAAATTCAACAAGGCTGGAGTTCCCCTCAATTTGAATATCGCCTTTTGAGGATATTGCTCCTCCAGACAAAGCTCGATTGCCCTTCCACAAAACCGTATTTTCGTTCCCTCTACAAATAAAACTTTCACAAGCAAACGCACCTCCATTCGCTTTTTCGGAACTATTTTCGCTTACTAAAAATGCTCCTTTGTTATGTAAAATAGATATCTGTCCACCTAAAAGAGCATTTTCCATTGCATCATTACTGTCAGCATGGAAAACAGCTCCTCCCCGACTAAAATCTTTAGTAAGGCTTAGAGCCTCAAGATTTAAACTAGTCTTACAATCTGTTAAAACTACATTTCCACAATCTGTGACAACAATATTGGCACCAGAAACAGAGCCGTCTTTTAAAGACTCACAAGATTTAAAATCCAATCCTTTAGCAAAATTTTTGAAAACAACATCTGCATCAGAATAAATAGCAGCTCCACGATCAGGAGCTTTAATATTTTCAAAACCTAGACCCGCACTATCTCCTGAACCAGAAAAAATAATTCCCTGGAATGCTCCAACAGTTTCAGAGATAGGCTTAGATAATGTATTTTTATAACAAAATGCCAAACCTTGAAAAGGGTCTTGTGAAGAAATTTTAGCTTCAATAATGTCGCTTGAAGAAGTTTCTAGAGCTAAATTTTGTGAAGTATTTTTATTTTCTTGATTTAGTTTATCCTCTTTGGGATCAGCAACATCTTCTGTCTTTTTAAGATTAACTGGATCAAGTTGAGGAGAGAGCTGGAGGCTATTTCTTGTATCTAAATCAGACCATATTAACTTTTGATCAATAGTATATAGTGTAGTTTCTTGAACAAGATGTTGAAAATTATCTAAAAAATTAGGTTGAGAGGTATCAAGAGTCTTTCCATTACTTCCTTGAGTAAGAGATACTACATTATAGTTAGATTTGTCTGAGTCTTTTTGAATACTATTTACAGTATCAGATTCATTTACAACAGATGTTATTTCGTTCTCAACATTGATATTAGAAGAACTTTTAATAAACTGTTCACTTAATACGCCTAAATCCAGCTCAGAACCGTTTAGGAAAACTCCTTGAAAAGAAATCCCTGCTGAAAATATCGCTACTATTACGGAATGAGAAAATGTGGATCTATAAGATCGTGCTGTTTTTTTCGCTACCATCGTAACCTTACACCTAAGAGGTATTTATAAAAGATTTTGCAAAATGTGTAGCACTATCGACAAGATCCCGTCAATAAAGAAAAAGATATACAGAGAAGCAAAAAATTGATTTTAGTTAAACTAAAGCAAATTAGACAAAATACGTTTGCACAAGTGTGCGTGAGCAAGATTTACGGATCCTAGAATACCTTGAAATAAAGAAGGACCGGAAGCCTTGCCGTGACACTTGATGACAAGCTTAGAAAGACCACAAACTACAGAACCAGGATAAAACGTATAGTCTAACTGATGTTGAATATCTGTCTCGATTTTATCCCCTAAAATACGACGTAAAAATTCAAATACCCCTTCCGCAGTCTTCAAGAAAATATTTCCTGTAAATCCATCAGTTACAACAATATCTGCTATGCCATTAAAGACAGCTCCACTTTCTATATTACCTAAAAAAGCATCTTCGAAAGTTTCTCGAAGCATACGAAACGTCTGACGATGAGTTTCCGTTCCCTTACGTTCTTCCGAGCCAATATTAAGCAAGCCAATCGTAGGAATCCTAGACTCCCCAAGACATTGACGGTAGGCAATGCCCATACGAGCAAAATCTATGATCTCCTCAGGCTTAACAGAAATATTTGCTCCAACGTCTAGAATGACCGCATGACCTTGCATCGTAGGAATACAAACAAGTAGTGCAGGACGAGATACTGCTGGAAAAAGAGGAATCTTGGTACGAGCCAATGTGATTAATGCTCCTGTATTTCCTGTGGATACAAAAGCATCAATTTTATCTTCTTGAAGATAATCCAAACCCAAAGCCATTGACGAAGATTTTTTTCGGATAGCTACTAAAGGAGAGTCCTCCATAGCAATAAAATCCTTCGAAGCAATAATTTTAGGGAATCTATCGGGAGGAAGCTCCGTTACAAATTCTTCTTGAATCTTCTTTTGGACATCCTCAGAAGCAAAAAGAGTGAAAGCAAAGGGGAGGCTAGAATCTTGGCATTTAAGGATATCAACCAGCACTTTCCAAACAACAAGAGGAGAATGGTCTCCTCCCATTAAATCTATCCCAATTTGCACTTCCATAACAATCAGATAAGACTTATTTCTTTTCTACAGTCATAACAGCTTTACCGTTATAAAAACCACAAGAAGCACATATAGTGTGGGAAAGAACCGCGTGCTTACAATTACTACATTTTGCTGCACAACGAATTCTTTTAGCATCGTGACTTCTTCGAATATTTTTTCTTGCATTACTATGTCGATTGCGTGGTACCGCCATGTTCCTTACCTTTTATAAATACTCAAAGGGATTATTCCTCTGATGTTTTTTTCTGTCTTCCAAAAATTTTAAGATATTTTTCCTCTCAGGGCATCCCTTTGTACTACATTCTTGAAAACGATCGCTTTCTAAAAGAAGCTCCTGACGAATCAAGGGTTTACAATCAAAGATTCCAGAGCTTACCTCGTCATGTGAGATTAAACGTTCTAAAGCGGGCAAGCACACGAAATATAAAAATAAATTATTACAAACTGGACAGAACAACCCTAACTGAGTCTCTAATTTTAGTGAGAGGAGCCACTGATTGTTATCTATACGCCCCAAAGACCCTTGAACCTTAATTGGAGAACTCAACAGCTGTTCTTCGCCTTTCTCTCGAAGGTGTTCAGGGTTAATAGAATAATTTATTTGTTCTGTATCTCCAGGTAGTTTTAAACGAAAAATATATAATTTTAAATTATCAATACAGCCCACACTAAAACCTTTATTACCTAGAACCAAGGCTTTTTGAGAATTAGAAAGATAGCTTATCAAAGACAATGATTATAGAAAACAAAGACCTACTGTTGAAAAAAATTAAATTAAAATGACCTAATTATTTTTAAAAAGAATCAAAAAGCCATTTCTGTAGAATTTTTTACCTATTTTCTTTATAATCACTAAGGTAACTTATCTCACGAGCAATTAGAAATTTAAGTTTCGACATCTAGAAACCCATCTTTTTCCAAATAAAATAAGCAAGCTCAAGAAAGGTATGATATAGGCACAAGGAAAGTCATGGAAAATGAAATTTTACTCAACATAGAATCGAAAGAAATTCGTTATGCCCATCTAAAAAACGGTCTACTTTTTGATCTAATTATAGAGCGGAAAAAGGTTCGACAACTTAAAGGTAACATTTATCGAGGACGCGTCACTAATATTCTAAGAAATATTCAATCTGCCTTTATTAATATTGATGAGAGGGAGAATGGTTTTATTCATATTTCAGATATTTTAGAGAACTCCAAAAAGTTCGAACAGATGTTTGATATGGATCTAGAGACTCTCCCCGAGGGAACTTCAGAAGTTTCTGTTCTTGCTGAAGGGGCTCCAATTGAAGAACTGCTTAAATTAGATAGCCCTGTTCTGGTTCAAGTAGTCAAAGAGCCTATTGGAAGTAAGGGAGCACGTTTAACTTCGAATATTTCCATTCCAGGACGTTATTTGGTGCTTTTACCAAATTCCCCCCATCGCGGAGTGTCTAGAAAAATTGAAGACCCCCATATGAGAGAGCAACTAAAACAACTCATTCGTTCTTTTGAAATGCCTCAAGATATGGGGTTAATTTGTCGTACGGCAAGCACGACAGCATCTACTGAGGCTCTTATTAATGAAGCGCACGACCTATTATTAACTTGGAAGACTATTTTAGAAAAATTTTATTCCACAGAGCAGCCTTGTTTGCTTTATTCAGAGACAGATATACTAAAAAAAGCTGTTATTACGTGTATTGACAAGAACTACAAGCGACTCTTAATTGATGATTATAGCACGTATCAAAAGTGCAAACGCATGTTAAAAAAATACTCTCCTGACACCTCAATCAAGATAGAGTATTATCGAGATTCCATTCCTATGTTTGAACGTTTCAACATAGAAAAAGAAATAGATAAGGCAACAAGAAGAAAAATTTGGCTTTCTAGTGGAGGGTATTTATTTTTTGATAAAACAGAGGCTATGCACACTATAGATGTCAATTCAGGTAGAAGCACACAATTAGAAAATGGTGTAGAAGAAACTCTCGTCCAAATCAACCTAGAAGCTGCTGAGGAAATTGCTAGACAACTGCGTTTACGTAATGTCGGTGGTTTGGTGATTATTGACTTCATTGATATGAAGTCGCGTAAGAATCAGCGACGTGTTTTAGAGCGCTTGAAAGAACACATGAAATATGATGCTGCTCGGTGCACGATTTTAAGCATGAGTGAATTTGGACTTGTTGAGATGACTAGGCAAAGAAATCGAGAATCTTTAATGCAAACACTATTTACTACGTGTCCCTACTGCTCTGGAAATGCCATTATTAAAACACCCGAAAGTGTGGTAATTGAAATTGAAAGAGATTTAAAGAAAGTAATCAACCACAAAGAACATACTCATCTTTGTCTCGTTATACATCCAGAAATTGCTAATTACATGAAGGAGGAAAACAATGACGACGAGATGATTAACTTAGCAAAACAATTAAAAGCCAAGCTTCAGATCAATACATCAGACTCACTTCATTTAAATCACTACCAGTTCTTCTCACTCATTACAGGGGAAAGTATAGATTTATAGGGTAATATACATGCAGTTTTCCAGGTATTTACAACATGCTTTTGATAACCAGTATCTCCCCGAGCCTTTATATCAAAAATTTTCTGTTTTTCATCAAAATTACATTGATGCAGCCACAAAAAAATTCGCATCTTCTCAAGCAGAGGCGTTATGTTTACAATGGGTAAAGGTTATCATTGATGACTTGAAAAACCCTTTTATTTTCCCCCCTTATCATAAAAAAATTCGAGAACCTATAGATTTATACCGCTTGGGGATAGATTTTTTTTCTTTAGTTACTGATGAGCAAAATTCTCGAGTTTTAAATATTAACTGCCTTCAGGAAATTCAAAAGTACATTGCCAGAGGCGACAACGTTGTGCTGCTTGCGAATCATCAGACAGAATGCGACCCGCAACTTATGTACTACACCCTAGGAAAAACTTGTCCTGAGTTAATGGAAAAAATGATTTTCGTAGCCGGAGATCGAGTTACCTCTGATCCACTAGCTCGTCCATTTAGTATGGGGTGTGATTTATTATGTATCTATTCTAAGCGTCATATTGCCAATCCCCCGGAACTTCGAGAAGAGAAGTTGTTTCACAATCAGAAAAGTATGCAAATCTTAAAGACCCTTTTACATAAGGGAGGTAAATTTATATATGTAGCACCTGCAGGAGGTCGCGATAGAAAAAATGACCGAGGAAAGCTATATCCCACAGAATTTTCCCCGGAGAGTTTAGAGATGTTTCGCTTATTAGCTAAAGCTTCCAAACAGGTAACACATTTCTATCCTTTTGCTTTAAAAACCTATGATATTCTCCCCCCCCCTCCAAAAATAGAGGATACGATTGGGGAACATAGAGCGATTTTCTTTGCTCCAGTGTTCTTTAATTTTGGAGAGGAGTTACTCTTTGATGAGTTGTGTTCGAAAGAGGAAATAATTAGTTGCGATAAGCATTCTCAAAGAATGTTAAGAGCAACTAAAATATTTTCTATTGTAAAAGATTTATATGAGGAGCTCTAAGATGTCCTGGAAATTTTTATTACCCATTTTAATTTGCTTTTCCCTATGCGCAACATCTTGTAAGCACCAATTTCGAAGTATTACTAACGAGTGTCCTTTACAGATCTCTACTCCTGCGGCTGCAGATCAAAAAATTGAAAAGATCATTTGTAATAATGGTCTACCTCTGCTCATCATTTCAGATCCTAATCTTCCTACTTCTGGAGCCGCTCTTCTTGTAAAAACAGGAAACAATGCTGATCCTGAAGCATATCCTGGAATGGCGCACTTCACAGAGCACTGTGTTTTTCTTGGAAATGAAAAGTATCCTGAGGTTTCTGGTTTCCCCGAATTTTTAAGTGCTAATAATGGGGTGTATAATGCATTTACTTATCCCGATAAAACTGTCTTTCTATTTTCCGTAGAAAATTCTGCTTTTTCTGAAGCTGTAGATCAATTTGTTCATTTATTTATTAGCCCTAAGTTTCGTCAAGAGGATCTCGATAGAGAAAAGCATGCAGTCCACCAAGAGTTTGCTGCCTGTCCTCTCTCTGATACAAGGCGTATCCACCGTATTCAGCAGCTTGCTGCTCCTCAAGACTACCCCTCTGCTCGTTTTGGCTGTGGCAATGCCTCTACCTTAGCTCCCGTTACCACAGAGAAAATGACTGAATGGTTCAAATTACATTATTCTCCTGAGAACATGTGTGCAATCGCTTACACATCCGCACCTTTTCCTAAGGCAAAAAAACAACTAGCGAAGATCTTTGCTCAGATTCCTAGATCTCGAAATTACAAGGAACAACAGCCTTTCCTTCCTTCTGGAGACACCTCCTCATTAAAAAAACTCTATATTAACCAGGCAATTCAACCCACCTCTAATCTAGAAATCTATTGGCATATCTATGACTCCGTTCCGGCGATTCCCTTAGGTTGCTATAAAGCTCTTTCTGAAGTCTTAAGAAATGAGACTGAGAACAGTTTGGTATCTTTATTAAAAAAGGAACGGTTAATTACAAGTTTAGATGTGGATGTTTATAAAACATCTTTAAATACCAGTGAATTTTTTATTAGTTATGAACTTACAGAAAAGGGTGATCAACAGTATTCTAAAATTATTGACCTTACCTTCCAGTATCTTCAATATATTCAAGAGCACGGTATTCCTAGCTATATTCTCGAAGAGATCTCGACAATTAATGCTTTGAACTATTGTTATAGTTCTAAAAGTCCTCTTTTCGATTTACTTTGTGAACAAATTGTAGCTTTAGCTACGGAAGATTTATCCACTTATCCTTATCACACACTAGTTTATCCTTCATATTCTTCTCATGACGAGTCACTTCTTCTTAAAATAATTTCTGATCCCGAACAAGCACGTTATATTCTCTCTACAAAGAATCCCAAAAATTGGGAAGAAACTAGAGAACTCTATGATCCTATCTTTAATATGACTTATTATGTAAAAGCATTAGAAGGGGTTAAAGATTATGGAAAAAAGCCATCAGCACACACAATGGCTCTTCCGAAGCCAAATATGTTTATTCCAAAAGAAGTGACGCTTCCTGAGGCACAACTACTAAAAAAACAAGAGTTCCCTTTTTCTCCTGTACTCAGTTACCAAGATGATAAGTTAACTGTATATTATTGTGAGGACCGTTACTATACAACCCCAAAACTTTCTACTCAGATTCGTATTCGTTCTCCCGAGATTACTAGATCAACTCCTTATCCTTTAGTTGCGACAGAACTGTATTGCTTGGCTTTAAATGATTGGCTCGTAAGAGAGTATTATCCTGCAACTACGGCAGGTCTTTCCTTTACTTCTGCTTTAGGCGGTGACGGTATTGATTTAAAAATTTCGGGTTACACAACAACGGCTTCTGCGTTACTGAACTCTATTTTAACATCATTACCTAATTTAGAGATTAACGCGGAGGCATTTGCAATATATAAAAAGCAATTGTTGGAGCTCTACCAAGGAGGTTTACTTAAGTGCCCTGTACGTTCTGGTCTTAACGAGGCAATTTCTCAAGCCATCAAGGAAACTTATTCTAACACTACGAAACTTGCGGCTCTTGAAGAAGTAAGTTTTGGCCAATTCCAACTGTTTGCTTCTAAACTATTGAATAGCGTACACCTTGAAGCAATGGTTTTAGGAAATCTCTCTAACGAGCAGCAAAAGGATTTTATTGGTACCTTGCAAGGTTTCACGATGCCTCGTTCTCCCTATACTAGAAAGCCTTTTTACTATGAGTTAGCAGTTAATCGAGCTTCTGAGATCTATCATGACTATCCATTGACAGCAAATGGTATGCTGTTACTACTCCAAGATGAGAATTCCTCATCTATACAAAGCCAAGTCTGTGCAGAGATGTTATTTGAATGGCTCCACCAGGTTACTTTCGAAGAACTTAGAACAAAACAGCAGCTAGGGTATATGGTGGGGGCTCGTTATAGAGAGCTTGCTTCAAGACCTTTTGGCTTCTTCTATATCCGTTCGGATGCATATCCTCCAGAGGAACTCATGGATAAAACCTCCATATTTCTTAACAAGGTTTCCAGCTGTCCTCAGGACTTTGGAATGTCTCAAGAAAAATTTAGAAACATACGCAAAGCTTATATCAATAGGATATTAGAACCAGAGGATTCCTTTGACATGATGAACTCAGTGTTATTTTCTTTAGCTTTTGAGCATCCCTCTGTTGAGTTTTCTGTCCCTAATGCAAAGATTACTGCTGCGCAAACATTGACATACGAAGACTTCTTAGAATATTGTCAACGTTTTCTTACTAATAAATTTGGAGTAAAAACTAGCGTCTATATACGTGGCACTCAAAAGAATGAATAAAGTAAAAATATCGAATCCCATGTTCTATATTTATGTTTGTCCCCCTCCTCTTTATCTGAAAAAACAGTATAAAAACTCTGGAATATTTCTTAATAACCAGAATACTCCTAAAGAAATTATTGAGGGTCCTAGAGCTCCGAGAAATAGCCAACCCATATGAATTGTCGAAAAAGGAAAAGCCGATCTTAGAATGAGATACCCCACAATATTTGGGATATTGGAAACTATCGTCAGACCACCTGCTGCCATACAACCTACGACTACAAGGTAATGATAGCAGTCGGTAGCTACGGAAAGATTATGCACCAGGTAGTTAACAAGTGCATTATCTAAAAATATAGATAGCGTATATGAGACTGTCATATATCCAAAGTCTGAGAGACCATGCATTAAGTTTAACACCCACCACTCCTGAAGATCTCCGAATACGACTAAGCCAGCATAGAAAAGTCCTACATAACATACCTTAGGTACGTTTATCGTATCTTGATAAAAAATAGTGAATTTCTGGAATCCGAGATAAAACAGTAAAAGAGCTCCCATAAACAATGGTGTAGCTCGTGATAATATTATAGAACCAACGAATATAATATGGACACAGATGATCCACCAAGGTACTTGTTCTCCTGTCGAATCTTTAGTATTAGGAATATCTCGAAAATTCTTAAACTCTTTACGGAAAATAAAATAATAGATTGTTGTCGATACTAAGATAGAAATTACCGCTTTCCATGCGAAATGGGAAAGAAAAAAAGAATGATCCCATTTAAGTGCAGGGAAGATCAGGAAGAGAGCTCTTGAGGATACGTAGCTTGTCAGTCCTCCTATTGAGATATTAGAGAACAAAAGGCCAATAGTAGCGTATGCAAAACGTCGTGAAGGAGAAAAACTATAAAAATGCTTCATTAGCAATGTAGCACCGATAATCATAGCTCCTGTTTCCTTAAGGAGGCAGGAAAGCAGGGGTGGCGCTATCATCAATGTCCACCACCAAGCTTTTGGTGAGGTATTACCTAGCTTAGCAATTGTCGAAAGTACACGTTCTGCAAAGAATACTATAGGACGTGATTCGAGAAGAATAAGGATGACCATAATAAAGACAGCGAATCCATAGTTTCTACTATTAAAGTATGCCATGGTAATCCTGAAACCTTCGCTATATAGGAACCAGAAAAAGAGAGGAATTGACCATAAAAAAAATACAACCTCTACTCTACTTAAAATTCTGAAAAGTTCTGATAGGCGCACATAGCGTTTCCAAGACTCTGGGAAAACAAGTTTTTTGTGTTCATAAGACTGACAGAGGGTATAGAGCCAGGGAGTCAGAAAGGTATGTAGTATAGAGCAAAAAAAGAACACTGCTGCTCCTATTTTCAAAGAATAAGAGTACGAAGGCAGGATCATAAAAAACCAGGGGAACTATATTAATATTTATGCATAGACATAAAGATATTGGCAGTAAAAAGAAAGGGTCAAAAATTTTAAAAAATCTATCAATATCCCCCTTAAAGAGGCGAAACTTCTATATTAAGAAGCTAACATACATTTATAAAAAAATTGTTTAAAATAAAAAAATCCTTTAATTAGGAAGTGAAGGTGAGGGTTTAGTTATGTCACACAAGATTACACTTCCTGAAATTGATGAAAGTACTACTACAGAAGTATCAAGGATTTCCAAGGCTTCCAATTTTATATTCTCAACAGTAAAGAAAAAAGCCAATTTATGTAATATCCATGGACTTTGCCAAGCAGAAAGCTCACTTTCTGTAGAAGCAAATAAAATTATATCAGTGGCTGAAAACATACTTTCTGGTTATTTTTGTAAATAGCTCCTTCTAGAGAGTACCACTGATTTTTCCTATAAAGACAACGTACAGGAATTCCCTTGGTTTGCTTGATTAGGTTTTGAATATGAGACTTTACTTGGGTGTTTTTTTCTAACTTTTCTGAATAGGTGACAAATAAAGTTGCCCCTGAACCCGACATAAGCACATTGCTATGGAAAGGACTCCATATCCTCTCTAGCATGTGTTTTTTACTTCTTAAGTCTGGACGTATACGAAATACGGACTTTTCTAAATCGTTTTCACCATAATAAAACGATGTTGCACGCTTTCCTTTGCTGAAGTCTTCAGGAATCATGGATTGGTAAGCTTTTTGGGTGGAAACTCCATCAGAATCTAAATATAGAACATATTTATTATGGCTATAATTTAGTTTTATTATAGAAATCTGTTCTCCGCGACCTTTTCCTAGCGCGGATCCTAAAGAAAAAAAAAAGGGACATCGCTGCCAATTTCCTGAGCCCACAATTGCAAAGTAGCTGTAGGAATATTTGTTTGAAAGTGCTCATTAAGAGCATAAAGAGCAGTAGCAGCATTGCTGCTACCTCCTCCTAAACCCGCCCCTAAAGGAACAGATTTATTCAGGGTCCAAGAAACAGGTTGCAAAATTTGAGTTTCTCTTCTGAAAATAGCAAGACTTTTCCAAATGAGATTCGATGGGGAAACCAACTCATCAACATTGCTAATCAAACTATCCTTTGCACTACTTGTTAGAGAAAGTATATCTCCGAAATCTATAGTTTGATAAAAAGTTGTAAGCTCATGAAAACCATCAGAACGTTTCCCCCATATTTTCAAAAACAGGTTTAACTTTGCAGGAGAAAAATATTCCATAATATCTTCAAAACAAAATTTCCCACCCTATAAACTATTAGATCTTTTGAGTTTCTTCGGTCTGTTTTCCTTGTGGTAAAACAGTAACGTATTCACTATCAGAGCTAACCTCAACAAATAGGGTTGCGGTTACTTCTTCTTTGAGTTTTAAAGGGATACTTTTCTTCCCTAAATTCTTGATAGCATAGTGAGCATGGGGAAAATTTTTGCGAACTAAGAAAATATTCTGTTTACTGGCCTTTTCAATAATATCCGTGATAGTTACAGATCCATACATATTGTTATCAGGGTCAACACGGACTTGGAATTCCAAAACAATATCTTTGAGCATCTGAGCAATTCTCTCAGACTCTGTTTTATCAGAAGCTGCTTGTAGTAAACGTTGTTCTTTAAGTTTAGCTTGCAAACGCAGAGTCCCTGCACCAGCAATAATAGCTTTTTTCTTGGGGATAAGATAGTTACGGATATACCCAGGGCGAGCAACGACTAAATCACCACTACGGCCTAACCCATCAACATCTTCAAGTAAAAGTAGCTGTTGTTTCATTCTTCTTCCTCTAAATTAATCTTCTCCAACAAAAGGTAACAACCCTAAATGGCGAGCTCTTTTGATTGCTTGAGATAGCACGCCTTGGAAACGGGAAGAAACACCTGTAATTCTTCTGGGTAATACCTTACCTCTTTCAGTAATAAATTTTTTTAAGGTTTCAACATCCTTATAATCTATTGTTTTCCAACCTGCGGAAATAAAGGGGCATTTTTTATTAAAACGCTTCCTTCTATGTTCATTATTATGAACAGGCTTATTCATATTTTCTCCTTAACAAATTATTCAGGTAGAGAGGCGAACTCTAGGACTTCTTTTATAGAATCTGCTTTAAGTGTCATAAAGCGAAGTAAATCCTCATTTAAATGATACTCTTTCCAAAGCTCTGAAATGACCCCAGGAGAGACAGAAAAATAAATAAAATAATAATAGCCTTCCCTAGCTCCACGAATGGTATACGCTAGCTTTTTACGGCCTTGATCGTGAATTTTGTGAATTTCACCGCCGTAATTAGTTATCCCCGAAATAACCTTATCTAAAGCCTTACGCCTAGCTTCTTCACTAAGAGTTACGCTAAACACATAGGCGCCTTCGTAAAGCTGATTTTCCTTTTTTCCCATTAAAAACTCCTAAACACAGAGAGATAGAGTAGTTTATTATCCTCAGATATCTGAGTCCACTAAAATTATTTTAGAACTTCACTAAGCTGTTTCAAATTCTGAGCACCACTGATTAAATAGGGTAGTTGCTTCAATAAATACTGAATTCAGTTGCAGATTCTCTTCTTCAGAGAATTTTCCCAAAACAAAGTCAGATAGTTCTGTTCCCTCTTCAGAGGGTCTTCCCAAACCACACCGCAACTGCCAGTACTCACTCGAACCTAAGCTGGTAGTAATACTTTTAATACCATTATGCCCTCCACTTCCTCCGTTAAAACACAGACGAAGTTTTCCGAATGAACGATTCACATCATCAACAAGAACTAAGACATGACCAAGATCAATATTAAAATATTTTTTAGCCAAACTTACAGATTTACCACTTAAGTTAACAAAGGTCATCGGCTTAATAAAAATCAAAGTTCCAAAGGAAGAGTCTATAAGAGAGACTAAGGCATGACATTTTGATAAAAGTTGAAACGGAGAGCCCTTAAACTCTTTTACCAACCTATCCGCCAATAAGAACCCTAAGTTATGTCGAGTATTTTCATATTCACGTCCTGGGTTTCCTATAGCTACAACCAGCTTAGCCATGTTACCTTCTAGAAACGGTTATAGCAACTTCTTTCAGAGGTGTAATTGGTTCAATTCCACTAGGGATCTTTATATCAGATAATTTTCTCGTTTGAGAAAGTCCAACAGCCTGCACATCAAGTTCTAAGAAAGGCACAATATCTTTGGGTTTACATACGACACGAACAGAACGGATAATTTGCCTTAAAGACCCTCCCAACTTAACTCCAATACAATCTACAGCATTGATACAACGAATAGGGATATTTAATTTTACAGAACGATCCTCTATAAGTTCTTCAAAATCTAAATGGATGACATCGTAAGTAGTTATTTGATATTGGATATCTTTAACTAGAGCTTTAATTTTACGTCCTTCATAAGATAAGGAAAAGACTGTGGAAGACAGAGCTCCGCTTTCCAAATTAGATAAAAACTTCTTAAACACAAGTGCATCAACTGTGATATTAGCAAGACTCTTCCCTCCAGAATAGAGTACAGCAGGAATTCCTCCCTGTTGACGAATTTTCTTAAGAAAAGATTTTTTACCAGTCTTTCGACTTGTAACTATAAGCTCCATAATGTTGTTTTCTCCATAATCTTGAGCTAAAAGAGGTTTGGATTACGCATTGACCTCAAGAGTCCAAACATATTCTCTTAGAGGGCCTACCGCTGTCATATTGCGGACGTATATCTGACAGTTTTTGAGGCAAAATTATATCTCGAACTTGGAAAAAGTCAATATTTTCCCTAATCAAAGCATCAAACTTATATCCTTTCTCTAAAAAAAACAATTAAAGAATACAGTTACTAAAAGGAAATAAAAGGACACTGGGGTGGAAGGATTCGAACCTCCGATGCACGGTACCAAAAACCGCTGCCTTACCGCTTGGCCACACCCCAATAGAAAGGCACTAGTTTAACCAATCTTCAGTTTTTGAAAATAGGAAAATGATAAAAATCTCTCTTTTTTACTATTGAGATTTTACCTTTACACTTGATATGGGATATTTTTTGAACTTTAGGAAGAGTCTATGAGAATCGTGCAAGTCGCTGTCGAATTCACTCCTATTATTAAGGTCGGAGGTTTAGGCGATGCTGTAGCAAGCTTATCCAAGGAATTGGCAAAACAACATGACGTCGAAATCCTAATCCCCTACTATCCTTTAATTTTTAAATCCTCGTTATCCCATGTTCTTTCTGAACGCTCTTTTTATTACGAATTTTTAGGAAAACAACAGGCTTCTGCAATTTCTTATTCTTATGAGGGACTCACACTTACTATAATTAAGCTAGATTCGCAAATAGATTTTTTTTCAACAACATTAGTGTACTGTGACAATAGCGTAGTATCTTTCTCTGCTTTTGCAGCTGCAGCTGCAGCTTATCTTCAAGAAACAGAGCCTCCTGATATTGTACACTTACATGACTGGCATGTTGGTTTACTTGCAGGGTTACTTAAACATCCTCTTAGCCGTGTGCATGCAAAACTTGTCTTTACCATACATAATTTTGGTTATAGAGGATATTGCAGTACACAAATGCTGGCTGCATCGCAAATTGATGATTTTCATTTAAGTCATTACCAACTATTTCGTGATCCACAAACTTCAGTCATAATGAAGGGAGCTTTGTATTGTTCAGACTATGTCACTACAGTATCTCTTACTTATGTTCAGGAAATCATAAATGATTATTCTGATTACGAACTTCATGATGCTATTTTAGCAAAAAATTCTGTTTTTTCTGGCATTATCAATGGAATTGACGAAGACGTCTGGAATCCAGAGACTGATCCTGCTTTAGCAGTCAATTATGATGCGAGCTTATTAAGTCAACCTGAAGTCCTCTTCACTAAAAAAGAAGAGAATAAAGCTGCTTTATATACAAAATTAGGGATGAGCTTAGACTATTCTCCTTTGGTTTGCGTTATTTCACGTGTTGTTGAAGAGAAGGGTCCAGAATTCATGAAGGAAATCATTTTACATGCCATGGAAAATAGCTATGCCTTTATATTGATTGGGACAAGCCAAAATGATTATCTCCTTAACCAGTTTCGCAATTTACAAGAGTGTTTAGCAAATTCACCTAATATCCGGTTAATTTTAGATTTTAATGATTCTTTAGCACGGTTAACTTACGCTGCTTCTGATATGATCTGTGTCCCTTCACATAGAGAGGCATGCGGTCTTACACAACTGATCGCCATGCGTTATGGCACAGTTCCTTTAGTTCGAAAAACTGGAGGACTTGCTGATACAGTAATTCCTGGAGTAAACGGTTTTACTTTTTCTGATACAAATAACTTTAAAGAATTCCGAGACATGCTTAGTAATGCTTTAACGACATACCTTGAGCAACCAGATATTTGGTTTAATTTGATTGAGGCAGGAATGCTACGCGAATCTGGCTTAGATACTATGGCTGCAAATTATCAGAACCTATATCAATCGTTACTTTCGTGATTCTTTTCCACATCCTTGATTTTAGATTTTTGTGCTAAAAAATTCTTATTCATCCAGAAATATTCTATTCCTGAAGCTATAGAATAAACAGCTATTATTGAAACCATAACTGAAGCAAAGAGTTCCAATCCGTTATCAGATATAATCCCTAGGGAATGAGGGATCATTGCTAAAAGAATTAAGAAAAAGCTTAGTCCTTGTAATATGGCTTTAAGTTTTCCACTAGCTCTTGCAGCGACAACACACCCACGAAAGGCACATACCGTTCGCAGAGTACTAATTACAGAGTCTCTGGCTAAAAAGATAAATACGAGTAGTAAGGGTAAGTTTACTGGAGGTTGCGTAAAAGTAAGGTAGAGAGAAATTCTATAGATACTATCTGCCATAGGATCTAATAATTTACCTAAATCTGTAACCTGCGAAAACTTTCTCGCGACATAACCATCGATCGCATCTGTTAATTCTGAGATCGCGAGTAGGATGAGAAGCACATAAGGCAGAACCACAGGAGTGATTCCAAACCATTTTCCTTTTAAATAAAGGATCATGAAAATAGGTGTAATAAATAGCCGGGAAAAAGTTATATAATTAGGTAGTCCCACCCTACTCCCCTAATATGTGTTTCTTTTTGGTCTATAACAATCACCTGCCTAATGAACAAGGGCAATACAACCAAAGCTTGTGTATTTTTTGGTTCTCTAGCGTACTTTAAGACAAGTTAACATTTTCTTTTTTACAAAATCCAGGAAAGATCCCCCCCTCAAACAGGGAGTTTTCATCTTAAGGTATTTTAGTACCTTGTATGCTTAATTTTTGTATACTAAGAACCTTTTTTATTAAGTTAACTAGAAAATTTTCTAATTTTTCTGAATTAGTGAAAATATTGTCAAGCATTATGAAAACAAATATGACATGAGTTGTGATAATAGACCTTAGTTTTTATTTCTCGCCCCCCAAAAAACCATTTGTAGACAACTACAAAAATCAGACAATCTTTGTACATTTAATGAGATTGAGAGTTATTTTTTATATATAGTATTCTTATCTTTTGGTTTTCTGTACTATACTATTTTCGAAAACATATATACTAATCCTCATACATACCATGCGACAGACGGAAATCTATGCTTGTGGAGAAGACGTAGAAACAAGAAACTTCCTACTTGAGCTAAGGAGAATGTCAAAAGGAAAAATATTATACCTCGGAGTCATTTGTGTCAGATCAACCCCTCACTCTACAGTCTATGATTGCAACTATCTTGCGATTCTGGAGCAAGCAAGGGTGTGTTATTCATCAAGGATATGATTTAGAGGTTGGAGCTGGAACTTTCAATCCTGCAACATTCTTACGAGCATTAGGACCCGAACCCTATAAGGCTGCTTATGTAGAGCCCTCAAGACGTCCTCAAGATGGTCGGTACGGCATGCATCCTAATCGATTACAAAACTATCATCAACTTCAAGTCATTCTAAAACCAGTCCCTGAAAATTTCCTTTCTCTTTACCTAGAATCACTACGAGCTATTGGTTTAGATCTCTGTGATCATGATATTCGTTTTATTCATGACGATTGGGAAAATCCGACAATCGGAGCTTGGGGCTTAGGCTGGGAAGTATGGTTAAATGGTATGGAAATTACTCAGCTAACGTATTTCCAAGCAATTGGAAGTAAGCCTTTGCATAGTATTAGCGGAGAGATCACTTATGGCATCGAAAGAATTGCCATGTATTTACAAAAGAAAACTTCAATCTATGATGTCTTATGGAACGACAATCTAACTTACGGGGAAATTACACAAGCTTCCGAAAAATCATGGAGTCAATATAATTTCGATTGCGCAAATACTCAGATGTGGTTCAAGCATTTTGAAGACTTCTCTCAAGAAGCTTTAGCAACTCTTGAAAGTGGTCTCCCTATTCCTGCTTACGATTTTGTAATTAAAGCATCTCACGCCTTTAATATTCTGGATGCTCGAGGAACTATTTCTGTTACAGAGCGTACACGTTATATTGGTCGTATCCGTCAACTAGCTCGTTTAGTTGCCGATAACTATGTAGAGTGGCGAGCCTCTTTAAATTATCCTTTACTTAGTCTTCCCTTAGAATCTAAATGCATAAAAGCATCAACATCTATTGCACCTTGTATTTCGGATCCTGAGGATGTGTTATTAGAAATTGGTTCTGAGGAGCTTCCTGCAACTTTTGTTCCTATCGGAATACAACAAATGGAGTCATTGGCAAGTAAAATCCTTTCTGATCATAATATCGTTTATGATAGCTTAGAGGTGCTTGCTACTCCAAGACGATTAGCCCTATTTATCAAAAATGTAAATCCTGAGGTAATACAAAAAGCCTGTGAGAAAAAGGGGCCTGCGTTAACTGCACTATTTGCTTCTTCTGGGAAAGTTTCTCACCAGGGACAGCAATTTTTTGCTTCCCAAGGTTTCAAGATTTCTTGTTATGAAGATCTTTCTCAATACTCTCAACTTGTCATTCGTATAATCAATAATGCAGAGTATTTATTTTTACTAAATCCTGAAGTGAAATTACAAACTGCAGAAATCTTAATGCAAGAATTTCCCCTGATTATTCAGAAGATAAAGTTTCCTAAAAAGATGGTTTGGGATAACAGTGGGGTAGAATATCCTCGGCCTATACGTTGGTTAGTAGCTCTTTACGGTGAACAAGTCTTACCAATAACTTTCGGTAATGTAGTAGCTACAAGAAACTCTTTTGGACATCGTCAACTAGATCCCAGGCAGATTTCTATTCCCTCAGCAAAAGATTATGTAGAAACCTTAAGAAAAGCTTGTGTTGTAGTTTCACAAAAAGAGCGACAAATGACTATTGAACAAGGTCTACAAGCCCATAGTTCTTCTAAAGTTTCTGCAATCTATCTTCCTAATCTAATTGAGGAAGTTACGTTTCTATCGGAACATCCTTTTGTTTCCTGTGGACGATTTTCTGAACAATTTTGTGGTTTACCGAAAGAACTCCTTATTGCCGAGATGGTGAATCATCAGAAGTATTTTCCTATCCATGAGACTTCATCTGAAGCTATTTCAAATTTCTTTATTGTAGTGTGTGATAATTCTCCGAATGACATTATCATTGAAGGAAATGAAAAAGCTTTAACACCTCGTCTTTCTGATGGAGAATTTCTTTTCAAACAAGACTTAGAAACACCATTAGCTACTTTTGTTGAAAAGCTAAAATCTGTAACGTACTTTGAAGCTCTAGGTTCTCTGTACGATAAAGTAGAGCGTCTAAAAGCGCATCAAAAAACATTATGCATATTCTTCCCATTAGCAGCTTCCGAGGAACTTAATATTGCTATCCAATACTGTAAAGCAGATTTAGTCTCTGCTGTTGTCAATGAGTTTCCTGAACTCCAAGGGATCATGGGAGAATATTATCTCAAAAGTGCCAACCTTCCTAACGCCTCTGCTATTGCTGTGAGAGAGCACTTACGTCACATTACTATGAGTGAGAAAATCTCGACTGTAGGCGCCCTCCTCTCTCTTCTAGATCGTTTGGATAATCTGTTATCCTGCTTTATTTTAGGACTTAAACCTACATCTTCACACGATCCTTATGCATTACGTCGGCAATCTTTAGAGATTTTAACATTATTATCGATATCTCGAATCTCAATAGATCTTGCCGCTCTTTTAGACCGCTTAGCCGAGCATTTTCCTATGACTATCGACAGCAAAGTTTTGGATAAAACACAGATAGTTGCAGAGATCTTAGACTTTATTTGGGGTAGATTAAAAACATTTATGAATTCTCTGGGCTTTAGTAAGGAGGAAATTTCTGTTGTTCTTACAGATTCTGTCACTAAGAATCCTATCGAGATTTTAGACAAGGTAGAAGCTCTTCAGCTATTGAAAAAAGAACATCCTCAACATTTATCAGAGATAGTGATTACGCATAATCGGTTAAAGAAGATACTTTCCTCTTTGCAATTTTCTATAACATCTTATTCTACAGAGAATTTTGGTAATCCTGAAGCCAGTTTTAAACGAATTCTTGATACTTTCCCAAATCATCCTAAAGAAACTTCTGTTAATGCTTTTTTAGAATACTTTATATCTCTCAGCAGCCTTTGTAACTATATTCAAAATTTTCTAAATACTGTGCATATTGCTAGTGATGACGATACCGTTCGAAACTTAAGAATTTCGCTACTACTCTCTGCTATGGAGAAGTTTTCGCTCTGTCGGTGGGAAAATCTGTAGCTGTTTAATTTGATTAAAATGAAAACCTAGATAAAAAAGCACTCCTAAGAAATACAGCGAGTGCTTTCTCTTATTTAAATAGGACAGGTTTTATGCTTCTGATGGATCTTTTATTTTTGTAGAAATTTCATGATTGTCTGAAGTCAATTGCTTATCTTCCAAAGATGACGGGCATGATACTACTTCTTCATCGATAGCCAAAGGCACAAGACTAACCTCTAGAATCTCTCCAGATCCTT
Organism: Chlamydia serpentis; assembly: GCF_900239945.1. Classification (NCBI taxonomy): domain Bacteria; kingdom Pseudomonadati; phylum Chlamydiota; class Chlamydiia; order Chlamydiales; family Chlamydiaceae; genus Chlamydia; species Chlamydia serpentis. The sequence continues at coordinate 1,047,240 of NZ_LT993738.1, read as the reverse complement.
CTGGCGTGACGCAAACGACTGCAACGACCAGTCCTTCTGGGAATGTCTCTTCTTGGAACGTTAACTTAAACTTTTTGATTTCTCCAAGTATAGGATCTTGAACTGGAGGATAGACCAACGGATTGATTCCCGAAGGAATAAGAACTACAAAGTTTGCTAAATCGGAAAATATAGATTCTGAAAATACAGACATCACCTCATCACATACCTGATGTAATTCTATGCAAGAGGTATTGGTATCAGAACCAGGATTTGAGAATAAGACAATAACTAAAGGCTTCCCCTCATTTCTTGAGGCTTGTAATCCTTGTTCGTAGGAGTGGTAAATACATGTTTGAACTTCGGCGGAGTCAACTATCTCCTGCTTATTGCTATCATTGCCTTCTAAAGAAAGGGTAACCTCTTCACCAGCAAGAGGAAATATCATTAATAATGAAAGTAGAGATAGTACGATGCGCATGTAATGCCTCCTTGATTTATCAAAATTATATCGGAGATAGCGTGCCAAAATCCTATTTTAAAAGATACTCCTATCCTTTAGTTAGTTCCCAAAGGAAGGATAGCTTGACATCGAGCCGTGCCCTGTTCATCTAGCAAGATATAACATAGACGAGGACCCTCAACAGTACTCACTTCAGGAAATTTCTCTATAAAATTTCCCATATAGACAATTACAGGATCCATTTTGTAAGGAAAGTCTAGGGGGCTAATCAATCCCGGACAGAGGACAACTACATTAAAACCGCAACTAATTGCCTTCGGCAGGGAAAAAGAGCCATTCGTTAAAGAAGCAAATTTTTCTGTTTGATACTCAGAAAAGAAGACTATTATCCCCGGTTTCTTTTCATTAATAGCATTACTATAAGCAGCTTCAAATTCACAAAAGATTTGGGAACCTTCTACACATGAAAGTTCGGTAGGCCAGACAACATGGCACCCCTTATTTACTAGCTGTGCCGCAACTAAAGAAGAGGGCAGGGGAATAAAAACTAACAAAATCACAAGACAACGGTAAATCATAATTTTATTTATTAAATATTGGCTAAATAAAAAGAATTTATCAAAAACAAGAGATTAAAGCAGTAGAAATAGAAAATAAAATACCGTCTTATACAAACTAAACTGCGGTTAAACTATGAATTTTTGAAACGATAGTGGAAACAACCATGTTTACTAAAATATAAAGAACTGGCCGTCGATACAAATAGTTTAAGACGATCTGTAAATGAAAATATCTCAAGTTTAAACCACCTCATTTTGTGCTATTAGAGATTCTATTTCTAACCATTGTTGTGTCTGCCAATCATAGAGAATTCTAGAAATTCCAAATCCATATCCAATCTCTCGTATGAGCTCACTAGCTGTTTCAGAAAGAAGAAGGGTTTTAGCTGCCGAGACTCCAATGGCCTCAGTTAATGATATTGCTTGAGAATGTGAGGAAGAAAGAAGCGCATTTCCACAACAAAGCATTAGACTTAAAAATGGTAATAAAAATTTAAAAGATTTCATAAAAGATTTAATAAAAACAAAAAAAACGAAACAACATTTTATATTAAATTCATTAATTTTTCAATGAATTATAAAACATATATTTAAAATTAACTAATCTTGTTGCTTTTTAGATTGTGAAAGGGAGTTGAATTGAAAAGGCGTCTTATAGAAGAAAATTAAAAATTCTTTACAAAGGAAAGTATCACTTAGGAAAGTACCGTTTTTTCAGGATCTAACAATATAATCCTTCTTCTATCCTTACGCAACTGGACATAATCTTCCAAAATTTCAAGTTTTTTATTTTGAACATCATGGCTATAAGACAGGGGTTGGCAGTGTTCTTTCCACTTCCTATCCGCCATTTTCTGCAGAGCCTGCACAAAAACCGTATCTAAGACTTCTGTATTTAAGCGACGTTTTGTTAATAGTTGAAGTATTACAGAGTCAGAAAGCAATCGAAGAGCCTCATCAATAGGAACATTTTTCTGATACTGCTCATAATAAGAAATCATGAAGGCAAATAACTGTTGGCATTCAGAATGTTTAAAATCGCCAGAAACAAGGTAATATTGTGCAGTATAAAGAATTTTTCTGTTTGATCCAGAAAAGAGCATACATCGTAACACATCTGTTTCTATGACAGTATCTGGGTCAATTTTAGGAACTTTTTGTTTTGTTGAAATTTGCTTTGTTGTGATTTTCCCCTCAGGGTTTGCTAACAACAATACCATATCTTCAGGAATTGTCATCAAAGAGGCTAGCTGCCTTAAATGTTCATAGATAAGAACAGGGCTACCCCAGCGTTTGATCTGACGAATAGTTTCTTCAACTACAAGGGCTTTTTCTCTTGGACCAAATTTAGAGTAGGAACTAATTTTTTCACTGATCAAAAACGTAAGGTAGTCTTCACTTTGTTCTAGCAGATTCATAAGTGCGGAGCTTCCTCTTTGCATAAGGAAGGAGTCGGGGTCATGGCCCTCAGGTAGCTTAGATACAAATACTGACATTCCAGCAGTTTGACAAAGATCGCCAACACGTAGTGCTGCTTTGTTTCCTGCTTCATCACCATCAAATAGTAAGAAAATTTTTAATACACCTAATTTACCCAACTCTTTAGCATGTTCTTCAGTGAATGCTGTTCCTTGAGCGGCTACTGTACAATTAAACCCAAAGTCTATCATTTGTAGGCAATCGGCTTGTCCTTCTACTAAGATTACCTTCTTTTCTTTTACTATTCTTCTACGAGAAAAGTTCAATCCGAAAAGAATCCTAGATTTTTTGAATAGAGCGGTTTCTGGGGTATTCACATATTTTCCTCCGTGAGAGTTCTCTAGGAACCTCCTAGAAGAAAATCCAATAGTATGTCCTAAAGCATCATAGACAGGAAAGACAATTCTTCGGGAAAACAAAAACCATTTATTACCGAAAAACCCTGCCGTATCTAATTGTTCTTGAGAGATTTTCCTTTCTTGCATTGCTTGGACAAAAAGAGACTGTTCGGGTCCATATCCTAAATGAAATCGATCTATAGTATCCGGGGAAAATCCTCGTTGATATAAATACTGCAAAGCATGTCTCCCTTCAGGAAGATGATACAAACAATAGCGAAAAAAGGTTTCAGCTTCTCTGTTGATTTGACGTAATTCTTCCTTAAATCCCTGAGAAGGAGGAGTAAATCCAGAATCTTTTGGCTGAAGAACCAGGTCCACTTGAAATTTTTTAGCTAATATCAGAACAGATTCTGTAAAAGAATACCCTAAATGCTGCATTAAAAAGGCAATTGCATCTCCATGGGCTCCACACCCAAAGCAATGGTAATGAGCTCCTGTAGGGTTGACAATGAACGAAGGTGTCTTTTCTGTATGAAAAGGACAACACGCCTTGTATGTTGCACCTACTCGCTTCAAGTGGATATGTTCTGAAAGAACCTCCACAATATCTATACTGTGTCTCAGATTATCTAAGCTATCTTCGGTATACATGCAGTATGTGACTTGGTTACGCTGCAGTTTTCACTTACAGATTTTCCCCTGATTATTGATTTACTTCTGTATTTTGTCTAATGCAGCTTTTTCTTTTAGATGCATTTTTTTTATTCGGCAATTGTTATGCAAAAGAATTTTTTTATTTATAGCTTACAAAGCAGGACATCATTGCCGAAAATTGACTTGGAATTAATACTCCGTCATGTTTATCTTTCTTAAAGGGGTTCAGCCTTAAATTCGGCATTCCTAATCCCTACTCTAGATGTAAAACTGAGGCTGTCTCTCAGGAATTTTAGAGACTCTTTTGAGAATTCTACTTTCCTGTATTCCTAGAAGCCCTTGGCACAAAGTCCCGGTAATAAGTTAGCTAAATGCAATTTAAATCCTAATGATAATACAGAAACAATTAACGTACGTTGCGAATAAATTATGACAGCAAAAAAACCTACCCCTATGATGGAACAGTGGCACCAGTGTAAAAAAAAAGCTGAAGAGTCAGTCCTTTTATTTCGCATGGGAGACTTTTATGAAGCTTTCTATGATGATGCTGTTCTTTTATCTCAACATTTGGAACTTACGTTAACACAAAGGCAAGGCATTCCTATGAGCGGAATCCCTTACTCAACAGTGGATACCTATGTTGATCGCCTCATTAGCAAAGGGTTTAAAGTCGCTATTGCTGAACAGCTCGATGAGCGTTTAGAACAGAATGATGGTAAAAAAATAGGTCCGTTGGCTCGAGATATTCAAAGATTTGTGACCCCTGGGACTTTACTTTCATCGACCCTACTTCATGAAAAATCTAATAACTATATTGTTGCTATCAATCGCGTAGGATCTCTATTCGGCTTCGCCTGTTTAGATCTTTCTACGGGATCGTTTCTTATCCAAGAATGCGAAAACACCAAGGAACTTGTTGACGAGATCTGTCGTTTGTCCCCCTCAGAAGTCCTTGCCTGCAACAAATTTTATAACAAAGAAATTTCTGTAGTACAGAAATTACAACAAAGTCTAAGGCTTACCCTATCAACATACGCAGATTGGGCTTTTGAACACAAGTTTGCTTCTCAGAAACTTACAACTCATTTTCAAGTAGCCTCTTTGGATGGTTTTGGCCTTAAGGGGTTAGTTCCAGCCATTAATGCTGCAGGAGGTCTTCTCTCTTACATCCAAGATAAGCTTTTACTACCTACAAAACATATTGCCATTCCGAAAACTCGTGGAAAAGAACAAAAATTATTAATAGATACATCATCTCAAGTTAACCTAGAACTTCTAGTCCCGCTTAATAATCCTCAGGAGAAAAGCTCTCTCTTGCATATCATGGACCATACCAGTACACCTATGGGAGGAAGACTTTTACGTCAAATTTTACTCAGTCCTTTCTACAATCCTAAAGAGATTCTCTTACGTCAAGATGCTGTAGAATTTTTTCTTCGACAAGCGACATTGAGAAAAAACATAAAAACCTATCTTTGTCAAGTGCGTGATATTGAACGTCTCATGACTAAAGTAACTACAGGATGGGCAGGACCTAGAGATATCGGCATGCTCAGGGATTCCTTTTCTGCTGGAACTTGCATTTCCGAACAACTAGGAGACTCTAGTCTGCCAGATTTTTTTTTAAATAAAGCCTCCTTGGATAAGAAGTTATCCAATTTAATTGAATTGCTCTCAAAAGCATTAAACGGTGATCTTCCTCTCCGTGTTTCTGAAGGCAATATTTTTGTTGATGATTTCCACAATGACCTAAAGCGTTTACGCTACAACCAAGAGCATTCCCAAGAATGGCTTTGGGAATACCAAGAACGCATTCGTAAAGAAACAGGAATCAAAAAACTGAAAGTATGCTTTGCTCAGGCTTTAGGATATTATATTGAGGTTAGCAGTGAGTTTGCTCCTCAGTTGCCTAAAAACTTTATTCGTCGGCAATCACGACTACATGCAGAGAGATTCACTACTGTTGAATTGCAACAATTCCAAGATGATATGTTCAATATCTCTGATAAACTGCAAGCTTTGGAAACTCAGCTCTTCAAAGATCTCTGCTCACAAATTTTACAATTAGCTCCAGAGATCGCTACACTCTCTCAAAGCCTTGCAGATATAGACTACATAATCTCTCTTGCAGAACTAGCAGATACCCAAGGCTATTGTCGACCTCGTGTGGATGCGAGTGACGCCTTATCCATTTATCGTGGTTGCCATCCCGTAGTGAAAACTCTATTAGACACTGGGAAATTTATTCCTAATGATACTGAGATGCACAACTCGCAAACTCAGATGATCTTACTTACAGGGCCTAATATGGCAGGGAAATCGACGTATATTCGTCAGGTAGCTCTTTTAGTGATCATGGCTCAGATGGGATCTTATATCCCTGCCAAATCTGCCCATATTGGAGTTGTCGATAAAATTTTTACTAGAATAGGCGCTGGAGATAACCTTTCAAAAGGTATGTCTACATTCATGGTGGAAATGGCAGAAACTGCCAATATCCTTCATAACGCTACAGATCGATCGCTGGTCATCTTAGATGAGATAGGCAGAGGCACAAGTACCTATGACGGCCTTGCGATTGCTCAAGCTGTTGTTGAATATCTTCTATTCACTGATAAAAAGAAAGCAAAGACACTCTTTGCAACTCATTATAAGGAATTGACTACTTTAGAAGATCACTGTCCCCATGTAGAAAATTTTCATGCTGGAGTTAAAGACAAAATGGGGCAACCTGTTTTCTTATATGAGATTCTCAAAGGACACTCACAAAAAAGCTTTGGCATTCATGTCGCAAGACTTGCTGGCTTTCCCCTTTGTGTGATATCGAGAGCTCAGCAGATCTTAAGAGAACTAGAAGGCCCTGAACCCATCACACGTCCTACTGAAAACAAGATGAAACAACTTACATTGTTCTAGTTATGCGTATTGAGGATTTCTCTCTCAAACTCGTTCCCTCTTCTCCTGGAGTCTACTTAATGAAGGACATGCAAGGTCAAGTTCTCTATATTGGGAAGGCTAAAAATCTCAAAGCTCGCTTAGCATCCTATTTTCACGAGAAGGGCGACTCCCGGAAACGCATCCCATTTCTTATGAAAAAGACTAAAATTATTGAAACTATCGTAGTATCAAATGAAACTGAAGCCTTGCTTTTAGAAAACAATCTGATCAAGCAGTACCATCCCAAATATAATGTCTTACTGAAGGATGATAAAACCTTTTTCTGCCTTGCGATTGCTCTTACGCATTCCTGGCCAAAAGTGGAAGCTATCCGCACCAAGGGAATTACCTCATCAAAGCAGCAATTGATTTTTGGTCCTTATGTAAGTGCTGAGGCATGTCATACACTCTTAGAGGTCATCAGCCAATGGTTTCCTCTTAGAACATGCTCAGATCGAGAATTTATCTTAAGAAAACGACCATGTATTCTTTATGACATGAAACGCTGTCTAGCTCCTTGTGTCGGTCGCTGCTCAAGCGAAGAATACCAAACAGTCTTAGAAAAAGCGATTCTCTTTCTCAAAGGAAAAATCAAAGAAGTTGTTCAGGACTTAGAGCAAGCTGTGCAAAAAGCTTCGGAAAACTTAGAATTTGAGCAGGCTGCTATCCACTATCGTACTTTGTCATTAATTAAACATGCTATGGCGAAGCAACATGTTGAGAAATTTCATTTTCAAAATATCGATGTACTAGGTCTTTATAGGAATGAGGAACTGACTATTCTTACAATTCTTACTGTACGTTCAGGGAAACTTCTTGGGGCACGCCATTTCTCTTTTCTTAAAAATGCTCAAGAAGATCAAGATCTTCTTTCTTCTTTTATTTTACAGTTCTATGCTAACCAACCCTATCTTCCTAAAGAAATTCTGACACCTGTTCGTCTAGAATTTTCAAGTCTTCCTTCCTTATTAAGTTTAGCCTCTCCTCCTCGCCTATGCTCCCCTAAAATGGGTTACGGAAAAGAACTCCTAGATCTTGCTCATCGCAATGCAAAGGCATTTTCTGGAACTAAAATCCTTACATCAAATCTTCCCTATCAGGAATTGCAAAAAGTACTGCAGACATCACAATATCCTTATCGTATAGAATGTTATGATAATGCCCATATGCAAGGATCCTATGCTACTGGAGCATATATTGTATTTGAAAATAATCAGTTCGAGCCTAAACATTACCGCACCTTCTCTATCCATAGTAGTGAAACTAAAAATGACCTAGCACTACTAGAAGAGGTTTTAACAAGAAGGTTGGAGTCATTAACCTCTGTTCTTCCTGATATGATTATGATTGACGGGGGAAAGACTCATTACAACAAAGCAAAAAAAATACTACTCAAGTTAAATCTTACTGGTATCCAAGTCATTGCTATAGCAAAAGAAGGAAGTAGTCATAGCCGAAGTTTAAATAAAGAGAAGATCTTCTGTGAGACTTTCCCAAATGGTCTCTCATTGCCTCCTACTTCTAAGTTATTACAATTTTTCCAAATTCTCCGTGATGAAGCTCATCGCTTTGTAATTGGACAACATAGGAAAAAAAGAAGAAAAGCTTTGTTTGTGCAAGAAAAAATTCCTGGAATTGGAGAAGTAAAGCGGAAGCGATTGTTGCAAAAGTTCAAAAGCTGGAAACAGGTAGAACGAGCCTCCCAGGAAGAGCTAGAAGCTATCCCTGGGTTAACTAAGAAAGATATCACAACGCTTCTTGGCTTGCAAAAAGATTTGAAAAAACTCGACTAAGTTGATACTTCAGAATTGTCCATTAAAAAATCTTCAGGAGAAGGAAGATCTTGAACGGTTATTTCTTCCTCAATTTCTTCATCAATGCGATCTTTAGGCTGGGTCAACCCTTTGATGATAATGTGAACAGCAGCAACATGAAGTCCTGTGTACTCAGAGATTTCTGAAACAATACAGCCTTGAATTTCTTCTGTCTTCTCAGGTATAGAAACACCGTAATCTACATTCACTTCAACACGAACTTTGACTAAATGATTCTTAGAATCTTGTTCTACATAGATTCCCTTCATTCTTTCGATATCCCTACCAAATAGAGCGTCTATTAAATTTCCTCCGAGGAGAGAAACGCCGTTAATTTTTGCTAAACAATGCAAAATAATTACTTGGATAACACGGGTTTCGATATCACGGCTGAATACTGTTTCAGGAAACTCAATCTCCTTGATATCTAATTTTAAATTTTGTTTTTCCATTTTCCTCCTCCAATGAGCCCCATTTAAAAAATACAACATCATCGAAATAATAATTGTTAGCGACAGTTTAATATGCCAGCGGTTAATATGCTACATCCATTAACGCTACTTCTGGTTGTTGTATATAATTTATAGAGTTGTAATTTCAGGCTTACTTATATTTCTATTTTATAGAGAAAAGCATAGTATTGTTGGTTAAATTGTTGAAAAGCAATGTTAATTTTTATTCGTCTAATTACTCCATTCCTCTTTCTTTAAGAATAGGGCTTCCGTTAAACTCTTTGGGTTTCCTATTTTCCTCCATGAACCTGCCCTATTTCTCTAGCGAGAAATGTAACACTATGGAAATAATGAGTGTTAATGATGGTCTACTAATCTTGTGAGTATGCTAAGTCCTATGCTTTCTATTTCGATTTTATTATTTTATATGATTTTGGGTTGTTTATCTGCCTACATAGCTGATAAAAAAAACCGAAATGTTATCGGCTGGTTTCTTGCAGGAGCATTTTTTGGGTTTATTGGTTTAATTATTCTTCTTCTTCTTCCTGCTCGTCAGAATAATAGTTCAGACAAGCTCCGAGAGGATCCTTTTGATAATTCCTACGTTTTTGATGATCTACAAAAAAAACTAGAAGATGAAAAAGCGACAGAAGAAGATAAATTAACCTCTGCTCAAGATCTTAAAGAAGTCATAATTGATACAGAGAAATGGTTTTATCTAGATAAAGCTAGAAAAACCGTAGGTCCTTTATCTTTTGAAAATTTAATTTTATTTTTAAAAGATCAGGATTATCACTCTAAAGCCAAAACGGTTCCGGAAGAAATTTGGGTCTGGAAAAAGGGAATGGAGGATTGGAAACGGACAAAAAACGTTACAGAACTACAGCAAGCCTTAAAAACATCAAAATAAGCCTCTCATGATTTTTAAAATTAACAATTCGAGGCTCGACAGAGATTAGAAAATAGGTTACCAGCTAGCCTTAATAACTCCAGGAATTTCTCCCATAGAAGCCATTTGTCTAAAACAAATTCTAGAAATAGCAAATTTTCTTAAAAAGCCCCTTGGACGACCTGTCAACAAGCACCTATTATGTAAGCGTGTAGGAGAAGTATCTCGCTTCATTTTATTTAAAGCAATGCGAGCATTCTCTTTTTCTTCTTCGCTAACAGATAAACTTTTTACGATCTTACGAAGGTCTGATCGTTTTTTAAAATTAGCCTCTACCAATCGTCGACGCTTAGCTTCCCTTGCTACTGATGATTTTTTCGCCATGCGTTTTTACCTAAATTTTTTAAATTACTTTTTACGTGCAGGTCCTGCTTGACGCTGCTTTCGATTTGGATCTTTCTTATTAATTACATAGAGGCGACCTTTACGGCGAACCAACTTATCACCTTTAGATGGATCAGCCTTAACAGATGAACTAACTTTCATGAAAATATTCCTTACTTCTCATAACAAGGAGAAGTATACTAAGTTACAATAAGGAACCAATTTAATCTCCCAGAAGCTTTTTTGACAATATTAGACTATCGTCTATTGTAATTTCTTAGATAAGTTTGAAGAAAGCTGATGTCTTCTTATTGATCTTTATTAATGTAATCCTCTAAAATTTTGGGGAAGCCTCTTCTAGTGAGACTAACAAATTACGAATAGAACGAGGTTAAGAATTATAGGAAGACATTGTGAAACGGACTTATCAACCTAGTAAAAGAAAACGTCGTAATTCTGTGGGTTTCCGTGCTCGTATGGCCACAAGAAATGGTAGAAAACTTTTAAATCGCCGTCGCCGTCACGGTAGGCATGCTTTAGTTGATTTATAATTAATATTTCGTGCATCAATTAACTTTACCCAAACATGCTCGTGTATTGAAAAGAAAGCAATTTCTTTATATCACACGTTCGGGTTTTTGTTGTCGTGGTAGCCAAGTGACTTTTTATGTCACCCCTTCTCGGTATTCTGGGAACTGTAAGGTTGGGATTACTGTATCTAAAAAATTTGGGAAGGCTCACGAAAGAAATTATTTTAAGCGTCTTGTTCGCGAGGCATTTCGACATGTACGCCATCAACTTCCTAACTGTCAAATTGTCGTTTTCCCGAAGGCACATAAGCACCAGCCTATTTTTTTTAAGCTTCTTGAAGATTTTGTAAGTCAGATTCCAGAAGGAATGAGTCGTTTCAAGAAAATTAAGGCTACGACTGGTGACGAATGTATTCCAAAGAACGAGAAATGTGCGAACGCACCTCATTAGGGGCAGCTTCAAATGCAACCTCTGCATGTTGTAGAGCATTGTGCCACTGATCAGAGTCTAAATAAAACTGAGCTATCATCATTTCTATACGCCACAAATTATCCTTATCTTGTTGTCCAAAGTGAGCAATATAACTCTCTAAAGGAGCTATAACTTGGCTAGCATCTTGGCGCACGCCTGCCTGCGATCTCTTTGCCAACTCTTGAAACTCAATAAGAGCTACAGTAAAATGTGTTTGCTTTTCATTTTTAGGATCTTTGCTAAGCAATCGTTTTTTAATTCTTTGGCACTCTTCAGAATCCATTTTACCTACTTCTACTAACATGCGGAATTGTTCAGATAAAAAAAAGTAGTCATCACTGCGTACACCAAGCTCAAGAGCATGGTTTAGGAATTCTTTATGCGAAAGTTCTTCAGCAAGTCGATAATACCTTTGTAATTCCGATAAAGATAAGGAGGCCATAACAGGGAAAACATTTCTTAATAAAGAATCACTTTCTACGATATGACAGAGATTATCACCTAAATTGGCACCAGTTTCATTTCCAAAAGAACCTATTCTGTAGATTTCTCTTTCTTCATGTGAGAGCAGAATGATGCTGGGAAGTTCATTAATTTTGAATTTAGATTTCAAGGCTGTATTTTGCTTACGGATACTTTCAACTTGAGATTGATGTTTAAGATAATCAACCTGTAAACAGATAAACTTACCTTGGACTCTTTGGATAAACTCTGGGGATTCTAGAACTTCTTTACGAATTTTCATCGAGAGGCCATTCCAGTCAGAGCCAGAGAAAACAATAAGTAAGGGAAGTTCTGTCTCTTTACTTTTTTGCAAGGCTTCCTGGTAATCTAGGTGCCAAACAATATTTTCTATATCGTTTTTAGTAGCTCCTTCTAAGGTGAGCATACTCACACTGAAAAAGAGAGTAGCCAATACCTTTAATTGCTTTAAGGAATGTCTCTTGATATTTTGTAACAGTATCACGCGCTACCTCCTCCTTTCCTAAGATTAGGACGCAATTTCTTTTCAGGATGGGCCAGATATGCCTTGAGAACATCTTTCTAGCGACTCTTGTTGTATAGTCTTTTTTTTATTAAAACGAAATAAAAAAACACTACTTAAAAAGGTTGAACTTCGCTACTAAAAAATGTAGCTTCTATTGCTTGAATAAATATGAAACTCTAAGAATATTTATGCGATTTTTTATTTCTTTTGAAAAGAAATAAATTTGCTATCTTTTCCTATGTTTCCAAATATGAAAACCATGGATGTAGAAAACTTATTTTGTTAGCATAGGCAGAAGAAACTAATACTAAGCCCTCTTTGTCTCTAAAATAATAAACTTCCAAGTCAAAAGTGATATAGCTATGGCACTTCCCGATATAGAGGGTCTCTATTTTTATAATACAGCATCTCAAAAGAAAGAACTATTCTCTCCGCGCCATAATCCGGTAAGGCTCTATACCTGCGGTCCTACGGTTTATGACCACGCTCATATAGGAAACTTCCGAACATATATTTTCGAGGATATTCTCAAACGTGCTCTATTATTCTTCGGCTATTCTGTAACACATGTAATGAATATTACTGATGTAGAAGACAAAACAATAGCAGGAGCCACTAAAAAAAATATGCCTCTGCAAGACTATACCCAAACCTATAGCGATGCCTTTTTTGAAGATTTAAATACTTTAAACATTGCTAAAGCGGACTTCTATCCGTATGCAACCCATTTCATTCCTCATATGATCCAAGCAATTGAAAAACTTTTGAACCAAGGGGTTGCTTATATAGGCCAAGATAAATCGGTATATTTCTCTCTCCATCGCTTCCCAAACTACGGAAAACTATCGAATCTTGATTTAAATAGCCTACGCTGCTGTGCTCGCGTATCTGCTGATGAGTATGACAAAGAAAATCCTAGTGATTTTGTACTTTGGAAAACATACAATCCTGATCGCGATGGCACAATTTACTGGGACAGTCCTTTTGGGAAAGGTCGACCTGGATGGCATTTGGAATGTTCCGTTATGGCTATGGAAATTCTTGGGGATTCTTTAGATATCCATGCTGGAGGTGTGGATAATATTTTCCCTCACCATGAAAATGAAATAGCTCAATCGGAATCGCTATCAGGTAAGCCCTTTGTCCGTTACTGGTTACATTCAGAACACCTGCTCATTGATGGGAAAAAAATGTCGAAGAGCTTGGGAAATTTTTTCACTTTAAGAGATCTTTTAAATCAAGGATTCACCGGACAAGAAGTACGCTATATGCTGATGCAAAGCCATTACCGTACTCAGCTAAACTTTACAGAAGAAGCTCTTCTTTCTTGTAGATATGCTTTACGTCGCCTGAAAGATTTTGTATCCCGTCTTGAAGACGTTGATCTCTCTGGAGAATCTCCTCTCCCTAAAACCTTGACCTCCGTAGACCAATTCCTTAAGGTTTTCTCAAGAGCTCTTGCTAATGATTTAAATATCTCTATAGGATTTGCAGCTCTTTTTGATTTTGTTCACGAAATTAACAGCTTAATAGACCGCGAGCCTTTTTCTAAGGCAGACTCTCTCTATTCATTAGATACTCTTAAAAAAGTCGATAAGGTATTAGGTGTGCTTCCTTTAAGAACAATGGCGATGATCCCTGAAACAGTGATGGAACTCGTTAGAGAACGTGAAAACGCTCGCAAAGCTAAGAATTGGGCGATGGCAGATACACTACGTGATGAGATACTCGCTGCTGGATTTATTATTGAAGATAACAAATCAGGCCCCAGGGTGAAGCCCCTTTAATTTTAGGGCTTATCACTATCTAAACGTCGCATCACAGGGAAATACAATACATCTCGAATAGATGCCGCATCTGTAAGAATCATGACAAGTCTATCTATACCTATACCAAATCCCCCTGCAGGAGGCATTCCCTGACACAGCGCTTCTAAAAATTCTTCATCAATAGGATGACACTCGCTATCTGGAAGTAGTTCTTTTCTTGCATATTGCTGTTCTAATAGCTCTCTTTGACGGATAGGATCATTGAGCTCAGAATAAGCATTACATAACTCCTTCCCTAAACAGAAGCTCTCGAAGCGCTCCACAAACGCAGAATTTCCAGAACGTAAAGTCTTGCATAAAGGCGTAGTCTCTACAGGATGATCTGTAATGTGATGAGGGGCTATTAAATTATCAGAGACTAGCTCATCAAATAACAAAGCTATTAACATGCCTCTGGGAGCTTTCTCAAATGTAGTTATGGGAAGATTTGTTTTTGTTTTTAATATTTCTCTAAGCTCCCGGTCTCCGTGAAGATCAACATTAATATTTCCATAGGTAGCTATACTTTCTTTCATTGTCATGCGAATCCACGGGGTTTTAAAGTCAACCTCTTGAGGGCCATGTTTCCAGTGGGAATAGACTAAAGATGTTTTATTATTGTTTAGAGCGCGCACAAGGTGCTCGACAAGATTTTCTACAAATGCCATAACCTCAAAGTAATCCATGTAAGCAGCATATGCTTCTATCATGGTGAATTCAGGATTATGGGTTCTATCAATACCCTCGTTTCTAAAAACTTTGCCAATTTCGTAAATGCGCGGAGTTCCTCCAACTAAAATCTTCTTCAAAGCAATCTCTAATGAGATTCTCAAAAACATATCGCAGTGTAGGGCTTCCATCGTTGTCGTAAAAGGCCTGGCTTCTGCTCCTCCATAGACATTTTGTAGTATAGGAGTTTCTACTTCTAAAAACCCATGGGCATCCATATACTGACGAATCAGCTTAATAATACAGCTTCTTTTAACAAAAGTACTACTGACATCCCTTGAAGAAATTAGATCCAACCAACGTTTGCGATAGCGGATTTCTTTATCACTCAGGCCCGCATGCTTATCTGGGAGAGAAAGCAGAGATTTAGAAAGTAAAGTTACGGCCTCAACAAGTACAGTAAGCTCGCCAGAATGCGTAAAGAATAAGTAGCCGTCAATTCCAAGAATGTCGCCTAAATCTAGCTTTTTTTCTATAAACTTAATTGGAGTGATCTCGGCTTCTTTACCAAGTCCGTTTACAGAGGTAAACTCACGGTTAAACATCACCTGAATGGTGTGATTATGGTCTAAAATCTGTCCAAAGGCATTTTTCCCCATAGGACGAAAAAGAATCAAACGCCCAGCTAGCCTGACTTTAGGTGTAAATTTATTCTGTGCAGCTTCACTGTTTCCTAGATCTTGATTAGCAAAATCTTTTTTTATATCTTCACACGAAAGAACTCCAGGAAAGTGATAAGGATAAGGTTCTATGCCCAATGCAGAAAGTTCCTGAAGTTTATTACTTCTATATAAAAAATCTTCATGATCTAAATATTCTGCTCTCTCCGTCATTCTTTCCTCTAGTGTGTTCGTATAAATACTGTTTTTACAACCTAAAACTTCAAAACTGTTCTATTCTAAAATCCCAAGAAGAAACCTATTACAAAAGACAGCGTAGCCGATGCTTAATTATGCCGCAAATTTTATGTAACTTGTTAAACCTTTCGAAGCGCTGAAACGAGCTTGAAATCTTAACGTGATAAAATACTAGTTTGCTACAAGGCAACGTTTCTCCTAAGATTCTGATTTCCTTGCTATTTTCTATCGCTAGCACTTGCCTATTGGAATAAAAATTGCTCACAATGATCTCGATATTTCATCTGATCAACTAAACTTATTTAGCTCCCTTGGTCCTCCAATTCATAACCATCCTGTTCATATATCTTTTATTAAATAATTTCTCTCTGTGAACAAAGATATAAGAACCGATAACAAACTTAGAGATCTTACTATAGAAACTAAGTTTTCATCGTAATATTAAATGCCAAGATAAGCAAAATCAGCCGTTTTTCAAAAATGCGTTATCTCATTATTTACAATATTTAGAGCTTCTTGTGAACGTACAGGTAAAGGTTTAACCCTATGTTTTCAGATAACATGCCTGGTATTTAAGAAAATATTTTATTTAAAAAATTCATTTTTTCATGAGATTTAATTAAAAATAGCTATTTTATAATTAAACAGTTATAATTTTTGTTATTTATTTTTAAATAGCATAAATATAAAATTTTATGAGTTCTTATTCTATAACAACCCCTCCAAGCAATACATTTGCCGGGGATATTTTAAATCCCTCACCACCTCCAAAAGCAACCTATTTTTCCTCGCACGGAGCTAAACAACTGAGCAATTTAAAAAAAAAACATCCTCTGTTTACAGAAATTGTTCAACTTATTGTTAAGATTTTTAAAATTCTAATAGGGCTGATTATCTTGCCTTTAGGAATTTACTGGTTGTTTCAATCAGTATGCGCAAACAGAGTGCTTCCATATGCTCCTAATAAAATTTTCAGAATTTTTAAGAAAAAAACCGATACTAGCGCTTTTAAACGAGCTGATTATCTAAGTGCTCTGGAAAAGTATTCTAAGAAACCTGAGGTTGCCTATATTAGAAGAACACCTATCGAACAAGATAATATTCTTATCGATACTCTAGAAATAAGTCTGCAAAATGCTAAACCGGATCGATGGTTACTCATTTCCTTAGGAAACGACTGTAGCTTGGAAGAAATAGTCCATAGTAAAATGTTCGTATCCTGGAGGGATTTAGCTAAATCAATACATGCCAATATCCTCATTTATAACTATCCTGAGATAATGTCGAGCACCGGAACAGTTGACCTAAAAACCTTGGGATCAGCTCATAATATATGTGCAAAATATCTCAAAGATACAAAACAGGGCTGCGGAGCAAAGGAAATCATTACCTACGGCTATTCTTTAGGAGGCTTAGTGCAATCTGAAGCTTTGCGAAATGAAAATTTGCTTGAGGATAAGGAGGTCCGTTGGGTAGCAATCAAAGATCGCTGCCCCCTCTCTATAGCGTCTGCTGCATTGCTTTACTGTGGGAAGTTAGCAGAAATAATAACAAATATTTGTGGGTGGGGTATAAGCACAACAAAAAATAGCTTTAATCTTCCATGTCCCGAGATTTTTATTTATCCTGCAAATCCCCTGGACAGATCTGTAATTCAGCACGACAACTATTTCCCTCCAGAGTTTACTCTGGCCCATGCGATAAAAAATTCTCAACATGCCAAAAACAAATATTTCATAGGAGAGGTAGGTTTATCTCATACGAGTCCTCTCGATACAAATACAATAGCTCATTTGTCGCTTCAAATTTTGGATAGCCTTTCGAGATAAAAGTATTAGAGAAAATCAACACTCCATTTATAATCTTCTCTGCAAACCTTGGATCTACCTATGACATATGTACCAGACTCACGCACACGCTTGAGCTATCCCATTAATATAACCGGATCTCAGCCTCCGGTAATAATGTTTTCCTCAAACAACGCTCGTATAGCTTGGGAAAGACGTTTGAACCATCCTAGGTTGTTTAAGATTATAAAGATAATCTGGAACATCGTCAAATTGATTATTTGTACCATTCTACTTATTCCTTTAGGAATATTTTGGGTGCTGGAAAAATTATGTCAATTTGCGATTCTCCCTGCTAGCTTTATATCTGAGAGACTATCACCAAAAACTGTAGAAAATATAAAAATATCCTCTAACTCGAATCTACAACATCTCCTGAACGTTAAGGAAATCTCATCATTCAAGCATGTTGTTATGCAATACGATGACCTAACTATAGACAGTTTGTCTATAGAGATCCCTAACGCTCACCCCAACAGATGGATTCTTTTCTCTCAAGGAAATTGTGGAACTATAGAAAAACACTTCAATGAAGAATCCGATGTACTCGAGCTAGCGAAAGCCACTCGATCTAATATTCTTATGTTCAATTATCCTGGCGTCATGTCCAGTCGTGGGTCAGTGACACGAGAAAACCTAATTAAGTCCTACCAGGCATGTGTACGTTATCTAAGAGATGAAAACCAAGGCCCTAAAGCTAATCAAATTATTGCTTATGGATATTCTCTGGGAACTAGCATCCAAGCTGCAGCTTTAGATCGTGAGATTACTGACGGCAGTGACAAGATAAAATGGATCCTTATCAAAGATCGAGGTCCCCGATCCTTTGCTGACGTAGCCTTTCAATTTTATAAACCACTAGCCTGTATCGTGAAATTACTAGGTTGGAACATCGATTCTACGAAGTACAGCGAGAAACTATTGTGCCCAGAAATTTTCATTTACAACTCTGATAATAACGACAACTTGATTGGAGACGGTCTTTTTAACAAGGAAACCTGTTTCGCTGCTCCTTTTTTAGACCCTGATAGAAAGAAGCCTCCTGGTAATAAAATTCCTGTACCAGAACAAGAGCTTCTTCACTATGATTCTCTTTCTACAAGTGCTCTATCGAGAGTTGCTAAGATTGTCTCTGAATACCTCGATGCTGAAGATTAAAAGACTTATTAGTCAGTTTTTTTTATGCACAAAATTATTATGTTATAAGGCTCTTAGAACAAATGAATATCTTGTCCTACAAAAAAGGCCCGGGCTTGACCTGAGCCTTCAAGGTTTTTATTAATGCATGTTAAGAGCAGACTTCACCTTCTTTATATAGGAATTTGCACCACCAGGTTCAAATCCCATACGAGCTAGTACTTCTTCTTCTGCATTTATAAAGACCATTTCAGGGAATCCAGTAACTTTATATTGAACTTTCAGTTCCCTATTTTGGTGACGGTGTTCTTCTGACTGGTTGTTCTTCTGAGGAAAATCAACTTCAACCATATGAAGATATTTATTGGAAAAATTTGCAAACTCAGAAGTTTGTAAAATTTCCTTCTGCATTTTCGTGCACCACATACACCAATCTGACCCTGTGAAAAACAGACACACAGGTTTGCCATCGTGTTTAGAAGACTGAAGAGCCCCCGAATAACTCTCCCATTTTATACTTGCTACTGCTACAGGGCGAGTTTGTGGAAAATTTTCTCCAGAAGCACGCTTTCGCGCAGCACAACAAGGTAGAGTCAATAACAGGCAACCGACAAAAGCACATCCTTGCAACCAAAATTTCATGTTACTATATCCTTTAAAAAACGTATGGTATAAGTTTGCTGAGTATGGTGATACTATTATCTGATTTAGGATAAAATAAGAATAGAAATTCTTCTTTATACAGAACTTCTCCATCAAAAGAAATCGAAAAATTAACCCTTTCTTTAGCATCTTCCGTTAGTTATGGAAAACTCTCAAAATCTTCATGACACGATCTGTGAACTTTTAAATCGTTATTTTGAGCAGCCTTACCCTAATCTTTCGTCTCTATTAGACTTAGAGCTTCGTGATACCCTAATAAGTCCCGAGGAACCTAAACTTACTTCTAAGCAGCCTCCGGAAATGCTTACTACAAAATCCTCTCCGATAGCATTGCCTCCACCTATGCATCCCGGTAAGGAACAATCTAAATCCACGGACTGGTATTGTGTCCCTCTTCATCCAGACCTTTCAAAAGATCATATTTTAAAAGAAAAGTATCATGTGTTACAGGGTTATGTTCTTCCCACTGCGAAAATTCCTTGTTCTATTTTTGTTTATGAAGACAACAACCAAGAAGTCCTTTTCTTCAATAGACTAGCAAAAATTCTTACCTCTCAGCTTTTTCCTACAAAGTTAACTTTGATTCATTCTAGTACTGATATTTTCCTAAACAGCACTAGTCTTTTTTTAGCTCTAGCTCCTTTAAATGTGATCCGCTATAAAATTCCTTCAACTGATTATCATCAATCTCTGAGACAAAATGAATGTATCTTTCTTCCACTTTATTCTTCACTAGAGTATGAAAAAGATGCTCAGCTAAAACGAAATCTATGGGCTATACTGAATCGCTTACCTTTCGCTTATACGCCGAAGTCGTCGTAGGTTCTAATATCAATAAGGTACTCGATTATGGTGTTCCTGAAAAATTAGAACACATCACTAAAGGAACCTCCGTTATTGTCTCGCTACGCGGAGCAAAAAAAGTCGGTATTGTCTATCAGGTAAAAGCAACTACGCGTTGTCAACAAGTTCTACCTATTTTAGGAGTTCCTGAATCAGCAATTATCCTTCCTCAAGACCTTCTTGACTTACTATTCTGGATGAGTCAGTACTACTTTGCTCCTTTAGGCAAGACTTTAAGGTTATTCCTCCCTAGCATTTCCTCAAATATCATCCAACCTAAACAACAGTATCGTGTTGTTTTAAAGGTGAGCAAAGCAAAAGTAAGGGAACTACTCTCGGAGCTAGAAGGTACTCATCCTTCTCAAGGATCTGTATTAAAAATTTTATTAAAAAATACATCTGCTTTAGGTTTATCCTCCCTTATGGAGAAAGCTCAAGTTTCACAATCTCCCATCCATTCTCTTGAAAAGCTTGGTATTGTTGATATCGTGGACGCAGGACAATTAGAACTTCAAGAAGACCTCTTAACCTTTTTTCTTCCTGAGCTTAAGGAATTACATCCTCAGCAGGAAGAGGCCTTAAATAAGATTTCTTATTCACTACAAACATCACAATTTCATACTCACCTACTTTTTGGAATTACAGGAAGTGGGAAAACAGAAATCTATCTTAGAGCAACCACCGAAGCGTTAAAGCAAGGGAAAAGTACTATTCTTCTTGTTCCAGAAATTGCTCTAACAGTACAAACAGTCACACTATTTAAAGCTCGATTTGGCAAGAAAGTAGGTGTGCTTCATCATAAGCTGAGCGATAGCGATAAAAGTCGCACGTGGCTTCGAGCTTCTGAAGGATCTTTACGCATTCTGATAGGGCCTCGCTCAGCTCTTTTCTGTCCTATGAAGAATCTCGGGTTAATTATTGTAGATGAAGAACATGACCCTGCCTATAAACAAACAGAAAGTCCTCCCTGTTATCATGCTCGAGACGTTGCTGTAATGCGTGGAAAACTCAACCGTGCTACTGTGATTTTAGGAAGTGCGACTCCAAGCTTAGAGAGCTATACTAACGCCCTATCTGGGAAGTACATCTTATCACATCTTTCTTCGAGAGCCGGAGCTGCTTATCCTCCAAAAGTTTCCCTTATCGATATGAACTTAGAGCGAGAAAAATCAAAAGCTAAAACATTATTTTCGCAACCTGCATTGCAGAAAATAAATGAACGCCTTCAAGTAGGAGAGCAAGTATTGGTTTTCTTTAATCGTCGAGGATATCATACAAATGTTTCGTGTAAAGTATGCAAACACACATTAAAATGCCCCCGCTGCGATATGGTGTTAACGTTCCATAAATATGCGAATGTTCTTCTCTGCCATCTATGCAACTCTTCACCTAAAGATCTCCCACAATCATGTCCAAAATGTCTTGGAACAATGACATTACAATATAGGGGCTCCGGAACAGAAAAAATAGAAAAAGTACTTCAACAAATTTTCCCCCAGATACGTACACTCCGCATTGACTCTGACACGACAAAACTGAAGGGAAGCCATGAGGCCTTGCTCAAACAATTCGCAACGGGAAAAGCTGATGTTCTTATTGGAACGCAGATGATCGCGAAAGGCATGCATTTCTCTGCAGTGACCTTGGCAATTATCCTAAATGGAGATTCTGGACTATACATCCCTGATTTCAGAGCTTCTGAGCAAGTCTTCCAACTTATCACACAGGTAGCAGGAAGATCCGGGCGTAGCTACTTACCAGGAGAAGTCCTTATTCAATCGTTTCTTCCTGATCATCCGACTATTCACTGTGCTATGCGTGAAGATTACTCTGCATTTTACAATCAAGAAATTTCAGGTCGCGAAGTTTGTGATTATCCTCCCTTTGTTCGCCTTGTCCGTTGCATTTTTATGGGGAAATGTCCCAAGCAGACCTGGAAAGAAGCAAACCGAGTTTATATAAATTTAAAAGAGCACTTAGAAAACACGAGTCAACTTATGCAAGTTACTCCCTGCGGCCACTTTAAAGTTAAGGATATATTCCGTTATCAATTTTTAATTAAGAGTACACATATAATTTCTGTAAATAAAAAGCTACACCATGCCTTAATGTTGGCAAAGCTCTCGCCAAAGGTGAAATTCATGATTGATGTGGACCCTACGACTACTTTTTTCTAAGTACTGTTTCATAATTTGGGCAAGTTGGCTCACTTCATCTACAGTATTATAGGCATGTAGGTTTACACGTAAGAAAGGATATTTAGCAAAAGCCACAAGACCGACACGTATATTCGCCTTTTCTAATACTGATATTACTTCTTCCAAACAGGTCTGCCTTAAAAATATAGGCTGGACACAGCCTGGAGCATGGGAGGAGAAATACCTACTAAAATGCTCTTTTAACTTGAAAAGCTGTTCGCGAGCTTTTTCTCCTTCAGAAGCTAGAAAGTCATAAGCGGTGTCTATAGAAATTAAGGCATATGGTGATAGACACGTAGAATAACGCAAAGGTGGGGAGTTGCACATCAGATCATATTTCACCTCTGATGAAGTTAATAAGGAGGCTCCCATTGTCCCCATAGCTTTCCCAAAGGTAATCAATACAGCATAAAAATTTTCGTAACCTAATGCATGGCAGAACCCTTTTCCCTGTTCTCCGAAAATTCCCATAGCATGGGCTTCATCTACGACTAGATGAGCGTGATATTTTTTTGAAAGTGTTATTATTTCCTCAAGAGGAGCTAAAGTCCCTTTAAAAGAATATACAGAAGATACAAAGATAAAAATTCTTCCTGTTGAGCCCGTTCTATAGCGCTGTAATAAGGACTCCAAGTGCTCCAGATCATTATGGTGAAAGGCATGGTGCTGTCCAGCAATTACCGATACACTGTGTACCACAGACATATGTACTTCTTCATCCCATAGAAGCACATCATTGGATCGGGATAAATGATAACATAGGCCAAGATTAGCCATATAGCCACTATTTACCAAAAACGCATTGGGAGCTCCGTGATAATCAGCTATTTTAACCTCAAGATCATCTATAACTCGAGAAGATCCTATCATAAGACGAGACCCACAAGTCCCTAATTTCTCATTAGGGAACTTATGGCAATGCACATAAAACCGCTTATTTACCTCACAACATATTGTGGGAGAGCGTGCAAACCCTAGAAAATCATTTGTTACAAAATCTACAACACCACTGGTAGTCAAAAAACTCTCCTTGCAAACTCACCATGTGTTAACCTATTTCAGAAAAAAGCTATCTAACCAAATAATGAAACAGCCAAAGCATTTAACGAAGCATAATCAGGTTTCCCAATTCCTAAAATAGGAATGCTTTTAATCTGATGTACATAGGATATCTTGACTATGCTACTAGTTTCAGCGTTTTTTAAGATATCATTTACTTTATGTATTGTTATAGGGAAGGTGGTAAATAAACATAATCTTACCTTATCTCCAGGGACACCACAAACTACTAGGGAGCCGTGATCATAATGAGACTGGTTATCTGCAAAATACTGATACAAAATACTTTCCAATGCTTCTAAACTTACCATTTCTCCGCCGATTTTTATAAATCGGCTGAGCCTGCCTTCTAAAAACAAATCTCCAGTAGGACCTACGTAACCTAAATCTCCAGTCAAATACCACCAGTCTCCTCCTAATAATACGAAGCCCTGGTGTTTGGGACTCCCTAGATATCCTGAAAATACAGAGCTTCCACGGACAACGATTAAGCCCTGTTCTCCTGAAGACATAGGAACATAGGTTTCTTCAGAAATGATTAGGACATCCATACCTAGGATAGGCAATCCGACGCATTCTTGTTTTCTAGGACTTTCTTTAGTAGTAATAGAAATAACAGGAGAACATTCCGTAGCCCCATATCCTTGATACAAAGCAATTTTAGGTTGTAGCCTTTTAGTTTCTTCGTAGAGATCATCTGTCAATGCGTCGCCACCAATAACAACAAGACGTAAGGATTCCAAAAAAGAATTTTGTTTTTTTGCTGTCTTCAAAATATAGTCGAAAAATACAGGAGTACTCCCCAATAAAGAAACCTCTTTATCATCGATAAGATCAACTAATTTTCTAGGATTCAAAGGATTAGAAGCAAATACTACAGGGAAACCAACCAATAAAGGAAATAAACCACAGCTATTGAAACCATAAGCATGAAAAGGAGGTAAAAAAGCCAGCATTACGTCATGTTTATTCGGATCAAAAAATTTCAAACACGCCTTCTGATTAGCGATTAGATTTTTATGCGTTAGAGGAACTGCTTTTGGAAGCTTCTCTGTTCCAGACGTAAACAAAATAACAGCAATATCACTGCTCTCCAATCTTGAAACTCCAAATATTCTAAATAACCAGGGAATTGAGCACTTAGAATATAGTCCCACACAACACTTCTCCCACAAAGAAAGCTGCTTACGCATATCTTCCATATAGATAAGATCAAAAGGATATTCTATAAACCCTTGGACTTCATTTAGATGTTTCACCAGCTGCTGAGAAGTTAGAACTCGAACTACTTGTGCTGTTTTTGTACACGCACGAAGTTCTCTAAGTCCCTGGCTCCAATTCATCATTACAGGAATTTTTCCTGCGAGTAGAATGCCAAAATAGGCAATATAGGCTCCTATAGATGCAGGCATCATAACCCCAATTCTATCCTCAGGGAATTTAGATACCTTGATTGCTACGGCAATCACAGCATTACGGATCTCTTGATAGGAAAGAGCTCCAAGATGTTCATCAAAACAGGCAATCGCCTCATCGAATTCAGAACATAATATTAAAAAACTTTCTAATACTGTAGATCCAGGCCGCAACCCTAAATGATGAGTGTTGTGACGCCTATTCCATTGACCGTGCATACCTCATGACTTCCTTGTTATGCATAAGGAACTTCTATTGGCAAATTGTCATCCTCTTGATTAAACCAGGACGCTAAAAAGGTATTTAAATCCTGCCTGGTTGGGAATTGCTTTAAGAAAAAGTGATCAACTTGACATAGAGTAATTCTTACAAACCTTTTAGGCATAAAAAAAATCCCGCGACGCAATAAAAAACGCAAAGCTTTTTTAAACACAGAGGCTAACTTAGGTGTAGAATCAAGCTTGTAACGAGAAAATGCACTCCCCCATAAACCTGCTATTCTTACCAAAACTACATTGCATTCCGCAATTTTATGTAATAACACATAAGCAGAATACTGATTAACAATTTCTTCCTTCCCTGTTCTTGATAACTTCCCTGAAGGATAGAGAAGAATACTTTCTCCTTTATTTAAAGCTACTGTTGCTTCCTCATAACACTTGTTTATACGTTCCAAAGTGCGTTTATTTTCTTTACCAAGAACAACTTGAGGAATAGGAATAGATCGCACAGAATTTAAAAACCACCGAACAATACGGCTATGGAATAAGTACTCAACAGCCATAGGGCGAACATAAAACCGTCTCCAGAATAGATATTCTAGGATAACAGGATCAATTTCTGCGACATGATTCGCAAGAAATAAACATCCTTGCTTAGGGTTAAGATTCAGGGTCTTCATGCCTTCAACTTGCATACGGTAACGCAACTTCAGCACTGCGCCTACTAAGAATGCATAAATGCCATTATAAGTAGCACGCCACAGCTTTATTAGCATAAGTTCCCCTTACTTATTAGGGAAAAGTTTCAACAGACAAGACCCAAGTTAGCTATAGGGCCCTCCCCTGAAGTTTAACATAATCCTAACTTTTGCTAACATTCTTATCTAGATACTTGAGGAAAATTCTATGCCCTTTCAGTTACCTAACTGTCAGAACATCGTAGAGTCTGTAGTTACGGAAATCATTACGGAATTGTTAAACTATCGAAAAGAACGTCCCCTAATCCCTTCTTGGGGAAAACCAGATGGATCCTTTATTACGGCTGCAGACTATGGCAGTCAATACTACCTCAAACGAGAGCTTGCACAAGCTTTTCCTGATATTCCCTTTATCGGAGAAGAGGTTTTAAGTCCTAACGAAGATCATAAAAAAATCTCAGAAATCTTAAAATTTACTCACCAGTTAGCTCCTCTGACCTCCAGTGAAGACTTATTTTCCAATCTAACTCCTCCCCCTTCTCCAACCTCTCTATTTTGGCTTGTTGATCCTATTGATGGAACGACGGGGTTTATTAAGCATCGTGCTTTTGCTGTTGCCGTATCCCTCATTTATGAGTACCAACCCATCCTATCTGTAATGGCGTGTCCTTCTTATAATTATACATTTAAGGTGTACTCAGCAGCCAAAAGCCACGGGCTTTCTATTTTACATTCTGAAAATTTAGGTAGACGAATACTTTATGATGGAAGAAAGCCGACAAGACAATTCTGCGAAGCTTCATTAGCTGCGTTGAATCAACAACATCATGCAACACGCAAGCTTAGCCTAGGTCTACCCAACACTCCAAGTCCTCGTCGTTTAGAAAGTCAATATAAATATGCATTAGTCGCTGAAGGTGCTGTAGATTTTTTCATTCGTTATCCCTTTATCCATTCTCCTGCCCGTGCTTGGGACCACGTTCCAGGAGCATTTCTTGTGGAAGAAGCTGGAGGTAAAGTGACTGATGCCTTAGGAGTGCCTCTGGAATATAACAAAGAAACTCTATTATTGAATAATCATCCTGTGATCCTTGCTTCTGGAAATCAGGAGATCCATGAGACAACACTAACGGCAATACAAAGCCAACTCAATATTGTCTTTTCCGATAACTTATTGCACTATGAAGTATAGGCTAATAACTTATCTTCTACAAAGGAATCGGATAAAGCTACCAGATCTTTTCCAGTTATCTTACTTTGATTGTATAGCTGACGAAGAACGATAGGAAGGTTTGCAACTTTATTAAGAACTTCTTTAGGCTCGTAGATTTTTCCTTCTATCGCGGCAGTGACATTAAGCAAGCCTCCAGCATTAACCAAATAGTCAGGAGCATAAAGAATACCTCGTTCATGCAGCATGACACCAATAGAGCTGTCCTGCAGCTGGTTGTTTGCTAAGCCTACAATCGCCTTACAACGCAAATCAGCAACATTATCTTTACGAATCACATTGCCACGAGCACACGGCGTGAAAATATCGCACTCTAATGCATGGATGTCTTCTGTAGGAACAATTTTAGCTCCATAGAGTTGCACGGCATCCAGAAGTACTGTTTCTAAAATATCAGAAATATAGAGTTCAGCACCTTCAAAAAAGCAAGAATGTAAGAGACGTCGCCCTACAGATCCAATTCCCTGGATAGCTATCTTTTTTCCTTGAAGAGATGGGGATCCCCAAAGATATTCTGCAGTTTCTTTTATGCATAAAAATCCGCCATGTGCAGTGTATATAGAGGGGTCTCCACTGATGTCAGCAATCCCACAAACATAAGGAGTCTCTTGAGCAATTATAGAAATGTCTTTTATAGACACACCAAGATCTTCAGCACATATATATTTACCCTCCAAGGCATCTACAGCTTGCCCGAAAGCTCTTAGCATGTCTTCAGTAAGATAAGGAAGGTCTTGAGGAAGAATGATCACACTTTTACCCCCTCCTGTATCAGTTCCACTAATTAAAGCCTTGTAAGTCATGCCCTTAGCTAAGCGAAGAGCATCTGTACATGCATCTTCAAAAGAAGAGTATACGGAAGCTCTTACACCGCCCAAAGCTGGTCCTACCGCTGTCTGGTGAATAGCAATAATTGCGTGAAGACGAACTTCTGAACATCTGACTTCAATAACACGTTCATAGTCCTCTATATTTAGCTCTTTGAAAATAAGCGAATATTTCATAAATTAGTAAGGGTTAATTAGCAGATAAAAGTATTGCTTACTTTTAATTAAAAGTCAATTAGCCCTGAACTGCCTCTTCTCTTAAAAATTCCTCCATGCTAGTCTAAATTCGCTAGACTGCTAGCATAGAAAATTTCACGTTGAGAGTTATTTATGTCTAAAAAAGTTTTATATGTTGCTCATCCTTGGCACAGCCCCTCGTTAACTCAGGATAACTATGAATCTCTGTGTTGTTACATAGAGATTACCCCTCATGACTCTGTAAAATTTGAATTAGACAAAACCACAGGACTACTTAAAGTAGATAGACCTCAAAAATTTTCTAATTTTTGTCCTTGTCTTTATGGTTTGCTTCCTCAAACATATTGTGGAGAAGCCTCTGGGCAATATAGCGGAGAGCAAATACGTCGTGAAGGGATCCAAGGAGATAAAGATCCTTTGGATGTCTGTGTGCTTACAGAAAAAAATATCCATCATGGGAATATTTTACTACAAGCACGTCCTATAGGAGGACTTCGGATCGTTGATTCTGGAGAAGCCGATGATAAAATTATTGCCGTTCTAGAAGACGACCTAGTCTTCGCAGAAATCGAAGATATTTCCGACTGCCCAGGGACAGTATTGGATATGATCCAACATTACTTCCTAACATATAAAGCTACGCCCGATCATCTAATTAAAGGTAGTCCTGCAAAAATTGAGATCGTAGGCATTTATGGGAAGAAAGAGGCTCAAAAAGTGATTCAGCTGGCTCACGAAGATTATTTATCCTATATTGGAGAAACTGCCGATGTGAACTAATTTTTAAGGAGGGGGAGATCCCCTCTCCTTAAAAACTAAGAAGAAAAAAGATAATTATTAATAAACTTATCTGCTTCTACAGTAAGATCTCGTAGTTCAGGAAAACTTAATAAGCGCAACCCCTCTTGTAAAGATAGCCACTGATTATCGCTAATTTCCATAGGATCTGCATGGACATCACCACGAACTTCAGCAAGAAAATAAGTCACTTCTTTACGAACGAAGATTTGATCTTCGTTATTGAACGAGTACTGCTCGATAAATACTTTAGGGAAGAAATTAACTATACTCAGTCCAGTTTCTTCTACTAACTCTCTTTCTGCGGCTTCTTGAGGACCTTCCTTATCTTCAGAATGTCCTTTAGGAAATCCCCAATGTTTCCCTCGAGTATGGCAAATAAAACAAGCCCTTAATGTGCTTTTATCAGGAGTCCCAAAAAATTTTATAGGAATAACACCAAAAGAATATTCATATTTTGTCTTCATCATAATTAGGGTACATACCTCGAGAATAATATCGTTGAATTATGTCCACCAAAACCAAATGAGTTGGACATTGCTACATCAATATCCCAATCTTGAGCTTTATTTGCAACTACATCAAAGTCTTCAATTTCTGTAATGGGATTATCCAAATTAATCGTAGGGTGAAGCTTCCCAGTGAGTATCGCTTGAATGGTAACAACTGCTTCAATACCTCCAGCAGCTCCGAGACAATGTCCTATTAAAGATTTAGTGGAGTTCATACGCAGATTTTTTATATGCGAACCAAAAGCTTTTTTCAAAGCTAGGACTTCAGAAATATCTCCTAAAGGAGTCGATGTGCCATGAGCATTCACGTAATTTACCCGTTCTTTAGGAATACCTGCTGAATCCAAAGCACCAAGCACACACGCAGTAATTCCTTCACCATCATCTCTAGGGGCGGTAATGTGGAAAGCATCACATGTGAGATAACTTCCTAAAACTTCCGCAAAGATAGGAGCATGACGACGTAGAGCGTTCTCTAAAGTCTCTAGAATAAGAATTCCGGCTCCTTCTCCTAAAACAAATCCATCACGATCTCTGTCCCAAGGACGTGAAGCCTGTGCTGGGGCATCGTTTCTTTCTGACAAAGCACGATTAGCAATAAAACCCTCTAAACCAATACGATTAACTGCAGCCTCAGTGCCACCACAAATGATCATATCAGCACGTCCAGATACTAAATGTTGATAAGCAGCGTCAATGCAATAATTTGCTGTAGCACAGGCAGTAGATATGGAATAATTAGGACCCATTAAACCAAAGTCCATAGCAATAAGTGCTGGAGCCATATTCGTAATGATATAGGGAATAAAGAAAGGTGAGAGTTTTTTATGAGTAACCAATAATCTTTCCATTCCTTGGTCTAATGTGGAAAGCCCCCCCATTCCAGAACCTATAATAGCGCCACAACGGACAGGATCTGCAGGCAAATGATCTTTATCCCAACGTGACATAGCAATTGCTTTTTTAGCGGCAACCATGGCGTATGTAATGAAAGGATCTACACGACGTGCTTGTTTTTTATCTAAATACGGCTCAGGATTAAATTCTGGAATCCATCCAGCAAAACGAGTAGCATAGTCTTCACAAGGAAAAGCTGTGATCGTACGGACACCACTAACTCCAGCAAGTAGGTTATCATAAAATGTATCTACTTCATTACCGAGGCAAGATACAACACCTACTCCTGTAACAACGACGCGTTTTTTACTCATGCAGGACCTTTTACTCCACTAAGAAGCCAAAAGCTTGGATGTGACAATTAAACCATCTTTCCATAGCTCTTCCAAACGATATTTTCCACGAATTGCACCAACAAATATATGGGTTACAATAAACCCATAATCTATCACAACCCAATTGCCATCAGCGAGACCTTCCACATGAAGAGGACTGACTTGCCACTTTTTTAACTCTTCTATAATAGTATTCGCTAAAGCCTTAACATGAACATTAACACTGCCTTCTGCAAAAACAAAATAATCGGTAAATTCCGAAATAGCTCTAACATCCAGAACTACCAAGTTATTTCCCTTTTTCTGTTCAATGGACTTGGCAACTACTTTCAATAAATTAAAATAAAATAAATCCATAAAAATCGACGTTAGAATACCCCATTATCCAAGATAAGGTCGAGCTTTTTTTTAAACACAATCAAACGATATTCCAATAATACTTTTTAGCCATTTTCTTTAAACGTCCCTGTGGACGAACAACGGTTTTTTCTTCTCCCAACATAAGGAAAGGTAGGTCTAGAATATGGTCAGAAAAAGTGTGGCTTTTTGCTTGATTGATTTTTTTTATATAACTCAAAATTTGAGCTTTTTTATCTCCTGTCAAACATTTTTTATCGATGGTCTGTTCTGCAGACTCATCCCGATAACAAGAGGCATACCATGAGCTAATGCCGAGTTGTTGCGCTATAGGACCTACAATAAAATCTGGAGAAGAAGAAAAAAGAATCACTTGTCCTGTAGTATCTGCAAAGGCTTCTTCTAATTTTTCTAAAACAGGGGTGTAAAAATCAGCTGGAGTCAAAGTATTTACAAAATCTAGTGCAACTCCATAAAGATCTTCAGAAGAAATTGGTGCAAGCAAATGAGTTACAATAGAATAATAGAAGGATGGAAGATCCCAAAAAAAAACTTAAATCTAAAAAAACGATAAATAGATGGGGGCAAAGTTTTATAAGAAAATAAACGCTGAAACAATGCGTAACGATAAAAAAGCCAACTACTATTACCTTTTAATAAGGTTCCATCTAAGTCAAACGCATATATACAATTTCTTCTCATAACAATTGTTGAATCTGTTGCTTCAATTCAAAAATACTCGCATCTAATTCTTCAATTGCACGTTTGTCTTCTTCAACAAGTGAACTGTACTGCATTGCGCGATCAAAATCTAATCCTGAAGAACCTAATAATTTTTTATCTTGTTCTAATTTATCTTTGAGTTCTTGGCGGCGTTCACGTCTTTGTGTAAGGACTTGACGCATATTTGCAAGCTTTTCTCGAGAATCTGGAGAAGAAAGAAGTTGTTCTTCAAAAAAATTTACAATAGCTTGAAGAGCAAGATTGAGTTGATTATCTAAAGAAATTTTTTCAGGAGGGGGTAAAAATGACATTTTAGCTAACGATTCTTTTAATGTTTGCCATTCTTCCCGAGATTCAGGAGTAATTTTTCCTTCAGAACAAGTCTTCGAGAATACTGCGATACGCTCGGCAAGAGAACGAGCAGCCTCTCTTTTTGTTTGTTTATCCTTTGCTAATTGTTCTTGATAGGACTTTTCTATCGCGTCTTGTTTCTCTCGCAACTGATCAAATAACCCCTGAAGATCTTTTTTTAAGAAGATTACGTCATCATGTGTGAGATCAAGAACGCGAATTTTTTTAGAAATGGTATCTAAATCTTTTCGAACTTTGATCAAATCGTTCCCGTCTGCAAGAAGGGAAGCAACTTGCTTCAACATTTCACGGACTTCTTTTGAATTTTCAGCAGATACGGCACGTAAACGACCTTGTTCTTGACGAATTTCTTTTTCCATACCTTTCAGTTGATCCCAGCACTTGCTAAGCTTCAACCTTGTGTCAGAAAAAACATGAGATGAGACAAAAAGCCTTTTTGCTGCATGTTGAAGACTTTTTATTTCCTTTCTTAAAAAAAAAACGGTTTTTTTTAACGAATCTTTATCAGATCCAATAAAATATCTAGAAACAAATGCGTCGACATCTCCGGCAAATGTTTGACTCACACTTTCGATAAGTTCCTTACGTTTGGGAAATACCTGATTCCCTAGAGCGGAAAGGCGTTGAAAAAATTTACTTTTCATCCGCATTCGCATCCCAACATTCATAAGTTCCTTACGAAGATCTATAATTTTTGAAGAGAAACTGCTTAACCATAGTAATAACATATGGTTTTTCTTATAAAAATCCAGATGCTTATTTAAAGCTGTGCTTTCCAAAAACTCATGCTTTTCCTCTTGTTGAGAAATTTTATCCTCTATTCCTTCCTGAAATTCAATAATGTCTTTCTCTAAACACGCGATTGCCAAATCGATTTGGTCTATAATAAAAGACCCTTCTTGATCTTGAAGACTCTTAAGATGACGACCTTCTTTAGTTAGCGCAATATAACGATGCCAGACCTCTCCGCGTTTCACTATATCTTCGATATCATTAAACAGAGGCAAACATTGTTTTCTTAAATCCCAAAATAATCTCAGATCTGGAGATGTTGCAGTTAAAACTTCCTCCATTCTATCCAAGATAAAAGAAACTTTTTGTTCTGGAGAGTTCAAGTCTTTAAACTCTTTAGCAAAAGATAGTAGGGCCGCATTAGAAACGTCAGAGCTTTCTATAGAAGCAACTTCTTCAACTACAAAATCATCGTCCACAAACGATTCCTGCTCTGTTTCCAAAGTATGAAAGCTGTTGTCGGAATTATCCATAATAACAACTTAGGTGTGAGGCTTGACAAATAAAATTGTTAAAAGTTAAAGTCTGCTTTTCGCAATCTTTAACGTCAATTGTTTTATGAATTTATATAAAAGAATTTCGTTTGAAGAGGGCTTAAAAATGTTCCTTTCATCTCCTTTAAATGAGCTACAGGAACTTGCAAATTCTATTCGTCAACAACGATATCCTTCAAATGAAGTTACTTATGTTCTTGATGCTAATCCAAATTATACTAATATTTGCAAAATAGATTGTACTTTTTGCGCATTCTATAGAAAACCTAAATCCGCTGATGCCTATTTGTTATCTTTCGATGATTTTCGTAGCTTATTACAACGCTACACAGAATTAGGAGTTAAAACAGTTCTAATTCAAGGTGGTGTGCACCCAAATTTAGGAATTAATTACTTTGAAGAATTGATTCGAATTACTATTCAAGAATTTCCTTCCATTCACCCCCATTTCTTTTCTGCAGTAGAAATTGAACATGCTTGCCGGGTTTCTGGCATCACTACTGAAGAGGGTCTTTATAGATTATGGAATGCGGGCCAACGCACGATTCCTGGTGGAGGAGCAGAAATTCTATCAGAGAGAGTTAGGAAAATCATTTCTCCAAAAAAAATGAGCCCTGGGGGTTGGATCAATCTACATAAGATGGCTCACCAAATAGGGTTTCGTACAACAGCGACTATGATGTTTGGGCATGTCGAGAATCCTGAGGATATTCTTATACACCTTCAAACAATACGAAAT
This sequence comes from Chlamydia serpentis, assembly GCF_900239945.1. Taxonomy (NCBI): domain Bacteria; kingdom Pseudomonadati; phylum Chlamydiota; class Chlamydiia; order Chlamydiales; family Chlamydiaceae; genus Chlamydia; species Chlamydia serpentis. The sequence goes on along the minus strand of NZ_LT993738.1, from coordinate 1,013,547 downwards.
GCTCAAGACAGCTGCCCTGGATTTTATAGTTTTATTCCTTGGAGTTACAAGCCTGGCAACAACCCTCTCCGTTATAAAGTGCCTCAACATGCATCCGCTCAAATGTATTACCGAATATTAGCTCTTGCAAGGATTTTTCTCGATAATTTTGATCATGTCGCAGCCTCATGGTTTGGGGAAGGTAAAAGTGTAGGAGGCAAAGCTTTACATTATGGGGCTGACGACTTTGGGGGAGTTATTTTAAGCGAAAGCGTTCATAAGGCTACAGGATGGTCTATACAAAGCTCTGAGGAAGAAGTTTGCGATATCATCCGATCTGAAGGCTTTATCCCTATCGAAAGGAACACGCTGTACGAGCATATTAGCTGTAAAGGAGGTAGTCTTTAGCTATTTTTTGAGCAATAGCTTCTGAAGAGAGGCCTAGCGTAGGAAGTTCTCGAAATATCGAGCACCGTTTAAACCACGTCTTTTGTTTTTTTGTATAATGCCAACTATTAGATATAAATTTTCTTTTTGCCAAGGCATAGTCCTCATGGTGCTCACCTTGATCTATAAACTCTATCCATTCGCGATAACCAATTGCTTTTGATGCTGAAGGGTTTCCTCGTATACCTTGAGATAATAAGATTTTTACTTCATCTAGTAATCCTGATTCAATCATAGTTTCGCAACGCATTTGAATACTGTTCCGCAAAAATTCGGTTAGAGGAGAGAGAAACCAAGCGCGACAATAATATTCTCTTGAAGCCTTAGGAACCACATCCCATTCATGATCGCTGACTTTTTTCCCCGTAAGTTGAATGATTTCTAATGCTCGAACGATTTTATTTTTATCATTCTTAGTGATTGTTTGAGCATAGTCCGAGTCTTTAAGGCGCAGTTCTTCATAAAGAGCAGTAACTCCATGCTTCTTTATTATAGACTCAAGTTGTTCGCGTATTTGCGGATCTGCAGGAGGGCCTTTAGGGGGGCCAGAAAGAAAAGTATAGAAATAAAATCCTGAGCCACCAACTAAAATAGGCACTTTATTTCTTGATAAAATGTTTTGACATGCCTGAATAGCTTCATAATAGAAATCTATGACATTAAATGGCTCTTGAATATGACAAATATCAATTAAATGATGAGGAATTACTTGTCTGGCTTCTAGAGACACTTTTGCAGTTCCAATATCCATTCCTTGATATACCTGCATAGAATCTACTGATACGATCTCTCCATCAATCATAGGGGCGAGTGCTAAAGAAATTTCTGTTTTTCCAGATCCTGTAGGCCCTGCAAGTAAGATGATTGTGCGCTTAAATAATTTTATAAATAACTTTTGAGGATCAAGACATACATCACATTCAGGAGTAGAGGTTGTACTAGATTGAAATTCAAAAGGAAGCATAGGGATAAACTATAACTTACTAAAACATTCCTGTTCAGACTGACACAATAAAATCATTTGGTCTAAACCTGCAATTCGCATTACCTCTGCTACAGCTGCTTTAACACAGCACAGACACATTTTCCCTCCTAACCCTTGAATTAATTTAAAACTAGATAACAATAGGCGAATACCTGCACTGCTGATATAGAAAACGTCCTGCAAATTCAGAACGATTTTAAGATTGTTATTCTGGACAAACTGATTCAAAGATTGTTGAATATTAGGCACTGAAACAGCATCTAAAGAGCCTTTTAAATAAATAACAATGATCTCTCCATACTGTTTAGCTGATAAGTCCATCAATCATCTCTCCAAGAGTAATCTCGTAAATATTACGGATATTATTTACGATGATAATAAAAAACAATGAACTCATGATAAGACGTTTTCTTAAAACGCTTTTCTCTCCAGGCCCTCAATACACTTTATGTTATGCTGCGACCCTCATAGCACTGAGCACTGTTGTTTGCGTTCCTATATTTTGTTGGTTACTTTTACCTGAAATTTCTTTATTTAAACCCCATCCCTCACCTATTAGGAACTTATTTTTAGTGTCATCGACTTTATCGAGAGTTCCTCCTACTGCAATTGCAGAGCGTTTACATCTTTTTGCAGATTCTCCTACATATCTACACGAATTCTCTATCAAAGAAGCAGAATCTATATTGAATGCTCTTGGAATTTTTTCCTCTTTAGCTATAGAGAAATCACCTGATAATAAAGGGATTATAATTTTCTATACTCTACATACACCGATTGCTTATGTTGGCAATCGATCCAATATGCTTTGTAACCTTGAAGGAAATTATTTTCTTTGCCAACCTTATTTTCACTCTCTTAACTTACCTCTAATTTTTTTTTCTGAAGAAGACTTAGCTATGAAAAAACTACCTGCAGAAAAAATGTCTCTTGTTACTATTCTTATGCAAGAATTAGTTACAGAGTCCCCCAAAATTATAGATCTATCCTTATCCGATTTCTACCCTGGAGAAATTGTAGTTACACTTTCTTCAGGCAATCTTTTAAGGCTTCCAACTAAGACTCTTAACACTGCTCTAGACCTTTATAAGCATATACAAAAAAGTTCTTTAATAGATGTCGAAAATCAGTATATCTATGATTTGCGTTTCCCTAATTTTTTATTATTGAAAACATTATGACTCCTATTCTTATTCTTACATCCTTCCCTTCTCAACAAAGTGCTGAATCTCTAGCAACCTATCTTATCACAAAGCATCTTGCTCGCTGTGTACATATCTTTCCTAAAGGACAATCCATGTATCTGTGGAAAGGCAAAATTTGTAAGTCTGAAGAACACCATATACAAATTAAAACAACGGACTTATGTTTCCCTAAAATTTGTAAAGTTATCAAAGAATTCTGTGACTATGAGGTTCCAGAGATCTTACTCTTTCCTATTCAACACGGAGATCCAAAGTACCTAAGTTGGTTAACTATGGAGACCTGTTCAGAGAATTTTCCAAGGCTAGATTAGACATTGACTTTTTCATTTTGAATATCTACACTTTTGTAAGGAACTTTTAAAGACATAGGATTATGTTTTTGGTTTTCTACATCAATTTAATTTGGACTTTATGGAAGAGTTTGTAGCATATATTGTTAAGAATTTAGTTACTAATCCTGAAGCCGTTGAAATTCGTTCAATCGAAGACGAAGCTAACGAATCTATCAAATTAGAAATTCGTGTTGCAGCTCAGGATATCGGAAAAATTATTGGAAGAAGAGGAAACACAATACATGCGCTAAGAACTATTCTTAGGCGTGTGTGCTCTAGATTAAAAAAGAAAGTACAGATAGATCTAATTCAACCTGAAGATGGAAATGACGTCATTTGTAATGAAGACTATATTTGCGATGACGTCTCTTCTATGCCTATTGAAGATGATTTTCTTATATCTAAAAAGTGTTGTCAAGGGCACTGTAATTGCGAAGATCAAGAAGAAGATCCCGTTATACATCATTCTTGTGAATGTAGTAATCATCACTAGTCTTATTCTATCTCTATAAAAGAAGTGCTAGAGGTTCTTGAATTAGAACGCTCTAACACTTTTTTTAGTTTCTAATCAAGGTTTTGTCTTTATTAAACCCACATTCGACCATCTGTTTCTTATCAAACTTATGTAGAGCTTCGATAACAAGGAAATTGACAACTTGTTCTTTTGTCCACCCTGCACGAACAAAGGCCTGTAAAAATGGGCTACCTGCTGTCATTCCTGGAATAGGATTCACTTCTGATAACCAGTAATTTCCTTCTTCATCTAAGAAAAAATCTATTCGAGATAAGCCTTTTCCATGCAGAGCTCGATAGAGACGGTCTGCAAATTCCTTAACACAATCTAAAGACTCTTGAGAAAGCTGCAAATCAAAAGTAATTTTAGCACTATCAACACCACCAAACCCATACTTCTCTTGGTAGTCAATAAACCCACTAGCACCACGACGTTCATTCGGTCCTTCAATACAATACCAAGTAGAAGAGTCTCCAATACAAGATAGTTCTATTTCACGAGATCCTAAGCGACTTTCCTCAACAAATACGTCAGTATCATATAAAAAAGCCTCTGAGATCTTTTCTCGTAACTGCTCTTCATTATGAACCAAGAATATCCCGATACTAGATCCCAAATGAGAGGTTTTCACAATCATAGGAAAAGCAAAAGTTGCTATAAGGTTATGTATGCATAATTCAGGATTACGCTTCCATAAAGAGAGATTTAAAGGTTGGTAAGGAACTACAGGGATACCAACTGCAGAAGCTATACGTTTTGTTAATAGCTTATCCATTGCAATTGCTGCTAAAGGTAGATTAGGTCCAATATAAGGTTTACCTAAGATTTCAAAAAATCCCTGGATAGCACCATCTTCTCCCAAAGGGCCATGCAAAACAGGAAATAAACAATCGACTTGTGATAAAGCTAAGGTAATTTCTGTCGAAAGTACAGAATAACTCTGAGATTCTTCAATAAGATGAGCAAAATTCTTTCCGGTTCTCCATAAGCCCTGGCGATCTATAATAAAGTAAGTCACATCGTAGAGTGTAGGAGAAATATATCTAGAGATATGTTGAGCAGAAAGTAGAGAAATATCGTGTTCACAAGATTTCCCACCACAGACTAATCCTAAAGATAATTTTCTAGGATTAAAGTCTTTCAAAGAATCTCCTATGGTATAGATATTCCCAGCTCCTAGAGAGACACAAACATCATGAATACGAGTATATGCTTTTAGATAATCTACTAGGTCTCCGTAGGAGATATAATGACAGCGTACATGAGAAGATCTAGCAATATTTTTAGCAAATTCGGCAAGTATTATAGACTGTGTATCTTTTTCTCCAGCGCTGTAAACATCAGTAAGGATGACTTCATCGGCTTCCTGGAACGCAGTTGGAAAGCTATTTAAGCATTCCTGAAGACGAGAAAACCTATGCGGCTGAAAAATTGCGATTACTCTTCGCAAACCTACGGCATCACGCACAGCTCTTAAAGTACTTGCCACTTCTACAGGATGATGAGCGTAATCTTCTAAGAAAAGAAAGCCTTCAGAGTTATTCTTTTTCTCCAAACGTCGACACACTCCTACGAATTCTTTCAGAGCTTTTCGAATGATAGTAATCTCTATACCAAAGGTAAGTGCAATACCACAGGCTGCTGCTGCATTTGCAGCATTATATTGTCCAGGCAAATTGAGTTCGATATCTCGATATTCTTGGCCCAAAAATATAAAGGAGAATTGAGACTGCCATTCCTTCTGAGAATAAGAGACTATACGTAGCTGACAGTCTGGAGAATACCCGAAAGAAATCCCTTTAATCTTTCCTCTTAAAATCGGACAATCGCCATTATAAAATACCTTATTAGAGTCTTGAGCTTTGCTAGAAAAATCCTGAACTACTTTCAAAAGACGTTCAAGACTTCCTCCATAATTGCTTAAATGTTCATTATCTAAATTTGTAATTATCAATGCATCAGGATTATAGTAGTATTTTAAGGAACCATCACTCTCATCTGCTTCGGCAATGAAGACATTTGAAGATCCAGAATAACCATTCAGGCAATTTGAAGTCACCCCCCCAATAGCGTAAGAAGGGTCTTTCTGAGCTTCCTGGAAAATAGCACGAATTAGAGATGATGTACTTGTTTTTCCATGACTTCCTGACACTAGGATGCTTTGATAACCTTCCATAAGCTGACTTAGGAGCTCTGCTCTATGAATTAAGGGTAAGGATTTTTCAACAGCCGCTAGATATTCTACATTATCTGAGGCAATACTGGAGCTATAAACAACGGTGGTACCATCGGAGATATGAGTCGCATCGTGACCTAAAAAACACTCTGCACCTTTAGCTTTAAGCGTATTGATAGTATATCCTGCACTCAAGTCACTGCCAGATACATAATACCCACGATCCAGCAGAATATGTGCTAAGGCACTCATTCCTATCCCACCTATACCAATAAAATGATAATGAGGATTCTCTATCATATGCTTCACCTATAAACATTCACAAATAAACTCATACAACGTTTTTTTCGACCGTTGTTTACTGTAAGCCGCTAGAGAGTCACGTTGTTTTTCTCTAATATGAGAGTCTAAAGCAAACATCACTTTTTCTACCAATAGCTTCTCTGTTAGCTCTTTTTCTAGAATCATACTCCCACCCCCAAGGACCTCTACAAAGAATTTAGCATTAGCTTCTTGATGTCTATAGGCTCCTGGATAGGGAATTAAAATTCCAGGCACTTTCGCCCATAAGATTTCATCTAAAATTGTAGCACCAGACCTACTGATAACTAAATCTGCAGCAAGGAGCACATCGAGCAGCTGTTCTTCAAACTTCTTGACACAACAAAGCACCTCTCCACGATTATACACGTGTTGCACCTCAATAGCATCACTTTTGGGCCCTACAATATGGTGTACATACATGTGTGGGTACTTATTGACTAGTTTAACAAGAGCTTTAGGAACAAAGGTGTTTAAGACCTGTGATCCCTGAGATCCTCCTACTACACAAATTGTAGGGGTGTAGTTTGTACAGCGCTTCATAATAGGACTTCCTAAAGAAAAGCTCCGCTTGGGAAGAAAAACCTCTTCAGCAGGGCAAGAAAAGTATTTGATAACAGGAGAGAAATTTACTCCAACGCCTCGAGCATACCGAGAAAATAGTTTATTGATCTTCCCAGGAACAAGATTTTGTTCATGTAAAAATAAGGGGATCTTCTGAGATAATCCTGCCAACAATACAGGAAGAGAGTGATAGCTTCCAAAGCCTATAACCAAATCAGGATCAAAAATTTTAAGTTCCCTTCTTGCCTTAAGATATCCTGAACATATAGAATAACTTCTTGAAATTATTTTTATGGGATTAATGACTGTAGGGAGTCCTGAAGGAATTTCTCGATAATTGATTCCTTCTTGTAAAGAAGGATGGCGTTCCAGACCTTTTCCAAGTAGGAGCGCATCGATTCCTTCAAGATAAAAAGCTTCCTTTACTGCTAGAGCTGGAACGATATGTCCCCCCGATCCTCCTACAGCTAAGGCTACTTTTCGAATTTTCCTCATCATACACCTTTAATAACAAACTAACGCCACACATATTTGCAATAAGAGAGGATCCTCCTTGGCTAAAAAAAGGAAGGTTTACTCCTTTACTAGGAAGAAGTCCTGAGACTACACCTAAATTCATAAATGCCTGCATACTAATAAGTAAGGTAACAATAATCGCTAAGGTAGCTCCTTCTAATGACGATGCTTTTATAGCGATTGCATAACCTCCGTAGACAAAACACATATACAAAAGTATAAGCAAAAGAATACCTAAAAACCCAAACTCTTCAGCGTATATTGCAGCAATATAGTCATTTTGAGCTTCTGGAAGATAAGTAAGTTTCTGGAGGCTTGCTCCAGGTCCTTTTCCTAGTAATTTTCCAGATCCTGCAGCAATTTTAGCCTGATAGGGTTGATGTCCCCTGCCCTTAATATCTAATTCAGGATGGAGATAGACGTTCAATCGATACCGTACATAAGGCATCCTATAGGCGAAAGCTCCCCCAACTATAGTGATACATAAAAGCGGGAGAAACCAGTAGCGTAACCGCACTGCGGTCATAATAAAAACAGGGATTAAGGATGCAGAAATAACAGCCGCAGAACCATTGTCAGGTTCTATCGCAATTAACAGGATAGGAATAAATAAAACAGCGATAAGTTTGAGAAACATTTTGGCTTGCTTTTGATATAAAGACGAAAATGTTAGGAATTCTAAAGCCACGATAGGAACCAAATACTTAACAAATTCTGAAGGTTGAATGGTAAGCTGACCGAACCCTAGCCAACGTTTCGCGCCATTACGGCAAATCCCCAAGCCTGGAACAAAGACACAGATTAAAGCTATAGTAGCTCCGGCCAATAACACGGGACTAATTTTTAAGAAGTCTCTCCATTCCATCATGTATAAAAGAGATGAGATCCCTATACCAAGGATAAGGTAAGTCACCTGACGGATGAGAGCTCTGTGTGTACTACATTCTAAAGAGCGGTCTAACACTTCTGCTGAAGAAGTATCGAAAACCATAATTAGTCCTAAAGAGAAGATAGCTAACAAACAAGAAATAATAAACCACTTCATGGTAGGAGCCTGCGAAGATCAACGTATACGTAACTGATCCCCAGGCTTAAGACGCCGTGCTTTATACTCATCAAGATCATTCATTTTGAGTAGGTCATCTAATCGAATGTGGTTACGGAGTGCTATTGTCCAAGGACTATCTCCTTCTTGGACTGTATAATAATTTTCGGAGTTAGAAACATTCATTTGAGAATTTTTTTGACTGCCTATCTCTTGAAGTATAGGTACTTTAATGACCTGTCCAATTTTAAGTTGAGTGGTAGTGAGATCATTGATCTGCATTAATTTCGCAACAGTAGTATGATTAGCTTTAGCAATACGCTCAAGAAAATCTCCCTTCTTGACTACGACGGTAGCATAAACTGCTTGTTCCTCTTTAAGGGTCTCGTTAACAGGCTGTGACGGAACAGTTGTAATAACAGACTCAGGAGATTCGCTCACTACAGGCACAGGAAGAGTCGTTACGATAACAGGTTTACTTTCAATAAATTGTGTAGCTAAAGTTTCCTTAACTACAGGACGGACAGGTGCTTCTATAACTGAAGGCTTTTCTAACACCTTTTCCTCAGAAACAAGGCCTTGTGCAACTTTTGTCGCAGCAAAATTACGGTATCCTTCGTTATAGTCTTTAACTCCAACCCGCTTTGATGTTACAAACAAAGCGATCAACAACATCGCATTTACCACGACAGCTGTTATTACCATATCCCTACGATTCATATTTACCTCACAGCCTCCATTTCTCCGATCAACAGCTTAAAATAAGCTCCCCTTTCTTCAAAACTTTGAAATTGATCAAAACTGGCACATCCCGGAGACAATAAAATAGTATCTCCATCCCGTGCTAGAGTTTGAGCTATATATACCGCTTCCTTTAAATCCTTGGCTAAAGTTAAAGGAATTGTTCCCGATAAAGCATGGGCTATCATCTCTCGGCATTCTCCCATAGCAACGACGTGTTTCGTTGTTTGGGACAACAAAACAGTTAGGTCAACGAAATTCCCGCCTTTATTTCTGCCACCTAAAATAACAATAATATTTTTTCCTATAGCCATAAGAGCCTTTTCTACTGCATTCACAGTTGTGGCTTTACTATCGTTAATGTAGTGCACACAATGTTTTTCCCCGAGATACTCTAGTCTGTGGGCAGGTTTTTTAAAGGTCTGAACTGCCTTTAGAAAGTCTTTCGAAGGAATACAACTCACTTCATTAGCTAAAGCATAGGCTGCGCAATAGTTATCCCTATCATGCAAGTATATTGGTTTTAATGCATCCCCTTTGTCTAAAATATTCTGAATTTCCTCAGAGTAGCTTTGATAAAGATTCCCAGAGGAACATTCCATTCCCAACCAGAACGCTCGCGCTTGTTTTAGACATTTTTTTATACGAAGTTTAGCATCTAAATAAGTATCTAAATTGCCATGATAGTCAAGGTGATTAGGAGAAAAATTCAATAATACAGCTCCAGACAATGTAGGGATGTCTTCATCTTGAGTTGCTAGTTGAAAAGAGCTAATTTCTACAACACGGATCCCTGGGTGTATCATCTGGTTCAATATAGGCAAGCCTATATTTCCCATAGCTAAAGCAGGGATTCCTAAAGTATTTAAAAGATGAACAAGAAACAATGTTGTTGTTGTTTTCCCGTTAGATCCTGTGATTCCTAGAGAGGGGTATTGTTGAAATTCTGGAGTTTTCAAAGCAACCTGGATATCGGTAACTACAGGGATATTAAAACGTAGCGCTTGTTCTACCCAAGGATGATATGGTTTAATTCCTGGAGAGCGTACTACAAGGTCGATGTCTCCAGGAAAATCATCTGTTTCTATAAACAGTCTTTCATGCAAACCCTCTGTTGACGTCAAAGATTCTAAAGAATTGTCTGCACCTAAAACATAATGTCCTTGCTTATATAAAAATTTCGATACAGATTTTCCGGTGATCCCAGTTCCCAAGACAAGAATGCGTTGATACATATCTACTTCCATAATACTGCGGCTATGCCTAAACCTGTGCAAATAAAACTGCAAATCCAGAAACGCATAACTATTTTAGTCTCTGCTATTCCCTGATATTCATAATGGTGATGTAGCGGAGAACACAAGAAGATACGTTTTTTCCTTAATCTAGAGCTAGCAACTTGCAAAATTACAGATCCTGCCTCAGCAACAAAGACTCCTCCAATGATAACTAAAATACATTCTGCACGCAGAATAACAGCACAACTACCTAACAGTCCTCCTAAAAGTAAAGATCCCGTATCTCCCATAAAGAGTTGGGCTGGGAAGCCGTTATACCATAAGAATCCTATACAACTTCCCAAAAGCGCAGCTAAAACATAGGCGATATCTTGAGCTATAGGCATTGTAATACTTTGCAGAGCAACGAAAATAAATCCGAGAGCAGCTAAAGACATTGTTCCAGCAGCAAGACCATCAAGACCATCAGTAAGATTTACTGCATTATTCGTTCCTATAATTGCAATAAGGGCAAGTCCTAAACAAAAGAATTTCCCAATCCAAAAAGGCATAGAAATTAGACCCGGGATAAAAGGAATCTTGAGAGCAAATAGAGGCTCAGTACTTCCATAGATATAAGGAAGGCAAATCAAGGTAAGAGACGCTATAAAAATTTGAACTATAAATTTATACTTAGCTTTTAGCCCGTGTCCTTTTTTTCTTTTTATTTTTATTCTATCATCATACCAGCCCAAAGCTGCATAGCAAGTCATAAGTATAATAAAAAACCACGTCGAAACCTTCCCCCAGGGCAACCAAAGGAGTATAGAGAAAAACAATGAAATAAAAAGCAATATCCCTCCTCCAGTAGGAACTTTAGCTTTATCTTTGTGAAGAATTTCAAGTTTTTCACAATGTTCTTTGTTTACATAATCACGATATTCTTTTTTTTGCAGCCATTTGATTATAGGCATTCCCAGAGCCAGAGTGAATAGAAGAGCTGTCATTACTGTTAGGGCTAAAGAAAAAAACAAAGATTGTTTTAAGAAAATAGGAATTAGGGAAATCATAGCTACGCGTAAAGAATTAAAAACAAGCTAATAAAGATTCCAAAGCGAGCGAGCGAGAACCCTTTAATAGAATTACATCTCCGTGTCGGACAACTGCCTTCAAAAGATCCTTGATATCTTGAGCGCTGGAAAAAAAATTTACTTCACAAGAATAGTTCTTTAAAAGGTGTTGCACTGGAATCCACTTCTCCCCAATAAAAAATATCATATGTCCTAGAGAGGCTGCTTTTTCAGCTATTAAAGCATGCCCTGCTTCTGAATATATACCTAATTCAGCCATATGACCTAAAATCAAGATAGTCTTTCCTCCATCACTTGGCAAAGGCAAAGAATCAAGAGCTGCCATCATAGCTTCTGGGCAAGCATTATACGCATCATTGATTACTTGTATTCCATTTCTTATGCTATGTTCAAAGCGCATTGGAGGTAACTTTAATGTAGAGAGAGAGCCTATAATACTCTCTTCTGGAATATCTAAAATCCAAGAAAGAGCTACAGCTATTAACAAGTTACTATACGCAGGTTTATAAGAGAACGCTATCGGGAGATGATAATCTTCATTAGGAGTGTGAATCACTACTGATTCCCTGCTCATAGCTTTATAGTAAAAATCTGCTAGAGGATCATTAAAAGAAAAAGAAAATTTCTCAGCACGAAAAGAACGATGCCATAGATCCGAAAAACATAAAGAATCTTTAGGCAATAGTTGCACTTTACTTTTTTCTAAAATGAGACTTTTTTCTCTTATAATTCCTTGGATGCCTTCAGGGAAGTTGACAGCATGCTGGTCATTTATCTGTGTAATGACAGCAATTTCTGGTTGAACAATGTTCAGAAGATCTCGCATATTCCCGGGCTCAGAAACTCCCATTTCTAAAATAATAAAATCTTCATCCCCCTCTGCCATTAATAAGCTTAAAGGTACAGTCAGTTGGGAGTTATAGCTTTTAGGACTTGCATGAATTTTATAAATAGAGCTTAAGAGTGTCTTCGAGAATTCTTTTGTTGTTGTTTTCCCTATTGACCCTGTGATCCCAATAAGGTTACCTCTGAATAAATTATACTGGCTATTTCCTGCTTCTTGCAAAGCACATTTAGGATCCTGAACACGGATTAGTAGTAAACCAAAGCTATCTCCTTGATATTCAGAAGATACAACAGCTGCAACAGCTCCTGATTGTGCCGCATGTTTTAAAAACTGATGACCATCTGTTCTAATGCCGGGCAGAGCGAAAAATAGATCGCCGGGTTGTACTTGCCTACTATCTATAGCGAATCCTGAGATTTTCTTGTTAGACTTTGGGCAAGAAACGTCTGATAGCATCAGGGATACCCAATCTTCCAGCAATACAGTTCGCATATATTTTGCCTAAAATCTACTATTTTAAAACTCTGAACCCATAGGGAAAGCTTGTCTCCACACTAAAAAAAAACTATATTTAATATGAAGAGAAGAATGCAAACAACCTTATCGGATTATTAGCAAACCTCTTTCTTAAGGAGATTAAAAACAATCTTGCTCTTTAAAAGCTAAGAAATTTTTCTCTCTCTTCTCTTAGAAGAGAATGTACTTCTCGCTTATCATAAAATCTTGTTTCGCTTAAACTAAAGGTTCTCATGGTTTGTTTTGGTGGCATCGCCAAGCGGTAAGGCCGAGGCCTGCAAAGCCTCTATCCCCGGTTCGATTCCGGGTGCCACCTTTCTTACTGAAGATATTGTGAACTAAAAAATGACTTGGTAGTGTAAGAATTTTATATCTACTGGGGGGTTTGCATGTCGGAACAGGGAAAATTATCTAACTATGACGCTAATAAAAAGCTTTTTTCAGGTATAGATAAACTTCTCCAAGTAGTAAAACCATCCTATGGTCCTAAGGGATTCCTATCTCAATCCTCTTTTTTTAAAGAGCGAGGTTTTAATGCTATTTCGCAAATAAAGTTTGCTAATCCCTATGAAAATATGGGTGTAGATTTTGCCAAACTCATGGCAAATAAAATCCATAAGCAACACAGCGATGGTGCCATCACTGGTCTTATTTTACTTCACGCGCTTTTACAGGAAAGCTACTTAGCTTTAGAAAATGGAGTTTCTATCCATAAATTGATTTCCTCCCTAAAATCTGAAGAAGAAAAACTCCAACAAGCATTACAAAAACAAGCTTGGCCTATTAAGGACGCCCAAAAAATTCGAAACATCATTTTCTCTACACTACAAATGCCTGTTATTGCCGACGACTTCTCCAATGCTTTCTCTGTTGTTGGTCCTCAGGGTCTCATTTCTATAACTATCCAAAAAGAAGCACAGAAATCTTCGATAGATGTACTCCAAGGGTTTAAAATTCCTTCAGGTTATGCTTCTAATTATTTTGTTTCTAACAATGCATCCCGTCTCACTACCATTTCTCATCCCCTAATCCTAATTACTGATAAAAAGATCTCTACTATCCATCCCTTGCTTCCGCTACTACATGAGATTTCGGAACGAAATCAACATTTACTGATTTTCTGTGAGGATATTGATAACGATGTACTTGCTACTCTCATTGTCAACAAGTTACAAGGACTATTACAAGCAACTGTAGTGACCATTCCTGAACTCTCTACTACGAACCAAGAATTAGCTGAAGACATTGCTTTATTTACTGGCACCCATATCTTCCCCAAAAATGAAGGAACTAATTTTCTAAATCCTGACATTACGACTTTAGGTTCATGTCTATCTATAGAAGTCTCTGACTCACAAACTATACTAATCGGGGGGCAGCATATTCCTGAGGTGCTTACCTTAAAAATCCGACAGCTAGCAGAAGAAATCCGTACAACCTCATGCCCTGAAACAAAAAAAAACCTCTTATATAGAAAAAATAGGCTGCAAAGTTCCATCGCTATTCTTTCTGTTGATGAAGATAATCAAGCTTTATACAATCTAGCTCTTAAAATTATAGACTCTGCATTAAGTCGGGGTTATGTCCCTGGAGGCGGAACTGCTTTATTTTATGCTTCTTTAGAACTAGAAAATTCTAACTGCAACAATACCGATGAGAATAAGATAGCAAGTTCTATATTACATAAGGCCTGTTGCGCTCCTCTAAAAGTCCTAATGAACAATGCAGATTTGAATGGCGATGCTGTTATTGCTAAGCTTTCTTCCCTAGCAACCCCAAGTTTAGGTGTGAGCGTATTGTCTAGAGAGATTGAAGATTTTATTGCTGGAGGAATTTTAGATTCACTAGCTAAAGTATCCACGGTTTTATCCTGTGCATTAGATACGGCTATTCTTGTTCTTTCTTCAAAAATTTTAATTTTTGAAAATGAACATGTAATCTCCACATTTTAGTTGTTTTTTCACTTAAAGAGACTCGATACAAACTTATTAAAAATGACTTCCGTTTAAATAAAAATACTCGCAGTATCTTTTTAATTCTATACCTTTGTTATTAGAATTTTTCCCTAAATTCTAATAAAATAGAATGCAAAAATAGGAATAGAGCAGCATATGGAAGAAAAATCACAACATGCGCACCGTCTAATTCACATTTCCGATGTACACTTTCATGTTCTTCCCTTGAACCCTCTGGACTGCTTGAATAAAAGGCTTAAAGGCCTTTTACGCAAGGTATTTGGTTTGGTACAATTCCAAGCTACAACGATAAGTCAACGTTTGCCACAGGTTATAAAATCCCTCGAAGCGAATAGCGTATGCATTACTGGAGATGTTTCTCTCACTGCTATGGACGCAGAATTTTTACTTGCGAAACACTTTGTGGATATTCTAGCAAAACACTCTTCTACTTATCTTCTACCAGGAAATCATGATGTCTATACTTCTAAATCTCTTGCAAAGCAAACATTTTATAAATACTTTCCCAATCAGAAACTCCAACACGATAAGGTTTCATTTCACAAGCTGACAGATTGTTGGTGGTTAATTTTATTAGATTGTTCTTGCTTAAATGGATGGTTTTCAGCAAATGGAGCTGTGCAATTAACGCAAATCTCAGCTATTGAAACATTCCTACTCTCTCTATCCTCAGAAGAAAATGTCGTTATCGCCAACCATTATCCTTTGCTCTCTTCACGACATTCCTACCATGATCTTATCAACAATACACTCCTAAAAAACGTATTGAACAAATATAATAAAGTAAGGCTTTATTTACACGGTCACGAACACCAAGCTACTATTTATAGCTGTGCGGATGCTTCCCCTTCATGTATTCTAAATAGCGGATCGATTTCTCTCCCTACTAATGGGCGTTTTCACATTATAGACCTATATCCTGAAAAGTATCAGGTACATACTATAGCTTTGAACAACCTATTGGATTTTGATTCTCCTTTAGAAATAACTAAGGAGGCTACTTTAGAAATAAGATTTTCATAGTTTATGAACTAATATATAAAAACAATTAAAATTCAGGTCTAGACGCCTTCTTCTAAAATCTTCTCAGCTATAATTTGAAATAATTTCGGGGTTTCTACAGAGTCTACTTTTTCAAAATCGCGAAAAGATTCGGGCATGGCTACAAGCTTTGCAACCCAAGTTTTGCGCTTGTGCTCTTCATCAACAATTTCAGCTTTGTCTCTAAGTTTCTTAAGTAGTTGAGCTTCTTTGGAAAGCTCTTTTGTTTTCTTTGCGTCCATATTGTGCACTCTAAGGTAGAGATGCTTTTCTTACAACGGCAATTTATTTCGAAACCCGAGATTCATAACTCCCCGTCCGAGTATCGACCTTCACTAATTCTCCCTCATCAATAAAAATAGGGACCATAATCTTAGCTCCTGTATTTGTCACAGCAGGCTTCAAAACACGCCCGGATGCTGTATCTCCACGGACTCCTGGGGCTGTCTCTAAGATACTAAGCTCCATAAAGATCGGAGGCTCAACAGCAACAACATCACCATTATATAAAACCAAAGTATAAATGATATCTTCTAATAACCACTGTCTAATATTCTCAAGTTTATCCCAAAATACGACTTCTTGCTCAAAAGTCTCATCATCCATAAAAGTGGCTCCTTCTTGATCGGTATATAGAAGGCGCATAGCGTGCTCCCGGATATCAGCAGTCTCTACAGATTCTCCAGACTTATAGGTCCGTTCAATTACCCTGCCAGTTAAAAAATTTTTTACTTTTATTCTATTAAAAGCTTGACCTTTCCCTGGTTTTACAAAATCATTCTGTAAAATTAGGTATGGCTGGCCATCAATTTCTATTCTTAATCCTACACGGAATTCACTAGTACTTACACGAACCATAAAACAATGTGTTTCTTAATTTTGTTTTATTTATGTTATCGAGGTCTTTCTCCTTTGTCCAGAAGAATATAACTTCAAAATCAAGAGGACCTATTTTGCATAGATGACTCTAATTGCATTGTATCTGGATTGCAACTACCTCTTCGAAAATTTTTTTAATGACCTAGAAACAATAGAATGATAAGAATCCAAGATAAAGTCAGACCAAGGAGAGGATGTGCCTCAATATAATGGCGAATCTAAAATAGCTCAAGATATGTTAGAACGTTATTCAGGTTCCAGCATAGAGCAATTTTGTCCTTATCTCTTACTCACAAATTTTTCTTACTATATTCAAACCTTTGCAAAACTACATGCAGTGCCTACCTTTGAAGGCTCTATGTTTGCTACTGCACATGCGCCTCACATCCATACCACGATGTTGGATTTTAAATTAGGTTCTCCAGGAGCCGCCTTAACTATAGATTTATGTGCTTTTCTTCCTAATATCCAGGCTGCATTAATGTTAGGAATGTGTGGAGGATTGCGCTCCCATTACCAGGTTGGAGATTACTTTGTCCCTATAGCTAGCATACGTGGAGATGGAACTTCGGATGCCTATTTCCCTCCTGAAGTTCCTGCTCTTGCCAATTTTGTTGTACAGAAAGCAACAACAGAAGTGTTAGATCATAAGAAAGCCAGCTATCATATTGGCATTACTCACACAACAAACATTCGTTTCTGGGAATTTAACAAAAAATTTAGACAAAAACTCTATGAAACTAAAGCTCAGTCTGCAGAAATGGAGTGCGCAACACTTTTTACTGCGGGATATCGTAGAAATGTTCCTATTGGAGCATTACTATTGATTTCAGATCTTCCCTTAAGAAAAGGAGGGATTAAAACAAAGTCGAGTGGAGATTATGTCTTTAATACCTATACTAAAGAGCATATCCTAACGGGGCAAGAAGTCATAGCCAATCTTGAAAAAGTCATGAAAAAACAAGCTGTTTCTGACCATAGGAAAGGCTTACCTCATATGGAAGTTGGAGAAGCTGATGACAAGATAAGCGAGGGATCTGGAACCTGTGATAGTGACTATTGAGATAGAATTCTCTGAAGAATTTGTTCTGTAGTAAATCCACATTCTTCAGCAACATCATCAGGAGCTCCTGAGTGTCCGAATCTATCCATAGCAATAGCTAAACCCTCTGATCCGATATACTTGTACCAACCTAAAGCAGATCCTGCCTCTATGGAGACACGGATTCCCAAATCTCCGCCCACAATGCTTTGTTTGTAGTCGATATCCTGAGCTTCAAAAAGCTCCCAAGAAGGAAAAGAAACGACACGGACATGCTTATCTAAATGCTCTAATTCTTTAGCTACAGAAAGAGCCAATGCAACTTCTGATCCTGTGGCAAAGAGAGTATAGTCTGGTTTTTCCCCTGATTCTTTTAACAAAATATAGGCCCCACGTCCTACGCCATCTTTAAAAGGCTTATGCGCACCAGGCAGAGTAGGCAATGCTTGCCTAGAAAGTACAATTGCTGTAGGACCAGAGTGTTGCAATGCTGCAATCCATGCTCCTTTGACTTCATTAGCATCCGCAGGACGTAAAACATGCAACCCTGGGATAGCTCGCAAAGACATCAATTGTTCCACAGGCTGATGAGTAGGCCCATCTTCTCCAATAAATATGGAATCGTGAGTGAATTGATAAATCACTGGCAACTTAGAAAGAGCTGCTATGCGAATGGCATTACGCATATAGTCAGAAAACACTAAAAATGTTCCACCAAAAGGACGGAATACCCGACTATAAGCCAAACCATTCATAATAGTAGCCATACCGAACTCACGAACACCATATTTAATGTTCCGTCCAGAAAAGTCATGAGTGTGAATTACTTGCGCCTCTCCAATCCAAGTGCCGTCTGAACTCGAAAGATCGGCAGACCCACCAATTAAATAAGGGATATGCTGGACCAAAACTTGTATCAATTTATTTGAAGCAGCACGCCCTGCTATAGAATCTGGCATTTCTACATTTTGTATCAGGACTTCTAAAGTTTTAGGTAACTTATGAGCTGTTAAGTCAAGAAATTCCTCATACAATTCTGGAAATTGTTTCGACCAAACACGAACTTCATCAAACCATTGCTCTTGTAGTTTGCGATCTTCTTGTATCTTATGAGAAAAGAAGTTTTTTACTGCAGGAGGAACAAAAAATTTCTCCTCAGGAAGATGCCAAAACTCCTTTGTTTCACGAACCCCTTCTATTCCCAAAGGAGAACCATGAGCTTTACTCGTCCCTTCCTTGGGTGAACCATGACCAATAATAGTATGGGCAATAATAATTACAGGTCGTTCTTGAGCATGTTTGATACTTGAAAAAGTCTCGTGAATATGAACCCAGTCATACCCATCAATTTCATATACATCCCATCCGTAAGCTTCAAAACGCTTTTTTGTATCCTCAACACTAGTTTCATTAAGATATCCATCAAGAACAACATTATTATAATCATAGATGACAACAAGATTGTTTAGGTTTAAAGATCCTGCAAAACTACAGGCTTCATGGCTAACTCCTTCCATGAAGCAACCATCGCCCGCAAGGCAGTAGGTTTTTCCATTAAAAATATTATGTCCCGGGCGATTAAATCGAGATCCCAGCATCTTCATAGACAAGGCAATACCAACAGCATTTCCCAGTCCTTGTCCGAGAGGGCCTGTCGTTGCTTCAACTCCTACAGTTTCACCATACTCAGGATGTCCTGGAGCTCGGGAGTGAATTTGACGAAATTCTTGAAGATCTTCTAAAGAAACATCAAAACCAGAAAGATGCAGACAGGAATAGAGGAGAGCAGAGCCATGACCAGCAGATAATACAAAACGATCTCTATTGATCCATTGAGGATCTCGTGGATTGTGTCTGAGTACATAAGTATATAAATAAGCAGCAAGCTCAGCGCACCCCAAGGGAAGGCCTGGGTGACCAGAAGATGCTTTTTGAATTGATTCGATACTGATTTGCTTAATTGCCCCAGCAATTTTATTTAAAATACCGACATCTAATTCTTTATTGATCATAAATCGACCTTAAAGACTTTCTATATAAAAGCGCAAATTATAGGTCATCCCCAAGCAAAAAGCAAGTAACTCTTAATTTCGCAAATCTTCGAATAAGAGCCCCAGTCCTAAGCACAGATCACTCACATCAATAAAGTATTTTCAACTCAAAATTAGGGATAGAGACGAAAATAAAGAACTCTCCTATAATGCTCAAGAATCTGAAAAATCGTTTTCATTAAGAGTTTTTTTTCATGTTAAGCAATACTATCCGCTCTAATTTTTTAAAATTTTATGCTAATCGCCATCATACTATTCTTCCCTCTTCTCCAGTATTTCCCCACAATGATTCCTCCATCCTTTTTACCAATGCAGGCATGAACCAATTTAAGGACATCTTCTTAAATAAAGAAAAGGTAAGCTACTCTCGAGCTACAACATCACAAAAATGCATTCGTGCTGGAGGAAAACACAATGACCTAGATAATGTCGGTCATACTTCAAGACACCTCACGTTCTTTGAGATGTTAGGCAACTTTTCTTTTGGGGACTACTTCAAAAGCGAAGCTATTGCCTTTGCTTGGGAAGTTTCTCTATCCGTTTTCAACTTTAATTCCGAAAGAATTTATGCTACAGTGCATGAAAAAGACGATGAGGCGTTTACTCTTTGGGAAAAGTATCTTCCTACAGACCGTATTTTTCGTCTTACAGATAAAGATAATTTTTGGAGCATGGCGAACACCGGCCCATGTGGCTATTGTTCAGAACTTCTCTTTGACCGCGGCCCAACCTTTGGGAAAGCATCATCTCCTCTTCAAGATACTGAAGGAGAGCGTTTCCTAGAGTATTGGAACCTAGTGTTTATGGAATTCAATCGCACAAGCGAAGGTTCTTTACTCGCTTTGCCTAGTAAACACGTAGATACGGGAGCAGGTCTTGAAAGACTTGTATCTTTAATTGCCGGAACGAATACTGTTTTCGAAACTGATGTATTACGAGAATTGATTGCTCGAGTAGAAAAACTATCTAGGAAAATCTATCACCCGGATGATAGTGGTGCGCCTTTTCGAGTGATTGCAGATCACACGCGCTCTTTATCTTTTGCTATTGCTGATGGTTTGCTTCCAGGAAATACTGAGCGAGGCTATGTATTAAGAAAAATTTTAAGAAGATCTGTAAACTACGGACGACGTCTGGGTTTTAATGCTCCCTTTTTGGCAGAGATTGTTCCTGTATTAGTAGATCTTATGGGGGGGGCCTATCCAGAGTTAAAAAATTCATTATCTCAGATTCAAAAAGTGATTACCTTAGAAGAAGAGACCTTTTTCAAAACTTTAGATCGTGGAGGGAACCTCTTGCAGCAGGTTTTGAAAAGCTCATTTTCTTCCTCCTGTATATCTGGGGAAGATGCCTTTAAACTCAAAGATACCTACGGTATGCCTATTGATGAAATTGCTTTATTAGCTAAAGACTACGACTATAGTGTTGACATGGATACATTCCATGAATTGGAAAAAGAAGCTAAAGAACGTTCTAGAAAAAGTGTTGCTAAGTCTGTAGAAAATTCTGAATCCGTCTATAACGAACTAGATTTAACTTCAGAATTTATAGGTTATGATAATCTCTCGTGTGATACCTTTATTGAGGCAATCATTTCTAAGAACAACCTAGTTTCTTTACTCCAAGAGGAGGAAGAAGGCGCTATCGTTTTAAAAACCTCTCCTTTTTATGCAGAAAAAGGAGGGCAAATAGGCGATTCTGGAGAAATTTTTTGTAGTGAGGGCACGTTTATTGTTACACATACAGCATCCCCCAAGGCTGGTTTAATCGTACATTACGGAAAAGTTTCTCAAGGAACTTTAAGTGTAGAAGCTGCTGTTACTGCCCAGGTAAATTGTGCTCGTAGAAAAAAAATCGCTAACAATCACACTGCTTGTCACCTATTGCATAAAGCTTTGGAAATAACTCTAGGTGATCATATCCGTCAAGCAGGCTCTTATGTTGACGATACAAAAATCCGTTTAGACGTTACTCATCCTGAAGCAATTTCTCAAGATGATCTTATATCTATTGAGACTCTAGTCAACGCAAGCATCCGTGATAATTATTCTGTAAATATTCGTGAGTCCCTTTATTCTGACGTAATGAATTCCTCTGAAATCAAACAATTCTTTGGGGATAAATATAGTGATGTTGTCCGCATCGTTTCTGTAGGTCATTCTCATGAGCTTTGCGGAGGAACTCATACAGAAGCAACAGGAAATATTGGTTTCTTCCGTATTGTTAAAGAGCATGCGATAGCCATGGGCATTAGACGTATTGAAGCAATTACTGGAGAAGAAGCTGAGTCAGCAGTACATGAAGAAAGTCAATTGTTAGAAGAGATCGCTGTATTATTACAAGTCCCTAAAGATCAGATTTTAACTAAACTAAGTGCAACCTTAGGAGAGCGTAAACAACAACAAAAACTTTTAACTGAACTAGAAAGTACTTTGATCTACACTAAATTAGATAAGCTGATCAATAATTGTCATCAACGTCAGGGAATTACTTACCTTGTGCATCATCTAGAGGAAAATGAGAATCATCGTTTGCAACAGTATGCGCAGTGCTTACATCAGAAGATACCTGAAAAATTAGTTTCTCTATGGACGACAGAGAAAAATGGAAAATATATTATACTATCCCGAGTTTCTAATGACCTTATTACACAGGGAGTCCATGCTCAGGATTTATTGAAAACAGTCCTTACTCCTTGCGGTGGCCGTTGGGGAGGCAAGGATCAGTCTGCTCAAGGTAGTGCTCCCACACTCCCAACAATAGAAGTATTAAACGAAACTTTATGGCAATGGATTTCAACCCAGTTAATTTAGATTTTTCTATTTCCAAAGAATTCAATGGGGGATCTCTTCCCTTACTACTAGAAAATATTCATCTAGGAGCCACAGCATTTCTTGCATCCAAGATGTTTCGAGACAGCCGTCGTTCTATAATTATGATTACGACGCCAAGGCGTCTCGATGATCTCTTCGAAAATTTAAAGTCATTTTTAGAGAAACCTCCTATAGAATTTCCAGCTTCCGAAATTGATCTTTCTCTAAAATTAGTAAATATAGATGCAGTGGGGAAGCGAGATAAGGTCCTGTATGAACTGAGTCAGGAAGATACTCCGATATTCTGTATAACTACATTGAAAGCTCTTTTAGAGAAAACCCGTTCCCCAAAAGCAACAAGCCAACAACATCTTGAACTTCAAGTTGGAGATATTTTAGATCCAGAAACTTCTATAGAACTATGTAGGAATTTAGGATACTCTCACACAACGCTAACTAGTGAAAAAGGAGAGTTTTCTCATCGTGGGGGCATTATTGATATTTTTCCTTTATCCTCTCCCGAGCCTTTTCGCATAGAATTTTGGGGAGAAAAGATTATCTCTATCAGGTCTTACAATCCTTCTGACCAGTTATCTACAGGAAAAGTCTCAAAAATTTCTATCTCTCCAGCTTATCTAGAGGAGTCTGGAGAAGCAAAGTATTCTCACTCTCTGTTAGACTATTTTAGATCTCCTCCTCTCTATCTATTTGATAACCTAGAGATTTTAGAAGACGATTTTGCTGATATTTCTGGAACACTTTCTTCTCTTCCAGATAGATTTTTCTCTATAGGATATCTATATGATCGCATTGCAACGTCTCGTCAAGTCTATTTCTCTGAAGCTCCTTTCCCTAATGTAAAAATTCTGAAAGAAAATCGAGTAGTGATCGAAGCATTCCACCAAAATATAGAAGCATATCGCGAGTCTCTTCCTATAATTTACCCGACACACATCGTTCAGGATGCGAGTAATCCTCTACTGACCTTTTTAAAAAATATCCAAGAATATATTCCGCCCCATGGGAAACCATTAAAAATAGCAATTTACAGTACAAAAACTAAATCTTTAAAGGAGGCGCGAACTTTAGCAGAAACTATTAGTAGAGCTGATATTGAGATCTATGAACAAACAGGAAATTTGACATCGAGTTTTGCATTAGTAAACGAAGCTTTTGCAGCAATTTCTCTATCCGAGTTTGCTTCTACAAAAGTACTACGGAGACAGAAGCAACGCTCTCACTTTTCAGTTACTACTGAAGAAGTTTTTGTTCCGATACCAGGTGAAACTGTTGTTCATCTCCATAATGGAATTGGCAAGTTTGTTGGAGTAGAAAAAAAACCTAATCATCTCAATATTGAAACAGACTATCTTGTTCTAGAGTACGCGGACAAAGCTAGACTTTATGTTCCTTCGAATCAAGCATATTTGATTTCACGTTATGTAGGTGCTTCTGATAAATCTGTAGATCTTCATCATTTGAATAGTTCGAAATGGAAACGCTCTCGAGACCTCACAGAAAAATCTTTGATCGTTTACGCAGAAAAGCTTCTACAATTAGAAGCTCAACGTTCGACAATTCCCGCCTTTATTTATCCGCCTCATGGAGCAGCGGTGATCAAGTTTGCCGAAACTTTTCCTTATGAAGAGACTCCCGATCAATTAAAAGCTATTGAAGAAATTTATAATGATATGATGTCCCCTAAGCTCATGGATAGATTGATTTGCGGGGATGCTGGCTTTGGGAAAACCGAGGTAATTATGAGAGCTGCTGTAAAAGCAGTTTGTGATGGTCATCGTCAAGTTATTGTTATGGTTCCTACAACAATCTTGGCAACGCAACATTACGAGACCTTTAAACAAAGAATGGCTGGGTTACCGATAGAAATTACCATGCTCTCTCGCTTTTCCCAACCCAAAGCACAGAAAATGATCTTTGAAAAAATGGCATCGGGACAAATTGACATTATCATTGGGACTCATAAGCTGATTAACAAAAATTTGGAATTTAAAAACCCCGGTTTATTAATTATTGACGAAGAACAACGTTTTGGAGTCAAGGTTAAAGATAGTCTTAAAGAACGCTATCCTACTATAGATTGTCTTACAGTATCGGCAACTCCTATCCCACGAACATTACACATGTCTTTATCTGGAGCTCGAGATTTATCTGTGATTGCTATGCCTCCCTTGGATCGGTTGCCTGTAAGTACTTTTGTCATGGAACATAACAACGAGACATTAACCGCTGCTTTAAGGCACGAGCTTCTTCGGGGAGGACAAGCCTATGTGATTCACAATCGCATTGAGAGTATTTTTACTCTTGCTGAAACAATCCGTAATCTTATTCCTGAAGCTCGAATTGGTGTTGCCCATGGTCAGATGGCTGCAGAAGATCTATCTAATATCTTTACAAAATTCAAAAATCAACAGACCAATATCTTAGTCGCAACTGCATTAATAGAAAACGGTATTGACATTCCTAATGCCAACACCATCTTGATAGACCATGCGGATAAGTTTGGAATGGCTGATCTGTATCAAATGAAAGGACGTGTGGGACGTTGGAATAAAAAGGCATACTGTTATTTTCTAGTTTCTCATCTAGATAGATTATCGGGACAAGCGGCTAAGCGACTTGCCGCTTTAAATAAGCAAGAATATGGTGGGGGGATGAAAATAGCTCTTCATGATTTGGAGATCCGTGGTGCCGGAAATATTCTAGGGACAGATCAATCTGGGCATATAGGAGCTATAGGATTTAATCTCTATTGTAAGTTATTAAAAAAAGCTATTGTAGCTTTGAAAAAGCACACTTCACCTTTGCTATTTAATGACGATGTAAAGATAGAGTTTCCCTACAATTCGCGTATTCCGGATACTTACATCGAGACAGCATCGATGCGGATTGAATTTTACCAAAAGATTGGCAATGCTGAAGATGATGAAGAGCTCGCCGCAATACAAGAAGAAATGCGCGATCGCTTTGGTCCCCAACCTCAAGAAGTCTCCTGGCTTTTTGCCTTGGCCCAAGTACGCCTATTTGCTCTACAGCATAGCATTTCCAGCATCAAAGGAACTCCCAATGCTTTGTATATCCAAAAATGCCTTAGTAAATCTGAACAAACAAAGAAGACACTCCCCTATGCTCTATCTCCGACTCCTGAACTTTTAGTCAAAGAAGTTATCGAGTCTATAGAAAGGGGTCTCTTAGTAAAAGCTTCGTAATTAGGAGATCTATGTCTGCCTTTTTTAATCTTTTAAAATCTAAAGTTTCCTCACGTCCTCCTGTATGGTTTTTAAGACAGGTAGGAAGGTATATGCCTCAATATCGGGAACTAAAGGGATCACAACCTTTAAAAGACTTTTTTCATAATACCGAGGCAATTATAGAAGCCACTCTCCTTGGGCCTTCTTTACTTCATGTAGATGCTGCTATTCTTTTTGCTGATATTTTATCCGTTCTGGATGGTTTTAATATACCTTATGATTTTGCTCCTGGCCCACGCACACAATTCTATCCAGAACAACCTCTGACTTTCACTTCAGATCCTCAAGCTACTTTCAGCTACCTTTTAGATGCTATCAGAAATCTCACTAAGAAGCTTTCCGTTCCTCTCATTGCCTTTGCAGCATCTCCTTTTACCCTAGCCAGCTACCTAATCGATGGTGGTGTTTCCAAAGACTTCTCAAAAACGATGTCTTTTCTATACTGTTACCCTAAAAAGTTCGATGAGTTAATCTCTAAAATTATTTCTGGGACAGCAACCTACCTAAAAGCACAAATCGATGCAGGAGCCGCTGCTGTACAGCTTTTTGAATCTTCGAGTCTACGCCTGCCTACAGCACTATTTATACATTATGTGACAGAACCAAATCGTAAGTTGATAAAAAAACTTAAACAAGACTCTATTCCCGTGAGTTTATTTTGCCGCTGTTTTGAAGAAAATTTCTATACTCTCAGTGAGACAAAAGCTGATACTCTCCACCCTGACTATCATGTAAATCTTCACAGCATTCAAAAAAGTTCTATTCCGATGCCTTCTTTACAAGGGAACATAGATCCAGCATTATTTTTACTGCCCGAAGAAAAATTATTAAATTATGTAGAAAACTTCCTGATGCCTTTAAAAACATTTCCTAACTTCATTTTTAATTCTGGACATGGGATTCTTCCTGAAACACCTTTATCAAACGTTCAAGCAGTAGTTTCTTATGTTCAACGTCAACTTTAAATTTCTAGAAGGACTTCATCAACCGGCTCCAAGATACACAAGTTACCCTACAGCTTTAGAATGGGAGGCCTCGGATGAGTCCCCTATTTTACTTGCCTTTGAAAAACTCAGAAAATCTCCGCAACCCCTCTCTTTATATTTTCATATTCCCTTCTGTCAATCAATGTGCTTATATTGCGCATGTTCTGTTGTTTTAAACCGTCGTGAAGATATTGTAGAAGCTTATATTGATACCTTAATCCAAGAAATGGAACTTGTGATCCAGAATATAGGAAATAAGCCTCAAGTATCTCGTGTTCATTTTGGAGGTGGCACTCCTAGCAGACTCTCTAGGGAATTGTTTCTTAAGCTCTTTGATAAACTCCATAAGCTCTTTGATCTTAGCCATACAGAGGAAATTGCTATTGAAATTGATCCTCGTTCTCTAAGAAACGACATAGAAAAAGCGAAATTCTTCCAGGAATTAGGTTTTAATAGAGTCAGCTTAGGTATTCAAGATACCCAAGCTACTGTTCAAGAAGCTGTAAAACGACGTCAGTCCCATGAGGAATCTTTAAAAGTATACGAAAAATTTAAAGAACTAGGATTCGAAAGTATCAATATTGATTTAATCTATGGTCTCCCTAAGCAAACAAAAGAGACGTTTGGTAAAACAATTCAAGATATTTTAGTCATGCGTCCTGATCGGCTTGCTTTATTTTCGTTTGCCTCGGTTCCTTGGATCAAACTTCATCAGAAAGCAATGAAAGCTTCTGATATGCCCTCTATGGAAGAGAAGTTTGCGATCTATTCACAATCAAGACATCTGCTTACACAAGCTGGATATCAAGCTATTGGTATGGATCATTTTTCTCTTCCCCATGATCCTTTAACTTTTGCCTTCAAAAACAAAAGTTTGATCCGAAACTTTCAAGGGTATTCGCTCCCTCCAGAGGAAGATTTATTAGGGTTAGGAATGACCTCTACAAGTTTTATTCGTGGGATTTATCTACAGAATACTAAAACCCTTGAGGAATATCATAAAACTGTGCTTTCAGGAACTTTTCCTGTTATAAAAAGTAAAATTCTTAGTGAAGATGATCGGATTAGAAAATGGGTGATCCACAAATTAATGTGTACTTTTTCATTAGAAAAACAAGAGTTTTCAAGTCTTTTTGGGTGCGAATTTGACACCTATTTTATAGAAAGTCAGGATCGCTTGATAAGTATGGAAACCACGGGGCTCATTCATAACAATACGTTTGCCTTAAAGGTAACACCACTTGGAGAGCTATTTGTCAGAGTCATTGCTACAGCTTTTGATCGTTATTTTTTAGATAAAGTATCTAAAACACAGTGTTTCTCTGCTTCTATATAAAAAAGATGACGAGAGGTGTAAGTTATCCTTTTTGGAGGAGTGTTTGAATAAAGCAATCATTGTGGGTTCAGGAATTTCTGGCCTTGCTACAGCTTGGTGGTTGCAGCAAAAGTTTTCTGATATGGAAATACTTATCTTAGATAAGGCGGCTTCTCCGGGAGGTTTTGTTTATACTGAACATCAAAAAGGATTTTCTTTTGATCTCGGTCCTAAAGGATTCCTCACTAAAGGAGAGGGGAGGTATACCTTAAAATTGATCCATGAACTTGGTCTTCAAGATTCATTGATCTTTAGTGACCACGCTGCAAAAAACCGCTTTGTTCATTATAAGGGGAAAACCCGTAAAATATCCTTCTGGACTTTAATGAAGGGGGGCTTACTTCCTTCTTTAGTTAAAGATTTCTGTGCGTCTTGTTATACTAAAGATAGTTCTATTCAAGAGTTCTTAAAACGACATAGTTCCATAAATTTCACAAATTATATTTTAGATCCATTAGTCACAGCAATACGTGCAGGTCGGAGCCATGTTCTCTCGACTCACATGGCTTTTCCTGAACTCGCGAGAAGAGAGGCATGTAGTGGTTCTATATTACGAAGCTATCTTAAAAAAAGACGCCCAAAAGAGACTACCAAGTCCGAAGGATATCTTGCTTCTTTATCCCCTTCATTAGGGACTTTGATTACTACTCTTATGCAAAAACTGTCTGCAACATGGAAATTTTCAACTCCAGCAACTAATATCAACTGTTCGTCAGAAAAAGCTTATGTAACCACACCCTCGGGTATATTCTCTGGCGATCTTGTGATCTACACAGGACCTATGCACCAACTTCCAATACTGTTTCCTAATCACGGCACCGAAGATTTAGCAAAAAGTGTCCTCCCTTGGAACTTATCTAGCATCAGCTTAGGTTGGCATAAACCTAAATTTTCTCTTCCTAAAGGTTATGGAATGCTATTTGCAGATGAACCTCCACTCCTAGGCATCGTCTGGAATTCTCAGATCTTCCCACAATGCACTCCAGGAATGGCGGCCCTTTCCATCCTTGTTGAAGGAAAATGGCATGAAAGACAAGCCCATGCCTTTGCCATAACAGCTCTGTCAAAGTACCTAGGGATTAATCAATATGCTGATGCATTCGCCTTATTTTCTCCTCAAGATGGCATGCCTCAACATGCTGTAGGATTCCCAGAGGCGAGGCAACGAGTTATACCTTCTCTACCAAGAAATTTAAAAATTGTGGGGCAAAATATTGCAGGCCCAGGCCTCAATCGATCCATAGCCTCAGCCTACCATACTGTATATGACTTAAGTAGGTAGAAAACGTTGACATAATGCTGTTGTTCTTACCAAAGATTCTCCATAATACTGTCTGTAAGAACGTGAAGAAATCAAGCTCTTTCTTACATGTTCAAGAAGATGGTTTGAAAGGCGAGTTGTTTCATTTAACTGAGAATAACCGTAGGCCAATCCCTCTACCCACCGCAGCTCCATAGTTAAATAACATGGCTCTCCTTTAAGGAAATATAATTTAGGATGACTACCAGCAACTTGCCAATCTTCTTTAATTTCTTCAAAAAGATGCACGGCTTTAGAGAAATTTCCTATAGCAAGATAGGTATCAGCAAGATCTAACTTCACCATATAATAGATATACGCCCATATTTTCATATGTTCTCCTGACCAAGAGATCTCAGAAAACTCTTCAAGGGCTTTAATAAACCAACTGATTTTTGTTAAAGCTACGGGTTCACTATAGCCCTGTAAGTAGTATGCAAGTGAGAGTAAAGATGACCTGGGGAAAAGGTCTGCAAATGAAGAAAGATGTCTCAACGCATCGTAATCCCCCATTAAATATTTTTGAAGATCATAAGCAAGAAAATATAAACAATCTCCATGGGGACGTAAGGGAAGTTGATCACAATATTTAGCTTGATCACGAGTTTCTTTAGGTCTTACCAATGTCCACATAAGTCGGAGAGCGGTTTGCCAAGAGTTACATTCTTGAGAAAAAGCTTCAGGAAGAGTTTCTACAGCTTTGGAATCTCCGAAATATAGAGCTTCGTAGCAACGCATAGTTATCCTTGCTTCATTAATATTAGAAAGTTGAAGGAGAGATATTTCGTTTGGAAGTCCTGACTCTAAGGCCTCCAAAAAAGCAAGGGCTTTTTGATACTCTATATCTTTAGTATATTTACAAATTGCTTTTAACTTGCTGTTTTCTAGATGGCGAAGAGAGTTATAAGCGAGTTCTATGATAGGATGGCTATAAGCGGCATTTCTATATTTAATCATATCATAGATACAATGACTATAAATCTCGGAAAGCTGAGGTAAAACTTTGTGATTCTTTGTATTTTGCAAGATATTTTCTGAATCTACATAAGATAGAGAATAGAGAGAATCTATCAAATGGCGATAGGTAAAAGAAAATTGAGGTTGATAGAGCATGCTTTCACATAAAGTTTTTTTCTTTTGTGCAGTATAAGCTAAAAATAACCCGATACCAGATTCCTCGCGTCCCCAATTCTTGTAAGCACGGAAGAAAAAATCCTCTGCTTCTTTATAATCATTCTGGATATAAGCAATACACCCTAAAAACTCATATACCCTAGCAAAAGTAGCTCCTAGCTTTACAGCTGGCTTTACAATCTCTAAGAAAGCATTTCGAGCATTCTTATAGTCCCCCTTAGCATACAGGTATGCACCTAGAAAAAATCCATATTCTGGAAAATATGGATCACCTGGCATAAAAATAGTTTCCCCCTTCTGTAGCAAGCGCTCCATGGACACAAAGTCTTTATTTTGGTGATACAGTTCTAACAAAGAAAAATAGGCATAATATAATAAAGTTGACTGTAGATAATCTCCATGGTCTATAAGAACTTCGAGCTCTTCAACCGCTTTGTCCTTTGCAAAAGGCACGTACTGCAAGGCATGGTTTAATAATACGATATCCACTTCGTGAGAACGCGAAACCTCACCTCTAGCTATACGCCCTACCAAGGAATCTACTGCTTCACGATAGGTAATTTCAGATAAACAATAGGGGGTGAGCAAAGCGTCACAAGATACTGAGGTTTGGTGATATAACTCTATTTGCAAAGCAAGTACTGTTTTTTGTAAAAAACTTTGTTCTATTTCTAAAATCTCTAGATTGGGGCTACAGGATCCCTTTTCTAACTCCTCGATGAGTTGCTTAGCCAATCGTAATGCCTTTTCATAATCACCTTGTTCTTTCGCTAATAGAATATCTTGCTTACGGTCTTCGTAACTGCTATGCAATGTCATTTTGTAAATTTCAAAGAGTAAATGGTCTTGCAACGATTCGTTACACCCTACATCCAATAGCTGTTGAACGATATCTCGAAGTGGAGCTTGATCAGGATTTAAACGTTGCCACAATATTTGTAATTCTTTTCTCATATCTTTCGGCACACGTAGTGTTAATAGCGTTTCAAGAATTTTTTTTCCTCTTTCACATTCTCCTTGACGAATACACTTTAGCAAATATTGACGAACCAAGACTACGACAGTTCCCCAGTCACGAACCGATAAGTTATCTTTGTCTATAAGAATTCGTTCGATAAATTCTGCAAACAGTTCTTCATAATTTTTTCCTGCTGTCAATGCAGAGTGCATATCCGCACAGCAGTGACCAAAAGACTTTTTTTGAGGATTATTTCCTGAAATCAATGTAAAACTTAACACTAAAATTAGGCTGAGCCGAACTAAAGGTTGTAGTAGAATACGGTAGTATATTTTCATCCAAATATTTCTATTGCCATTACAGTAGGCATTTCGCAAAGATCAAGAATCCTGGTTTTTTATTCTATCTATGACAAACAAATTTTAAGTTATCAAAGAAAGATGTGGCGCTTATTTTTTATATGCCCAACAAAGTCGATACAAACACTCTTCTTATTCTACTCAAAATCCACAAAAAAACCCAAAATCCTCATAGAAAGTTCCATTCTTTTTGAAAGTAATTTTCTAATCTTTTTATAAATTAACACGTTGATAAACAAAGAAGTGTGTTCTCATAACAAAATAAAAACAACTTGAGAAAGTCTTAATTGCATCTAAAAAATGGTTGCATGAATTTGAACAAAAAAACTAATTAAAAATTAAAACAAGTAAAAATAGTTTAAAACAGCAACTAGAGGACGCTTTTCATGGCGCTAAAAGATACGGCAAAGAAAATGAAAGATCTGCTGGATAGTATCCAGCATGACTTAGTCAAAGCAGAGAAAGGAAACAAAGCAGCAGCTCAGAGAGTACGCACAGACTCTATAAAATTAGAAAAAGTTGCAAAGCTTTACAGAAAAGAATCTATAAAAGCAGAGAAGTCTGGATTATTAAAACGCAAGCCAGCAGCTAAAGCTCCTGCCAAAGCAAAAAAAGTTGCAGTAAAAAAAGCCCCTGCTAAAAAATGTGCTCCTGCAGCTAAAATGAGTAAAGCTCCTAAGTCTGCGCCTAAAAAGACAGTAGCAAAAAAAACTAAAAAAGCTCTTAAAACACGCGGTTTCAGAAAATAATTTGCGCTAGCTTTATTTCATTTAGAGGATAAGTAGTAAGTACTATTTATCCTCTTTTCTTTCTAAATCTCCCTGATTTCTTTCTCAAAAAGGTAGAGATATAATTTTTTTTCATGGTAAAATTTCTTCCTACTGTTTGAGTCACTAGAGAAATGTTTCTAGAATCCCACTAGAGGCTCGAAATAAATGTCTCTACAAGTTGTTTTATCTAATTCACTGTAATTCCTCTCTAACTAAAACGAGATTTGTGTCTTAACTATGTCTACAATGCAAAACTGTCCACATTTTGGTTTATGTGGAGGATGCTCATCTCCTCAATCTGAATATATTGAATCGTTAAAGAGAAAAGAAGAGCTCCTTCACGATTTATTTGCTTCTTTAGTGTCCACGGATATCATTGCTCCTATCATTCCCTGTTTCCCTCCTTTAAGAGGAAGAAATAAAATGGAATTTTCATTTTTCCAAACCCCTACAGGAGAAAAAAGCTTAGGATTTATCAGCTCTACAAAACCAAAGAAAGGCATCCCTGTAACCACATGCCTCCTTATTCATGAGCATACCATGGACATTCTCAAGCTTACCCGACAATGGTGGGACCAACATCCAGAGCTTATCGCCTACTTTGCTCCTAAAAATAAGGGCTCTTTGTGTACGTTAGCTGTACGTATCGGCAGCCCAGAGCACAAATTTATGGTTATTCTCACTACATCAGGAGCTCCAGAATACAGAGTAGAGGAAACAATTATAAATGAGTGGAAAGATATTCTACTCTCATCTTCTTTAAATATATCTTCGATCTATTGGGAAGAAAAAATAGCTAACCGAGGTATTTCTACGTATTATAAAACCAGATTATTATATGGAGAACCTTGCATTCACCAACAACTTTCCCTAACTATTGATGACAATTCAGCAGGTTTCAGCTTACGCCCTAGAAGTTTTTTTCAACCGCAAAGCGTCCAGGCAGTGAAAATTATCGAGACTGCGAAAGAATTTATAAACCCACAAGGATCAGAGACTCTTTTGGATCTTTATTGTGGAGCAGGGACTATAGGAATTATGCTGTCTCGTTATGTGAAAAAGGTGATTGGCGTTGAAATTATTCCTGATGCTGTAGCTTCAGCTCAACACAACATCAAGGCTAATAACAAAGAAGATTGTATAGAGGTCCATTTAGAAGATGTAAAAACCTTTTGCAAAAGGAACGAAAACTCGAAAGCTCCTGACGTTATTATTATTGATCCGCCACGTTGCGGCATACAAAACAAAGTACTTAAATATATTTTACGTATAGGCTCTCCAAAGATTCTCTATATTTCTTGCAACCCTAAAACACAGTTTCAGGAATGTAAAGATCTGATTGCTGGGGGATATGAGATAAAAAAAATGCAGCCTATAGATCAGTTTCCGCATTCGGCGCATTTAGAAAATATTATTTTATTAGAAAGAGAGGTTAATCTCTAGGAAAAGCATTGAATGCTCGCTTCCTATTATGATAATCTTACTTCGAATTAACCCAAGCTAAGGTGATTTCATGCTTTCTCATATCGTTACGTGTTTTCTATTTTTATTGAGTACTTTTCCATTACTTGCAGAAGAAGAAGTAGCTCAATCAAAAAATACTTTTGTGCAGCCTGCCATTATGTTGGCAATTGCCATTTTATTTTTCTATTTTATCTTATGGCGTCCAGAGCAAAAACGCAGAAAAGCGATGGAAAAACGTAAAAATGATCTTGCTAAAGGAGACAAAGTCACAGCCATGGGAATTATCGGTGTTGTAGATGACATCCGTGAACATACGGTAATTTTAAATCTTGCTTCTGGAAAAGTCGAAGTTCTAAAAGCAGCGATTTCTGAGATCCTGAAGCCTGGAGATAACAAAGCATAAAGCAGGTTATTCGAGCTCTTATCCCACGATTTTCATCGTGGGATTTCTTATTTATTCTAAGGTTTATTGATTTTTTATGTGGTAAGTTATAATTTGGCTCTATGAGCTTTTCATAAAGTCTAGGATTTTTATCATTATGACTTGGCTTTCAGGCCTCTATTTCATTTGTATTGCTAGCCTTATCTTTTGCAGTATTGGTGTAATCCTTGCGGGAGTAATTCTTTTATCGCGTAAGATTTTTATCAAAGAACATCCTTGTGAATTAAAGATAAATGATAATAAGGAACTAACAAAAACCGTTACTAGTGGTCAGACCCTCTTAATGTCTTTATTAAGTTCAGGAATTCCTATCCCCTCTCCTTGTGGAGGTAAGGCCACCTGTAAACAATGTAAAGTTCGCATTACTAGAAATGCTGATGAGCCCCTAGAAACAGATCGTTCTACATTCTCGAAAAGACAATTAGAGGAAGGGTGGCGTCTGTCCTGTCAATGTAAAGTTCAGCACGACATGAGTTTAGAAATTGAAGAGCGGTACTTAAATGCTTCTTCCTGGGTAGGCACCGTTATTTCGAATGACAATGTAGCGACCTTTATTAAAGAACTTGTTATTGCTGTAGATTCAAGTAAGCCGATTCCTTTTAAGCCTGGAGGGTATTTGCAAGTTACAGTACCAAGTTATAGAACTAACTCTTCGGATTGGAAGCAGACAATGGCTCCTGAGTATTACAATGATTGGGAACACTTTCATTTATTTGATCAAGTTATAGATAACAGTCAACTTCCTCCAGATTCTGCAAACAAAGCGTACTCTTTAGCCTCCTATCCAGCAGAGCTTCCTACAATCAAATTTAATATACGTATTGCTACCCCACCTATGATCAATGGCAGACCTAATCCAAATATTCCTTGGGGGATCTGTTCTTCGTATATTTTCTCCTTGAAACCCGGGGACAAAGTTACTGTTTCTGGCCCTTATGGAGAGTCTTTCATGAAAGATGATGATCGCCCTTTAATTTTTCTAATTGGGGGAGCAGGTTCATCTTTCGGTAGGAGTCATATTTTAGACTTACTTCTAAACAAACATTCTCACAGGGATATTAATCTTTGGTATGGTGCCCGTTCATTAAAAGAGAACATCTACCAAGAAGAATACGAGAAATTAGAAAAGCAATTTCCGAATTTCCACTACCATCTGGTGCTTTCAGAGCCTCTTCCTGAAGATATTTTGGCAGGATGGAATAAAGATGACCCTATAAAGACAAATTTCCTATTTCGAGCATTTAACCTAGGACAACTGAGTCAGCTGGAGAATCCGGAAGACTATCTCTACTATGTATGCGGTCCTCCCCTACACAACAGCAGCATTCTTAAGCTCCTGGATGATTATGGAGTGGAACGCTCTTCAATTATTCTTGATGATTTTGGAAGCTAAGATAATAGTTGATTTGTTTTAACTAAAGAAAAGTATGATAAACCAAACGTAGTACGTAAATATAACTAGTATGGAACCTTAGAGCACGCAATATCAGAATCTAAAAACACCGACTATAGAATAGTTCATTGAATTCTCAATTCATTAAAAGTTATCCTTAATTCTATAAACCTAAAAATATATGGTCTATCTTTGTAAGATTCCTATAAGGATAGTGCGATACACGCACCTTATTTGCAAGATCAAACAGGTATACTTCAAGGGGCTTGCTGCTCACATACAATCTAATCTTTCGGTATTGTGAGACTAGAATTTCATCATTTAGCAATTGACTTAAGTGAAGCATTTTGTCGATATGTACAAGAAGGATTTGAGTAAAGCTTGTACATTTGATAATAAGTGGCTGAAAAGTAGAGTCTTCAAGCGATGAAATTCGTCCTAGTGATTAGAAAATTATAAAAAATGCTTTCCTAATTGAGTTCCCATAAACATTCTTAAAGATAAAACTCTATTTCTATTTAATGAAAGTGTCATTGTAATCTAAGAAAAAATTTTAGCAAAAAAAAAGAGGGTAAAAACTTACCCTCTTTGAAACTCTCAACTATAGATTAAGAAAAATATAATAAAAAGCTTGGCAATGACTTACTCTCCCATACTCTTGTGTATAGTACCATCAGCGATAAAAGGCTTAACTTCTGAGTTCGGAATGGTATCAGGTGTATCCCTTTCTCTAGTATCACCAAGCTAAATCTTGTAACGTATTTTCACGTATACTAATAGACGCTTAAGAAGAGTCTTTAGTAAACTTGCATAAATCGATTAAT
This sequence comes from Chlamydia serpentis, assembly GCF_900239945.1. NCBI lineage: Bacteria > Pseudomonadati > Chlamydiota > Chlamydiia > Chlamydiales > Chlamydiaceae > Chlamydia > Chlamydia serpentis. Next base: position 976,975 of record NZ_LT993738.1, on the reverse strand, counting down.
TCAACAAAAAAGCCTTTTGAGCTTTTTATATGATAAAAACCAAGTCTATGGACTTATTAGTATTGGTTAGCTAAACACATTACTGTGCGTACACACCCAACCTATCAACCACGTAGTCTACATGGAGTCTCATAGGGATACCTTATCTTAAGGGAGGCTTGGCATTTAGATGCTTTCAATGCTTATCCTTTCCGAACGTAGCTACTCGGCTATGCTTTTGGCAAAACAACCGACACACCATTGGTTCGTCCATTCCGGTCCTCTCGTACTAGGAACAGCTCCTTTCAAGTATCCTGCGCCCACAAAGGATAGAGACCAAACTGTCTCACGACGTTTTGAACCCAGCTCGCGTACCGCTTTAATTGGCGAACAGCCAAACCCTTGGGACCTTCTCCAGCCCCAGGATGCGATGAGCCGACATCGAGGTGCCAAACCGCCACGTCGATATGAACTCTTGGTGGCGATCAGCCTGTTATCCCCGGAGTACCTTTTATCCGTTAAGCGACGGCGATTCCACTTTCCACCGCCGGATCACTAAGCCCGACTTTCGTCTCTGCTCGACTTGTAGGTCTTGCAGTCAACCTATTTTATACCTTTACGCTCTACTCGTGATTGCCAACCACGATGAAATAAGCTTTGGGCTCCTCCGTTACTTTTTAGGAGGATACCGCCCCAGTAAAACTGCCCGTCTGGCAATGTCCATTCTCCAGATTCATGGAGTAATGTTAGATTCCCAACTTGTTAAGACCAGTATTTCAACGATGACTCCCACCCTCCTAACGAAGGATGTTCATAGTCTCCTGGCTATGCTACACATAACAAATCAAAAATCAATACCAAAGTACAGTAAAGGTTCACGGGGTCTTTTCGTCCTTTTGCGGGTAAACAGCATCTTCACTGCTACTACAATTTCACCGAGTCTTTCGTTGAGACAGTGCCCAGATCGTTACACCATTCGTGCAGGTCGGAACTTACCCGACAAGGAATTTCGCTACCTTAGCACCGTTATAGTTACGGCGGCCATTCACCAGGGCTTGGGTTCAATGCTTTGCCTTGCGGCTGACATATCCCTTTAACCTTTTGGCATTGGGCAGGCGTCACACCATATACTTCCCCTTAGAGGTTTGCATAGTGCTGTGTTTTTGTTAAACAGTCGCCTGGGCCATTTCTCTGCGGCCCCCCGAGGCTCATACCGCTGGGTAATCACCTTAAGAGGCTCCCCTTATTCCGAAGTTACGGGGATAATTTGCCGAGTTCCTTAACGAAAGTTATCTCGCGCGCCTTAGAATACTCATCTCGCCCACCTGTGTCGGTTTTGGTACGGTCACCATCAACAGCTAGAAATTATTTCTTGAAAGCCTTGCGCCACACTATCAGTTCCTCCGAAGATTTCCCTTAACCACAACCTAACCTTATGTTAGCGGATTTGCCTACTAACCAGTCTCATTGTGATACGGACATTTCCAATCGTCCGCGTGCTTAACGTACTCCGTCATTCCATTGCTAAAGTTTTAGGTGGTACAGGAATATTTAACCTGTTGCTCCATCGTCTACGCATTTGTGCCTCGACTTAGGGGCCGACTAACCCAGGGAAGACGAGCTTGACCCTGGAAACCTTGGGCTTACGGCGAGGAAGATTTTCACTTCCTTTATCGTTACTTATGCCATGGATCTTCACTAGTATCCGCTCCAGTACTCCTTTCGGTATACCTTCACTGCTGAATACTACGCTCTCCTACCGCGTATACATAATATACACCCGCGATGTCGGTTTTATGCTTGAGTCCCGATTATTATTGGCGCGATGATTCTCGATTGGTGAGCTGTTACGCACTCTTTAAATGATTGCTGCCTCTAAGCCAACATTCCAACTGTCTTAGAATCATCACTTCCTTACTCACTTAGCATAAAATTAGGGACCTTAATCGGCGGTCTGGGCTGTTCCCCTCTCGACAACGAAGCTTAGCCCCCGCTGTCTATCTCCCGGACTCGCTTTTGGTATTCGGAGTTTGATTTCCGTTGGTAAGCCGGTAGGCCCCCGCTAGAATTCAGTGCTCTACCCCCAAAAGCTTAATATCCGAGGCTAACCCTAAAGTTATTTCGGAGAGAACAAGATATCTCCAAGTTTGATTGGCCTTTCACCCCTATTCACAACTCATCCAAACATTTTTCAACATGTACTGGTTCGGTCCTCCACAAAGTCTTACCAATGCTTCAACCTGGTCATAAATAGCTCACTTGGTTTCGTGTCTAAATCAAACGACTAAAACGCTCTTTTAAAACTCGCTTTCGCTTCGACTCCGGAATGTAAATCCCTTAATCTCGCCGTTTAACTTAACTCCCTGGCTCATCATGCAAAAGGCACGCCGTCAACCATCACTCCGAAGAGTTATAGGTCTCCGACCGCTTATAAGCTACTGGTTTCAGGTTCTATTTCACTCCCTTAACAAGGGTTCTTTTCACCTTTCCTTCACAGTACTGGTTCACTATAGGTCATTGACTAGTATTTAGCCTTGGAGAGTGGTCTCCCCAGATTCAGACTAGGTTTCACGTGTCTAGCCCTACTCAGGTATCGATTAGAGTCTTTTGTTTTTTCGTTTACGGGACTATCACCCTGTATCGTTCAACTTTCCAGAAATATTCAACTAAAACTTAAGATCCCACATTATCGACCCTACAACCCCACATTAAAAATGTGGTTTAGGCTCTTCCCCTTTCGCTCGCCGCTACACAGGGAATCTCTTTGATTTCTTTTCCTCCGCTTACTAAGATGTTTCAGTTCAGCGGGTGTCGCCTTATATGCCTATGTATTCAGCATATAATGATAGACTATTAGTCTATCGGGTTGCCCCATTCGGATACCTCCGGGTCATAGCTTTATACCAGCTCACCGAAGATTACTGCAGGTAAACGCATCCTTCATCGCCTGTCAATGCCAAGGCATCCGCCAATAGCTCTTAACAACTTGGTCTGTAAATTTTTTGATCCATGCAAGTTAACTTCACCTAAAGACAGATATTCTTAAACGTCTATTATTATATGTGAAAAATACTTGTTACCATGATTATTTACATAACATACTTGATCATATACTGAATGTCTTGAGAAAAAACTTAACAATGCAAAAGAAATAGAATACAGAGAATAAAATACTTGCCCAACCTAGTCCGGTTGTTACAAGAACAACCTTCCTTGTCCTTAAAAAGGAGGTGATCCAGCCCCACCTTCCGGTAGGGCTACCTTGTTACGACTTCATCCCAGTCATCAGCCTCACCTTGGGCGCCTCTCTCCTATAAATAGGTTGAGTCAACGACTTAAGGTAAAACCAACTCCCATGATGTGACGGGCGGTGTGTACAAGGCCCGGGAACGTATTCACGGCGTTATGGCTGACACGCCATTACTAGCAATTCCGACTTCATGTAGTCGAGTTGCAGACTACAATCCGAACTGGGGTTAGCTTTTAGGATTTGCTCCATCTCACGATCTTGCTACCTTCTGTACTAACCATTGTAGCACGTGTGTCGCCCTGGACATAAGGGCCATGCTGACTTGACGTCATCCTCGCCTTCCTCCTGGTTAACCCAGGCAGTCTCGTTAGAGTTCCCACCCTAAGTGCTGGCAACTAACGATAAGGGTTGCGCTCGTTGCGGGACTTAACCCAACACCTCACGGCACGAGCTGACGACAGCCATGCAGCACCTGTGTATCTGTCCTTGCGGAAGACTGTATTTCTACAGCTGTCAAATACATGTCAAGTCCAGGTAAGGTCCTTCGCGTTGCATCGAATTAAACCACATGCTCCACTGCTTGTGCGGGCCCCCGTCAATTCTTTTGAGTTTCACCCTTGCGAGTGTACTCCTCAGGCGGCATACTTAACACGTTAGCTCCGACACGGATGGGGTTGAGACCATCCACATCAAGTATGCATCGTTTACGGCAAGGACTACCAGGGTATCTAATCCTGTTTGCTCCCCTTGCTTTCGCGCCTTAGCGTCAGGTATAAATTAGAAAAGCGCCTTCGCCACTGGTGTTCTTCCACATATCTACGCATTTCACCGCTACACGTGGAATTCCCTTTTCTCCATCTATCCTCTAGAAAGATAGTTTTAAATGCTGACTTGGGGTTGAGCCCCAAAATTTAACATCTAACTTTCCTTTCCGCCTACACGCCCTTTACGCCCAATAAATCCGATTAACGCTAGCACCCTCCGTATTACCGCAGCTGCTGGCACGGAGTTAGCCGGTGCTTCTTTACCTGGTACGCTCAAATTGATTGGATATTAGCCAATCTCTCTTATTCCCAGGCGAAAGTGCTTTACAACCCTAAGGCCTTCATCACACACGCGGCGTCGCTTCGTCAGACTTTCGTCCATTGCGAAAGATTCTCGACTGCAGCCTCCCGTAGGAGTCTGGGCAGTGTCTCAGTCCCAGTGTTGGCGGTCAATCTCTCAATCCGCCTAGACGTCATAGCCTTGGTAGGCTTTTACCCCACCAACAAGCTGATATCGCATAAACTCTTCCTCAACCGAAAGGTCCGAAGATCCCCTTCTTTAATATATATTAGATGCCTAAATACACTACATTCGGTATTAGCGATCGTTTCCAACCGTTATTCCCAAGTTGAGGGCAGATTATCTATGTATTACTAACCCTTCCGCCACTAAATAACAACCGAAGTCATTATTCCGTTCGACTTGCATGCCTCATCCACGCCGCCAGCGTTCAATCTGAACCAAGATCAAATTCTCAGAAAAAATAAAAAAAATTAACGGATCTTTCAAAAGATCCTCACAAGCATTTTATACTGGCCTGCATTCTATCTCATTTGCATTGTTAAGAAGAAAAATTTAACAGTTCAAATAAAACTGAAAAACCTTCGTTGCATACCTACATCGAAGTGTAGGTTCTTCTTCTTTTTTTAAGAGTCGCACTCAAGAAGAAAGCAACATCCTATAAAAAATGATATTTTTTTAGCAACGCATTTCGCTCGACTTTTATTTTTTATTTTTTTACATAAAGCAATTTTAGCCCTCAGGGCGTAGTTTAAAGGGCAAAATTCGATAATAACAATAGCTTCAAAATAAATGCGCCTATTGATTTTTGATGAAGCCATTGTGAAAAGTTTCTATTAGCTAACGCTATCTTTCTCTTATTTCAAAAAATCTATATCAATCTTCTATCAGACTGGTCTTAGTTATGTATAGAATATTAAGATTCTTCTATCCGAACCTTTTTATCTTGGATAAATTTCATTCTAAAGCTAATATTTTTCCTAAATTTTGTATGGTTTGGCGAACGTAGCTCAGTTGGTTAGAGCGTCGGATTGTGGTTCCGAAGGTCGCGGGTTCAAGCCCCGTCGTTCGCCCTCTTTATCTTCTTTGTTTCTTTTGTTTTTCTTGATATAACGAAATCTATATACGAAGCCCGACAATACCTAGAATCTTATATAGCTTATGATAAGAGAAAGAAAAAAGAGCAGGCGCCCTCGTCTTCCATCTTTACCCTTAGCAGCAAAAGCAAGTTTATATTTGTTGTTTTCTTGTTTTTCTGCACTAAGCCTATATAGCTTCCATAGAGATCAACCGTGCACTCAAAATTGGATAGGTTTATTAGGCTGGTCCTTCAGTTCTTTTTTACTGTATTTTTTCGGTGTTTCTGCTTTTTTTATTCCTCTTTATTTTCTTTGGTTATCTTTTTTATACTTTAAAAAGACTCCTCGATCAATTTTGTTATATAAAAGTGCAGCTTTTCTTTCTCTCCCCCTTTGTACTTGTATCCTTTTATCAATGTCCTCCCCAGTAGGAACACTTCCTCCTATATTAGATACACGTCTTCCAAAGTTTATTTTAGGGAATAACCCTCCTGTATCTTATTTGGGAGGGATTCCTTTCTACTTATTTTATGAAGGACAATCTTTCTGCTTAAAGCATTTAATTGGTTCTGTAGGGACAGCTTTGATTTTTGGATTTTTAATGCTATTCTCATTACTCTATCTTTGTGGAGGAATTGCTTTACTAAAAAAAAAAACCTTTCAAGAAGGCATCAAAAAAAATTTTTTCTCTTTTTTCCGAACTTGTTTCAAGTTTTTAAAAAAACTAATAAATAAGCGTACTTATCTCCCTAAGCCTTCCGTTCCATTTATTACTAAAAACCTGTCTCCGTTCTCTAAACCACAATCTGTATCACCTCGAGTTTCTGAATCTATAATTTTAGACGAGTCAATTTCACCAACTGCTCAAAAAGAGAGTCCTTCTAAAAAAGAAGCCTTTTTCCTTACTCCTCATCCTTGCAAACGTTTACTAACGAAAGCCATAGAACCTCAAGAGACTAAAGTGAAAGAGGTTAAAGTCATACCTTTATCTCAAACTATGACTTTAACAGGGGACCCAAGGGGTAAAGAAAAGTTAATTCTTCCCAGACTAAAAAGTTTAGCTATTTCTGAGGAGAATCTTCCGCAATATCATTTACTTAGTAAAAATGAAGAAGCTCGCCCCGAGTCATTACAAGTTGAACTTCAAAAAAAAGCTGTAATTTTAAAACAGACTCTTACGAGTTTTGGTATTGATGCTGATATTGGAAATATCTGTTCGGGACCTACATTAGTGGCTTTTGAAGTTCTTCCTCATTCTGGCGTTAAGGTACAGAAAATCAAGTCATTAGAAAACGATATTGCCTTAAAATTACAAGCTTCAAGTATACGTATTATTGCTCCGATTCCAGGGAAAGCGGCTGTCGGTATTGAGATTCCTACACCATTTCCTCAAGCCGTTAATTTTCGTGACTTATTAAAAGATTATCAAAAGCAACACCGAAAGTTACAAATTCCTTTATTACTCGGTAAGAAAGCAAATGGTGATAACCTTTGGGCAGACTTAGCTACAATGCCTCACCTCATTATTGCTGGTACTACAGGATCTGGAAAATCTGTGTGCATTAATACGATTGTGATGTCGATGATCATGACTACACTACCTTCTGAAATCAAACTAGTTATTATTGATCCTAAAAAAGTAGAGCTAACAGGATATTCACAATTGCCCCATATGCTATCACCTGTCATTACGGAATCACGTGAGGTTTATAAAGCTTTAGTTTGGCTAGTGAAAGAGATGGAGTCCCGATATGAGATCTTAAGGTATCTGGGATTGCGCAATATTCAAGCTTTTAACTCACGCACTCGCAACAAGACTATAGAAGCCTCTTATGATAGGGATATTCCTGAAACAATGCCTTTTATGGTAGGTATTATTGACGAGTTATCAGATTTGCTTCTTTCTTCGTCCCAAGATATTGAAACACCAATCATTCGATTAGCCCAAATGGCGAGAGCCGTAGGCATTCATCTTATTTTAGCGACACAGCGCCCTTCAAGAGAAGTAATTACAGGGTTAATCAAGGCAAACTTTCCTTCTCGAATTTCTTTTAAAGTCGCGAACAAAGTTAACAGTCAGATTATCATAGATGAACCTGGAGCTGAAAATTTGATGGGGAACGGCGACATGCTTGTACTCTTACCTTCTATTTTTGGGACAATACGTGCACAAGGCGCGTATATTTGCGATGAAGACATCAACAAAGTTATCAAAGATTTGTGTTCAAGATTCCCGACACAATATGTGATTCCTTCTTTTAATACTTTTGATAGTTGCGATACTGATAACTCTGGAGAGAAAGATCCTTTGTTTTTACAAGCGAAAACTTTAATTTTACAAACAGGAAATGCTTCAACAACCTTCCTTCAAAGAAAATTAAAGATTGGTTATGCCCGCGCTGCAAGCTTGATCGATCAGCTTGAAGAGGCTAGGATTATTGGCCCCTCAGAAGGCGCTAAACCTCGTCAAATACTTGTAGAACATCCGCCTCGAGAAGGTTAGTTATGGAAGGCTTTTTTCCTCTAGCTTCTGGATCCAAAGGAAATTCTACTTATCTAGGTACAGCCTCTTGCAAGATTCTTATTGATTTAGGAGTCAGTAGACAGGTAGTTACTCGAGAACTACTCTCTATGAACATCCATCCGGAAGATATTCAGGCCATTTTTGTTACTCATGAACATTATGATCATATCGTTGGCATTAAGAATTTTGTGAAAATGTACAACACTCCTATTGTTTGCAACCTAGATACTGCCCGTGCTTTATGTCAACTTTTAGAGATTCATCCAGAATTTAAGATCTTCTCAACAGGATCTTCATTTTGTTTTCATGATCTTCAAATACAGACTTTCAATGTTCCTCATGATGCTCTAGATCCTGTAGGATTTCTTTTTAATTATCGTGAAAAAAGGATAGGCTTTTGTACAGATCTGGGTTGGGTGACCTCTTGGATCACTCATGAACTTTATGATTGTGACTACTTGTTGATAGAATCGAATCATGATCCCGAACTAGTTCGGCAATCTCAGCGTCCTGATGTCTATAAGAAACGAGTATTAAGTAAATTAGGTCATATTTCTAACTATGAATGCGGGAATCTTTTGCAAAAGATCATTACCCCAAGGTTAAAAAAATTATATCTTGCTCATCTTTCTAGTGAGTGTAATAATCCCGAGTTAGCGTTTGTTACGGTATCCGAAGCGATAGCTTCTCTGACTTCTGTATCTCCAGAAATTACATTAGCAAATGGGATTACCTCTCCAACATACTTTTCTCATTTAGAGGTAACATGTCCGAATTAATCACAGAATCTCCTACGTCTATATATCTTTCTTTGAACAGCAATTGGCTAGATAGTCAACCTTATTCTTTAGAACGAGCTAGTCAACTTCTTCGTTTTCGGTTACTTACTTCTCTAGTTTTTTTTGATTGGAGAGTAGAACAACAAATTCTCAATTTTTGTCATAAAGCAGAAAAACGACATTTAATTTCTCCTTTAGCTAAATGGCTAGGAAAATTACATAAACAAGATTTAATAAAACCGCCTACACCACCTGTTTCTATATGTTGGATTAACTCATACATAGGATATGGAGTTTTTGCATATGATGACATTCCTCCATGGACCTATATCGGCGAATACACAGGAGTTTTGCGTCGACGTCAAGCGATTTGGATGGATGAAAATGACTATTGTTTTCGCTATCCTATGCCTTTATTCTCTTGGAAATATTTTACTATTGATAGTGGGAGTCGAGGAAATATTACTCGCTTTATCAACCATAGTGACCAACCTAACGCAGAAGCTGTGGGAATTTTTAACAATGGATTATTCCATGTGATTATCAGAACAATAACACGCATACATGCAGGTCAGGAGATTTGTTATCACTATGGGCCATTGTATTGGAAGCATAGAAAAAAGCGAGAAGAATTCATTCCTGAAGAGGATTGATTTCTAACTTTTTTCATAGGTCCCCATTAATTCTGCTTGTTCTATAATATGATGCTCCATGGCTTCATACAATTGATTTCGAGTAACATTTTCTTCTTCTGGAAGAACGATATCAAGGGCAAATAGGGTAAAAAAATAACGGTGCTGTCTATCTGGAGGACAAGGACCTTCATAAGCAGCTTTTCCTGAGCTATTCAATCCTTGTACAGCAAAGATTTCAGCTCCTTCCGCTAAATTGGTAATTGTGGTGGATAAATTATACACTATCCAATGGATCCATAAACCATCGCTACGAATTTCCTTAGGGACATCAGGATCTTCGACAATCAAGGCAAGGCTGTTGGCAGCACTAGGAACATCCACAAAAGTTAGGGGAGGAGAGATACCCTCTCCTTGACATGTATACTTTTTAGGAATAGCACGACCATAAGCAAACGCTGGGGATAATAATTGCATTCTTCTCTCCGTTAAGCATCTAGATTACGCACAGGATCTGCAACATAGCTAGCCTGTTGTTTGAGCACAGCAACACTTTGATTTGTAGATACTACATCCTTAAATAGAGCTACTAAAGCTATACAATTAAGGATGACCATACCAGAAAAACCTGTGTCGGATAAAGCCCAAATCATACGCATATCAATAATTCCCCCTAGAGGAATCACTAAGACATATATAGCCTTAAGCCATAGATTCGCGCGTCTTCCTGGGATCATATATTCCAAACTTTTTTCTGCGCAAGCAAACCATGTCAATATTGTTGTATATCCGAACAAAGCCATAGCAAGGATAACTACGATACTGCCTATAGATCCTAAACTGTTTTTAAATGCACTCATTACCATTAGTGTCCCTTCTGCTCCAGAACCATAAGCCCCAGAAACAACAAGAACGAGTGTCGTGATTGAACAAACAATCATAACAATCACTGGGGGAACTAGAGTAACTAGTCCATCTACAACAGGATTCTTACTTTTTGTATTTGCTTGAAGAATAGAGACCATTCCACTTCCACAATCTGTAGCCATGACCGCACGATTGATTCCTGTAGCAATGACTTGAGCTAGAGTATACCCACCAAGTCCAGCAAGTCCAGCCTTAAGTCCGAATGCAGAAGAGCAGATTAGCTTAATTGCAGGGAAAATTTTTGCTGCATGTTGAAAGAGAATAATTCCACAAGAGATACAGTAAAATCCTGCAATGAAAGGGATTACACGAGCAGAAAACCTTAGTATACGGTTATTACCTCCAGATAAGACAGGAATCACTACTAGAGCCAATACAATTCCAACGAGTAATTTCTTTAGTATACCTTCTGCACAAAGAGGGACGATACAGCTCACTTGAACACAATTCCCCGCACAAAATGCAGTCATAATAGTGAATATAGCGAAGAGGCCTGCAAGGACCTTCTTCCGCATGCCAAAAGCAAGACAAGCTATGGGTCCTCCAATAAATTCTCCCGAATTTCCTTGAGATCGCCGATACTTGGATCCCAAATAAGAACCAGCGTATTGCACGATAGCTCCAAGCAAGGCTGCAAGCCATATCCAGACTAGAGCTCCCGGTCCCCCACAAGCTAAGGCAATCGCCATACCTGCGATATTTCCAGTCCCAAAATTACCTGCCAAGATTCCAGCTACAGCTTCATAGGAAGAGACTTCGCCTACTTTTGATGAATTATCGTCTAACTTATTTTGCAGCATTAAGTTAAAACCTAATTTTAACCCATGAAACTGCAATCCTCGTAATTTCCATGTTAAGAGTCCCCCTAATAATAATATTATGGGGAATACACAGAATGATGTACTGAATTTATTAAGCTGTTCTATAAAATATAACATTGTTTCTCCTGTTGTTATTGATTAAAAACCTCAGGAAGACCCAAGAGAAAACTATTAGGCTTCCTTTCCGACTCGTTTTGGGGAAAGGAAGCGCAGTTATAGAAAGCTCTGCAAGATTAAGTTATCACTATATCGACAAGCTCAGGCCACCTTTCCCCTTGGACAATGGACGCAACGGTCCCAGAGTCCAGGCCCAAGGTGGAAGCAAATGCGGCAATATCTTCTTCAGTGATAACTCCTTGAGATAAAGCTTGAGAAAATACTTCACTTAATTGAGTTAAGAAAAGATTCCAAATCCAATCACGACCCTGCATTTTTCTCATACCCTCTATCAACTCAGGGTTCTGAGCAAGAGCTTGCAATAAAGCTAGGGGGTGAACTTCTCGAATACGGTACAAAGCACTCTTAATTTCACTTTGAGACAAAGCTAAAGAAATAGACGATTTCTCTGCAGCAGAAGACACAACGAAAGAAAGGTCTCTTTCATCCTGTTCTGAAATTTTTTCTGCATAAGTCTTAAAGTTAGCTTCCACTTGCTGTGTGTCCTTCCTAGTTTTGTCACGTCGAGCAAAGAGTCTTCGAGAACGACGGGACAGCCTCTTGACAAGAGAAGGCGTTTCATGATTTTCCGTCAGTATACCAGACTTATCATTTAAGTCTCCCGAGTTTTTTGTTTCAAGGTTGTATCCTCTAGGATCTGAGCAACAACTACTCAAACTGGTAAGTAAAGTTAACCCGCAAAATATGGTTTTGTAAATGAATCTTTTCATTATTTTTTAGTTAAAATAAAAATTTAATTTAAAATATTATAGCATATTTCCATTTAAATACGCCTATTTTAATAAAAATTATTAGCAATAACTGTATTATCCTTAGTATCCTTTTAGGAACCTTGACCTCTTCTCCGAGGAAAACTTTCTTGTGTTTCTCGAGTTGATTTGTTATTGGGCATTTTGTTATCAAAATGGGGTTTTTAGTTAATATCTTTAAATTTAAAGATATTAACAAAGTGACATGATAGAGAAGAGGCTTCTATGTTAAAAAATCTTACAATCAAGGTCTTGATTTTCCCGATAACTTTGCTTATAGGAATGCCTTCTATCAGCTATGCTATACCACAGGCATCTACTCAGCATTCCCAATCAAAAGTTAAAATTGGCTCTGAAGCATGGATAGAACAGAAGCTACGCCAATATCCCGAGCTTCTTTGGCTCATAGAATCTACAGGGGCTCCCAGTATATCTCATCCTATTGACATGGTTTATTCTGAAAAATTTTTTAACAAAAAAGTCCCTGCTTTAGACATTGCTATTCGCAGTATCATTCATCTACACCTTTTGATCCAAGGATCCCGCCAATCCTATATCCAAGTTTCCCAGATTGCACCTACTGAAGAAGGAGGTATAACATTTAAACAATTCCAATCGGCTCACAAACAATTGCTTTTCTTTTTAAATTCTCCTAAAAGCTTTGACAATACACTTAGAATTTTAGAAACAGCAATCGTACTCAGGCATATTGGTTGTTCTGCAAAAGCTGTGTCTATATTCAAACCTTATTTTACAGATTCTTGCCCAGAGACTTTTTATACAAAATGCTTGCATGTCTTACGTACTTTCCCAGAACTTTGTCCCTCGTATGCAAGGTTATCTCCAGAACAACAAGACATTTTATCCTCCCTACGTGGCTTAGGAAACTATAATTCTCTTTTGAATTTAACAGAGGTTCCTAGCACCAAATTGCTCTCTACTTGGAGAACACGCCGATCTCTTGCCATCTTGGATCTGTATCTTTACTGTTTGGACACGTGTGGAGAAAAAAACTATTCTCAAGAATTTTATGTTAACTTTGCTCCTCTACTTTTAATGTTGCAACAGCATGCGACTGTAGAAGAAGCCTTTTCTCGCTATTTTACCTATCGAGCGAATCGCTTGGGTTTTGAAGGAGCATCGCGAACTGACATGACTTTAGTTCGCTTAGCAACTCTAATGAATCTCTCGCCAACAGAAGCGACTACTTTGGCTTGGAGTTTTAAAAATTTGCCTTCTGAAGAATCTGAGAGTCTTGTGAATAGCTTCTATACAGTACAGGGACAACATATTCCTTTAACATGTCGTGGTCTTCCCAGTTTAATTGCTGGGCTATCACTCGCTACTCATGGATCTACAGTAAGTCCAGAAAACCGGCTACGTCAAGTATACTCGACAATGCTGTCCTTATTAGTAAAGAGTTTGCGTTCTCATAAGGACATGCTAAACAAGCAATTACTTCCACAAAATACTGTTTTAGATTTTTCTGAGACTATGTCATCTTCAGGGGGCTTGGATATTTTTTCTGAAAGTATAGCTGTTCGCATTCATTTGAACGGAACTGTAAGCATAAACTTATAGAAAAATTTTTTTCAAATAGTCCCTGAGTTAAAAGCTATATCAACTACAAAGTTGTATTTAAGAACTAGATTTGAGAGAACAGCGTAGCCATTTCTATAGCTGTGGTCATTCCAGAAATGCCCAAATGGCAACCCTTAATACCAGCTCTCTCCCAAGCAATTTGAGGAGAAGGAGCAGTCACTACAGAAAAAGTTATCGGAAGGCAAAATTCCAGAGTAAGTGTAGCAATGCCTGAGGCCACCTGATTTACGATTTGGTTGTAATGATCTGTTTCTCCTTGGATAAGAACACCGCAAGCAACAATAGCATCAAATTTTTTCCCTGAAGATAAAAGTTTTTTGATTGTACAAGGGACCTCAAAAGCTCCAGGAACACGAATAGTAAGCAATCCATCTGCACTACCCCCGCATTGCAAAAAGGTTTGCTGAGCACCGGAGACAAGGGCATCAGCTATGGGTTGATTAAAGCAAGAGCCAACAATAGCAATACGTAAGTTCTTTGCTGATAAATGTCCTGTAAGTGTATCCATAAATATCCTTGAAGAGTTATCTTTTATTATCGCAGCATGGAAGGTCTAACCAATGTCCCATACGTTCTTGTTTTGTTCTCAAGTAGTGTTCATTCTCTTCAGAAATACGCACAGGGAGAGGAACTCTTTCGGTAATGCTAAGTCCAAAACCTTGAAGTCCAAAATATTTTTTAGGATTATGAGTGATTAATCTAATTGTTGACAACTTGAGATCAACAAGAATTTGTGCTCCTATACCATATTCCCTTGAATCTACAGGAAATCCCATAATTAGATTGGCATCCACAGTATCATAGCCATTGTCTTGAAGAGCATAAGCACGCACTTTATGGCCTAAACCTATACCACGACCTTCTTGTCCTCGTAAATAAACAATAACACCTTGGCCTTGTTCTGCAATGTAGCGCATTGCCGAATCTAATTGTTCTCCGCAATCACAACGTTTAGATCCTAAAATATCTCCGGTGATACACTCTGAGTGGACACGAACTAAGACATTGCTTTTTTGTTCAACCTCACCTTTAACCAAGGCTAGGTGATGCATACCATCTAATAAGGATTCATAAACATGAACAGTAAAGTCTCCATAAGTTGTTGGCAGGCGCGCTGATGAAATTTTAGACACAAGACGATCAGAGAGCATACGATGAGCTATGATAGATGTCACTGGTATGACGGAAATCTTGTACTTTTTTGCAAACTCTAAAATTTGTGGTAGTCGCATCATAGAATAATCTTCATTCACCAATTCTGCAAGGACACCACAAGGTTCAAGTCCAGCCAATTGCATAAGATCGACAGTAGATTCCGTGTGACCTGCCCGTTTTAATACCCCTCCTGGAGAACTCGCTAGAGGGAAGAAGTGTCCCGGGCTAATAAAATCCTCTGGTTTACTTCTGGGATCTGCTAATAGTTGGACTACTTTGGTTCGATCTGCAGCAGAAACTCCTGTAGTCACTCCATGAGCAGCGTCTACAGATACAGTGAAAGGGGTTTTAAAATGGCAACGATTATCTTTCACCATGGGAGGAAGATTCAAACGTAAAAGGCGTTCCTCACTTAAAGCAGCGCAGACAACGCCTGTAGTATGCTGAAGCAGAAAAGTCATCTTTTCAACTGTGATTTTTTCTCCAGCTATAATTAAATCTCCCTCATCTTCCCTTGAAGCTTCATCAATAACAATGACGAATTTCCCTGCTTGTAGATCTTGAACAGCTTGTTCTAACGAAACAAAATCTGGAGCACTCATATTTTCTTGAGTTTCTATCACTTCACTCCCTCGCATAAACAGATTTCTATGCTAAGTATGCTACTCTAAAAATCCTTTCCCTTCAATTTCTTATGGCATCACGAAAATTGGGTAAGGTTTCCCAGATTACCTTTAAAGAATTCCCTAAAATTTGAGACCGTCTTGGCTTCAAAAGATATGCAGAGTCCAAAAGTGCTCCTAATGATCCAATGAGAGGCTTCTTTTGGTCTCCAAGAATCATTGGCCCTGAATACAGAATAACCGAATTAACAAGTTTTTCTTTTAATAAAGATGTATGTAAGTTTGCTCCACCTTCCACAAGAATTTGTAATATTTTTTTATTTGCAAGATAGTCATAGAGGTGGTGAAGGTCAACTCCTGATGAAGTTAGTTCTGTTATTAATACCTCAATACCTAGTCCCTCCAAAATCTTTATATAATTTTTAGGACACCGTGTTGTGGTTACATAAAGGGTAGGACTTGCCTTATCAAAGACCTTGAACTCGTAAGGAATGTTTCCATAACTATCTAGAACAACACGTAAGGGTTGTCGAGAATATAAAGATCCTGAGGGTTGTCGTGCAGTTAGCCAGGGATTATCGAAACGAACTGTACGGGAACCTGCAAGAATTGCCTGGGACTCTGCGCGCAGCTTTCCGACATCGTTGCGTGCCTCTGGACAAGTGATCCATTGAGACTTGCCTTGAGAATCTGCAATTTGACCATCAATACTCGCAGCACTTTTAAGTATTATCCACGGACGATTATAAGTACGTTGATATAGATAGGGTTGCAGTGACGTATATGCCTCGGTCTCTCCAATACCCACATAAACTTGAATACCTGCCTGACGTAATATTTTTATTCCATGACCCGCAACCTTAGGATCCGGATCAACTAGAGAAACAAACACTCGCTTTATCTTATGTTTGATGAGTAAATTAGCACACGGAGGGCGTAATCCATAGTGAGAACAAGGTTCGAGAGAGACATATACATCTGATCCAAAAACAGATTCAGACGCATTGTTTATAGCGACTTCTTCAGCATGAGGTCCTCCAGGATAAGCATGGAAACCTTCTCCAAGAATACGATTCTCTTTAACAATGACACATCCTATCCAAGGATTTGGCGGAGCTGTGATTCTACCCCGTTCTCCAATTTCTATAGCACGACGCATAAAAAAGAGTTGTTGCTCAGAAAAATCTTCCATATAATCTATCTGTTCGAAAGCACTACTTAACAATGAGAGAAGAATGCTGGATATAAAAATTATACGCAAGATGCCTAAGGAATGTGAAGACCGTCTTCGGAAAAAAGATCCAAAAATTTCTTTAGATTTTATCCTATCTTTAGACCAAGAGGTTCGTCAGCTAAAAACGAAATCAGAAACTTTACAAGCAGAAAGGAGGGTACTATCTCAAGAAATCCATAAAGCTAAAACTCAGGGTGTAGATGCGACTAACTTAATTCAACAAGTAGAAGCTATTGTTTTCAATCTTCAGGAAGTTGAACAGGAACTCGATGCAAAGTACGGTAGACTACAAGAACTTCTTTCTCATCTTCCGAATTATCCAGCTGACGACGTCCCTATATCTGAGGATAAATCTGGCAATCAAGTAATCAAAACTGTTGGAGATCTTCCAACATTTTCTTTTCCTGCCAAGCATCATTTAGAGCTAAATCAGAAGTTAGAAATTTTAGATTTTCAAGCAGCGGCAAAAACAACAGGATCGGGGTGGCCTGCTTATAAAAATCGAGGAGTTCTGTTGGAGTGGGCTCTTCTTACTTATATGCTACAAAAACAAGCAGCTCATGGATTTCAGCTCTGGCTTCCTCCATTATTAGTAAAAAAAGAAATTTTATTTGGTTCTGGGCAAATTCCAAAATTTGACGGGCAATACTACCGTGTTGAGGATGGCGATCAATATCTTTACCTGATTCCTACTGCAGAAGTAGTACTTAATGGTTTCCATACTCAAGAGATCTTCGGAGAAAAAGACCTTCCGCTTTACTATGCTGCGAGTACTCCTTGCTTCCGTAGAGAAGCAGGGGCTGCAGGAGCTCACGAAAGGGGGCTTGTGCGCGTACATCAGTTCCATAAAGTGGAAATGTTTGCCTTTACAAGACCCGATCAAGATGATATTGCTTATGCAAAAATGCTGAATATTGTTGAAGAAATCCTTAAAGAGTTGAAATTGCCTTATCGTCTTTCCTTGCTTAGCACTGGAGATATGTCTTTTACCGCATCTAAGACTATAGATGCTGAAGTCTGGTTGCCTGGTCAGAATGCTTTTTATGAAGTTTCTTCTATTTCTCAGTGTACTGACTTCCAATCACGACGATCTGGAACAAGATATAAAGATAGCCAGGGAAAGCTACAATTTGTTCATACTCTTAATGGCTCTGGGCTCGCAACGCCGCGCCTTCTTGTAGCAATTTTAGAGAATAACCAGCAGGCAGACGGCTCTGTGATCGTTCCTGAAGTTCTACGTCCCTATTTAGGCGGTTTAGAGATTCTTTCTCCTCAAGATCATGGGTAAGCTACAATTACGGACACATGAAATTCAAAGTAGTATCAAGTTCTAAGGGAAATTATGACTAAAAAGGATTCTTACGATCACTTTAAATCACAAACCCCAGGCAACCATATAAAACATGTTAGAGACAAGCATGCACTATGTAATGGTGAACCTCATAAAACACGAAGCGGTTTTTTTTATCACCTAGCTAATAATGCTTTATCTACTGGTGTTTTTCTTTTTTTCATTCGCACTTTGTTCTTCCTTGTTCCTACAAGTCGTTCTATCCAAGCCAAAGCTTTAATTTCTTTAGGTCTCGGCTGGACATTTTACCATGGGTGCTTAAAAGCAAGAAAGGCTTGGGCCTATATTGAACTCACGCACCGTTCTATGCTCCAAGAAAAAAATGAAATTGAGGAAAACTTAAATCAAGAAAAAATTGAACTTCGCGTTTTATTTGAAAACCAAGGGTTTAAAGACCCTTTACTTCAAGAAATGGTAGAGCATGTTAGCTCCGACTCTACACTTTTGCTAGATACGATGATCCGTGAAGAACTCGGTATTCGCAAAGAAGATGTTCCCCACCCTCTGATTCAAGGAGGAACTAAAATCCTAGGAAGTATTTGTGGTCTTCTGATCTTTTTACCTCTTGTCTTATGCGTAAGCTATACTCTTGCAGGCATTTTTTCTACTGGTGTAATTTTACTACTTTCCCTGGTTAAAGCCAAGATTCTGGAAAATAATGAGATCTCTGAAATAGTTTGGGTATTAGGAATTTTCATTACTTCAGTAAGTATCATCTCATCATTAATGAAATTATTATAACAGGTTGTTAAGTGTTTTCTCGTTTGTTTTCCACGTCATTTTCTGCAGAAATATTAAATACATTTTTTGAATCAGGAATGACAGAAGATACAAGTCCCCTTTTGTCAGCTGAAAACCGTAGGTTAAGTCATAACCTTACTTTAAAATCTGCATATTTATCTTTAGGGACCTATTTGATTGCTTTATGTAGTTACTGGTTAAATGCAGTTAATCTTTGCAACTTATTTATAGTATTTACATTTTTCCTTGCTGGAACCCCAGCACTAATTAAATCGTTAGATAATATCCGCCAGAAAATAGTAAACATTGATATTTTAATGACCTCGGCAGCCTTTGGCTCGATTTTTATTGGAGGAGCACTAGAAGGGGCTTTGCTTCTCGTATTATTTGCGATTTCAGAAGCTTTAGGTCAGATGGTATCAGGAAAAGCAAAAAGCACTCTCGTGTCTTTAAAGCAATTAGCTCCTACTACAGGCTGGCTAGTTTTAGAGAACGGCAATTTACAAAAAGTCGCTATTAGTAAAGTTGAGGTTGGAAATATCCTACGCATTAAAAGTGGAGAAGTTGTCCCTTTGGATGGTGAAATTCTTCATGGATCCTCTTCTATTAATTTAATGCATCTTACTGGGGAAAAAGTCCCGAAAGCCTGCCATATAGGATCTATTGTTCCTGCAGGCGCTCATAATATAGAGGGCAGTTTCGACCTTCGTGTATTACGTATCGGATCAGATTCTACGATTGCGCATATCATTAATTTGGTGATTCAAGCACAAAACTCCAAGCCTAAATTACAGCAGCGTTTGGATAAATATTCTTCAATATATGCTCTCTCTATTTTTTCGATTGCCAGTGCGATTGCAATTCTTGTTCCTCTATTTACTTCTATTCCGTTTTTAGGACCTCAAAGTGCTTTTTACCGCGCACTGGCATTTCTTATTGCAGCCTCCCCTTGTGCCTTAATCATTGCAATTCCTATTGCTTATTTAAGTGCTATCAATGCGTGTGCAAAACATGGTATCCTTCTTAAAGGAGGAGTCATTTTAGATCGCCTAGTTTCTTGTAATTCTATAGTTATGGATAAGACAGGAACATTAACAACTGGACAGCTGACCTGTGTAGGTTGTGATTACTTTGGTCCTAAAAATAATAATTTTTTTCCTTCGGTCTTAGCTTTAGAGCAGTCCTCGTCTCATCCAATAGCTGAGGCTATTGTTACCTATCTCTCAGCACAAAAAGTATCGTCACTCCCTGCTGATCGATATCTTACTATTCCTGGAGAAGGAGTTCGTGGTTATTTCGATGAAGAAGAAGCTTTTGTAGGTCGGGTAGAAACAGGGTTAAAAAGGGTCTCCTCTGAGCATCTTCAAGAGATACAACAAAAAATCTATCAAGCCAAACGACAAGGAGAAATTTGTTCTATAGCCTACCTAGGGAAGAGCTTTGCTTTATTTTATTTTCGAGATATTCCTCGTCCTCAAGCTACTGAGATTATCAAAGATCTTAAAAAATTAGGTTATCCCGTAAGCATGCTCACTGGCGACCATAAAATTAGTGCTGAAAATACAGCGGAGCTTGTAGGAATTTCTGAAGTATTTTCTGATCTCTCCCCTGATCAGAAATTAAAGAAAGTACGAGAGCTTGCTACGGAACGCCAAATTATGATGGTCGGAGATGGTATTAACGACGCTCCTGCTTTAGCACAAGCCACTGTTGGTATTGCTATGGGTGAAGCTGGCAGTGCTACAGCTATAGAAGCTGCTGATATTGTTCTTCTTCATGATTCTCTTGCGGCTCTGCCATGGATCATTCAGAAGGCCAAGCAAACTAAGAAAGTTGTGTCACAAAATCTTGCACTAGCTCTTGCTATTATTCTTTTAGTTTCTTGGCCAGCATCTCTAGGGATCATTCCCCTCTGGCTTGCAGTGATTCTCCATGAGGGAAGCACTGTAATTGTTGGGTTAAATGCTCTTCGTCTACTCAAAAGCTAGTACTTAGCAAAGCGACGGCTATAGATACTTTGTAAAACGCCAAGAGAGGCCATCGTAGAGATTACCGAAGAACCTCCATAAGAGATCAGGATTAGAGGGACTCCAGTAATAGGCAGCAACCCACACATCATACTAATGTTAATTAAAACATGCATAGCTAGGTATACAGTAATGCCAGCGGCAAGTAGTTTCCCGAAATCATCTATAGCAACAGCAACGGTGCGACAACCAAAACATATAAGGAAATAAAAAAGGATAAGCATAAAGAGCAATCCTAGTAATCCAAATTCCTCTCCTAAAGCAGAGAAAACAGAATCTGTATAACTGTAAGGTAACCATCCACGACCTGCAAACTCTCCGGTCTTCCATCCACGACCCTTAATACCTCCAAGTCCTATCGAAATTAAAGAAGCTCTTTGGTGATGGTTAGAAGGACTGAGTCTCTCATATTGGTATTCTTTAATAACTTTCAGAGCATAAGGTTTAATTTGCTCATGAGAGACGATACCTGAGAAAATTAACAAAGAAGCTATGACCCCTATACTAGCGAGCACTGTACAAAACTTTACTAGTAGGGCGTGGACATTACTTAAATAGAAAACTGTTAATGTGACAGGACATAACACTAAAGCTGTCCCCAAATCAGGTTCTTTTAAGATTAGGAAAAAGGGAATTGCTACAATAAGACAGGCAAGAAAAGCTGTCTTTTTCGATGCAATATCCGCTTTTCTAGACTCTAAGATATAGCTGAGCATTATGACCACAACGAGCTTCCCGTATTCTGAAGGTTGCACACTTAGATGAATAAAGGGAATTCGATACCACCTGTGAACATTTTGTACTGATGGCACAAAAAAAAGACCAATGAGAGCACATATCATCAGAAAGTAGAGTAACCATGCCCAACGTTTAAATAAGTGGTAGTCAAAATAGGTGCAAACAAAAAAAGCCGTCCATCCTAAGGCAAAATGCCTGAGCTGCATGATACTTTTATTAGTTAACAATCCCCTAGATGAGTTGACCAACATAGATGTAGAATCCATAGAAGAGATAACTACGACACTGAGCAACATCAAAGTAAGCACAATAAAAAAGACCCAAAAATTCACATATCGAAAATATTTATGATATCTCATAATCATGTTCCTATTGAGCAAACTGTAAATTTTTAGAATATGAAAGTTATTTATTACGATATAGAAGAAACTCCCTCTACCAATACACTAGCAAAAACATATATGCATTTGTGGGACCCTTACGCACTAACTATAATCTCTACAACGAATCAAACTGAAGGTAGAGGAAAATTTGGTAGAACTTGGCAATCTTCAAAAGGGGATCTCCTGAATACCTTTTGCTTTTTTCTTACAGATTTCGATATCGATCCCTCCCGTCTATTTCGCTTAGGGACAGAAGCTGTCATTGCCTTATGTGAGGAATTAGGCATTACAAAAGCAAAGATAAAATGGCCAAACGACGTATTTATTGGGGGGAAAAAACTCTCGGGAATCCTTCCAGAGACGGTTCAAGTAGAGAACCTTCTCGGGGTTATACTTGGCATTGGCATTAATGGAAATACTCCTATCACGTCTTTGAAAGATGTAGGTCAATCGGCAACATCTCTTCAAGAGCTTATTGGCAAGCCTATAGATATAGAGAGTACTAGAGAACTTCTTGTCGATCATTTACTACGCATTCTTGATCAAAATCTTAAAGATTGTTTAGCGACTAAACTGGATGACGGGAAGGTCCAAAAAGCGAAATAGCGAACAAGCTAACCGTAAAGACATACGCTGTCGCAATTTTACATATTTTTCTACAGCCTGTTCATAAGCAAAGATTTCAAAATCAAAGAGGTTTTTGCTCGCCCAAAAATTTTCAATATAAAAGATTACTTGATCTTCGGATTGAATATTCTCGAGATCCTTCAAAAATATCTGCAATCTCTCAGGAAGAAGATCTTCCATTTCTTTAAACGTCGGAAGAATATCATGACTGTTTTTGAGAAACGAGCGCCATGGCATCTTATCACATTTTAACAAAAAATCTATCTCCCGTTTAGATTGAAAATCTTCTTCTCCTATAAGGTGTGCAAGAGAGATCAATGCATACCGTTTCTCCAAAGCATGTATCATTAATACATCCCAAGAACAGACAATACTTTTTACTGAATAATAGAGCTGGCAGTAAGCTCCTAAACAGGAGCCAAGAAGTATACTACTAACTATAACATAGAAAATACATCCCATAGATTTCGATCTATTGCAGGTTAGTATATAAAAAACAAGCTAGGGAGATGATTGTATATAAGTAGCAAGTTCAGAATCGGTAAGTTCACGATACTCGCCATAGCGTAAGCCTCCTAAAACTAAACTCCCTATACGGATCCGTTTGAGCTCGAGAATAGGAAGGCTTGCAGCCTCAGCAAATAAACGTATTTCGTGTTTTTTCCCCTCACGAACAACAATTTTCAACGTTCCGCGACGAATTTTAGTAACAGAAGCAGGAGCAACGTGTCTGCCATCTATAAGTGTTCCTCCCATTAATTTTTCTAAATCTTTAGCTGAAACATCACGACCAACCTTAAGGAGATACTCTTTAGTAATTCCAGAAGAAGGATGGATAATTTTATTTGCAAATTCTCCGTCATTTGTGACTAAGATTAACCCTGAGGTTTCTTTATCCAAACGTCCTACAGTAAACACCCTATAAGGAAGATGGGCAAAGAGATCTATGACTAGCTTAGTCCCTGGGAACTTCTTCTCAGAAGAACATAGGTACCCTATGGGCTTATGGACCATAAAATATACTTTCTTAGTAATATGAACATATGTGCCGCCAACCTTGACTTTGTCTTGTGAATCTACGAGAACAAAGGGCCCTTCAGCAACACGACCGTTTACAGTCACTGAGCCAGAAAAAATAATTTCATCGCACTTTCTTCGAGAAGCGACTCCCGCAGAAGCTAAAAACTTATTGAGACGCACTTTTGTCATTCTTACCCCATATAACACGTCTATTTTGCCTAAGCAGGACAATAGTGGTCCACTGTTCTTTGTTTTAAAAACTTTTTTATTCATATATTTTTTCTAGACAAAAGTTTTTTTCTTCCTATGCTTACTTTCTCAAGACAAATTCTCTAGGGATATATGGCTCTTCTTATTTTGTTACGTCATGGACAATCTGTTTGGAATGCAAAGAATTTATTTTCTGGATGGGTAGATATTCCTCTAAGTCAGCAAGGGATTGAAGAAGCTTTTTGTGCGGGAAGAATGATCCAAGATCTCCCCATAGACTGTATCTTTACTTCTACTCTGGTACGTAGTCTTATGACAGCATTGCTAGCCATGACAAACCATAGCTCTAGGAGAGTCCCTTATATTGTTCATAATGATCCTGAAGGGCAGGAAATGTCTAAAATTTATAACGAGCAAGAGGAAAAAAAAATGATTCCTCTATACAGATCTAGTGCCCTTAATGAAAGAATGTACGGCAAACTCCAAGGGAAAAATAAAGAAGAGACGGCGAAACAGTTTGGAGAAGAACAAGTGAAACTTTGGAGGCGTAGTTATAAAATAGCTCCCCCTGAAGGAGAAAGTCTCTATGACACGAAACAAAGAACACTACCTTATTTTGAACAGAGTATTCTTCCCCAACTCAAGGATTCAAAAAATGTTTTTGTATCCGCACACGGAAATTCTCTGCGTTCTTTAATTATGGATATAGAAAAATTAAGCGAGGAGGAGGTACTCTCTTTGGAGTTGCCTACAGGAAAACCAATTGTATATCAATGGACAAACCGCAAATTCGAAAAATACCAAGAACTTTTTGGCTAAACAACCAGCTAGCAATTCCTCCATCTGAGAAGGTCAAAGAAAATCATGCTCTACATGCAGATCTATTTTCCCTTGGGCCCTTCTCTGCTTTAAAACTGCTCGAAAAAAGCGAAAATAGTGTTCGAAAATTAGTAAGGTTAAAAGATTCTCACATCTTTCACTTTGTCTCAGATTTTTCACAAGTAGTCAAAATCATCATTTCCGCTCTTTTAGACAATCAGTCACTATTTCAAGGAAGAAACCACCTAGTTTTTCCGTCCCACGACCAACAACTTTTCATTAATGCTCTCCGTCACCATCCAGGATTAGCGACTACATATGATTGGGTAACCGTAAATCATGAAGGAAGAATTACAGAGGAACAGCTTATAGAAGCTTTAAGTCCTCGCAGTTTATTATTTTCATTATCTGCAGCTCATGGACTAACAGGAGTCATCCAACCCTTAGATGCTATAGTATCCTTATGTAAAGACCGCAAGATACTTCTCCACTTGGATATTTCTGACATTTTAGGAAGGGTCTCGCTGACTCCTGAGATACTTGAAGCTGATATTATCACATTTTCTTCAGCCGCGATTGGAGGGATTGGTTCAATAGGGGGAATCTTTATTCACAAATCTCTAGAAAAAGTCTTCTCCTCCTGGTTTCCCACTCATGTTGCTGGATCCCTATGTTTCAGTTCAGTAGCAGCGATGCAAATTGCTTGTGAGGAACGTCTTTCTGCACTTCCACTCTTCACGTTTCATACCTCTAGCTTATGTAACAAACTCGTTGATGAACTAAAGCAAGCTCATCCTTCTATCCAGTTAATATTTTCAGAAGTCGATAACCGCTTACCTAATATTGTTGTTGCTGCGATCCCCGATATGCCTGCAGAAAGTCTTGCCTTTTACCTCCACCAACAAGGAATTTATCCAGGATTAGGATATGAACGTTTCCAACCTCTAGCACAAGTTTTACAAAACTGTGGAGTCTCCCCATTTTTATGTCATAGTGCCCTACACTTCTCTCTTACGGAAAGAAGTAAAGACCTTGTTTTCTCTACACTAACTCGAGCACTGCACGATGGAATAAAGCACCTGAATCCCTTAGTTGGAAGTTCATTATGACTATACCTTTTGAACCGATCGTCTTTTGGTCTACTTTATCATCAAAAGTTATGAAAAAATTTCTTGCACCCCACTGTGCGGGAACATTTTCTGAAGAAGAAGCTGAACTCAAAAATGCTCACCTTATCATTGGAAAGCAAGGACACAAACTCATGGGCAACAGCCTAACTTTTTATTGGCTTGTGGACAAACAGAATGGTATTATCCTTGATGCAAAGTTTCAATACTTTGGTCATCCATATCTAATTCCCTTAGCTGAAACTACCTGTAATCTTGTTGCTGGAAAGAGCTATAGCGAAGCTTATAAATTAACTGTAGATGATATTGATAGATCGCTACGCACACAAATTCAGGAACCAGCTTTGCCTAAAGATAGTCTTTCTTTATACCATTTTGTTATCGATGCACTAGATGCTGCTGTTGAACAATGTCTT
Source organism: Chlamydia serpentis (assembly GCF_900239945.1). Taxonomy (NCBI): domain Bacteria; kingdom Pseudomonadati; phylum Chlamydiota; class Chlamydiia; order Chlamydiales; family Chlamydiaceae; genus Chlamydia; species Chlamydia serpentis. The sequence goes on along the minus strand of NZ_LT993738.1, from coordinate 950,920 downwards.
GAAATTCCTTTAGAAGATGGCTCCTTTCCTTTGGAAGAAGCCTCGTTTAGTCCTAATTTCGAAGATGCTGACCCCTATAATCAAAGTGATTGGGACGCGCTAACTCATGAACAAAAACTCTATGCTCTTCGCAATACTATAGAACAAAAAATTGGTCCTTATATTGCTATGGATGGAGGACAGGTGACTGTAGAATCTCTAGAAGATCTTGTCGTGACCATTGCCTATTCTGGGAACTGTTCAGCATGTCCCTCATCACTAGGGTCTACTCTAAATTCGATAGGACAGCTCCTACGAGCCTATATCTATCCGGAACTTCAAGTTAAAGTGAATGAGTCCTCATTAGATCTTTCAAATCCTCATTATCCACCAGGCTCTCCTTTAACAGACTAAAAGTATAAGTATTAAAGTCAGAGGATAACGTTATAAAAACATTGCCACGATTTTATCACAAAGATTTTTACTTAAACTCGGCTATGTGAAAAGCACTTCTTAGAACTTCAAAATTAGGTGCGCAGAACACGAACTTGGAGCTCTAAGTAGAGAGATTGTTCTGCACTCAGCCCATAATTTTTGATTTGAAAAATTTTCAAGTCCTAAATCCTAAGAGGAGATGCAATTGTCAATAATTCATATTTTTTGATAGAGAGTCATATGATGGCAACAATGCCATAAGGTTTCGTTTATTTTTATGAAGGACTATTGTGTTTTTTCAAAATTTGACAAAAAAACTTACTACTCTAGGGATTTCTCCACTAGGCTGTCTTTTAGTCGTTGGAGCTGTAAGTTGTGCTGTCTTGTTTGGAAAGTCCTCAACGCGATCTTCAAATCCTAGCCATCCTAAAACAGAAACGACTTCTAGCAACTGGTTTAAACTTTCCCAAATGGGGAATCCTAGACTAATAGAATCTCTAGCAAAAAAAGAACAATTAGAAAAGGACCTAACTTCTTTCTATCCCATTGTTTCTTCCAAAGTAGCAATTGCATTCCCTGGGGAAGATGACATGGCCTCCCCTTTAAATCTCTCTGTAATTCTTACTTTAGCAAAAGAAACGTCTCTAACTCCTCCTCTTCTTTTATCGATCACGGAGTACCTTTGTAGTAGTCTTCCTGGATTAACAAGAGAGCATATATCTTTATCAGACAATTTGGGCAATCTCTACATGCCGACATCTATAACTATCAACTCTCTATTAATTCATGGATTAGAAAACTACCTCGGCAAACTTTTCCCCAAGGAACACTTCGCGCTTGCCTACCATTTACGAGAAAGTAAGCCTACGTTACAGCTTACTCTAAATCAAAGTTATCTCTCCCATTTATCTAAAGAAGAATCAGAAAAAATTATTACTCACACCTCACAGTATCTATATCAAAACTATCACGATTCCTACGATATAGTTATAGAAACTATTCCTTTTGCTCGCTTACAGAATAGGAAACCTTTAATATCAAAAGTTCTCATTGGAATTATGATCCTTATTATAAGTTTAACTATTGTTGCATTATCGAGTTTTTACCTTGCTAAGCATGCATACGAGAGAGTTTCTCCTGAACCAAAGAAAATAAAACGAGGCATAAATATCTCAAAGCTGATAGAGATCATACAAAAAGAATCTCCAGAAAAAATAGCTTTAATTCTTTCATATTTGGACCCTACCAAAGCAGAAGAACTATTAAGTAAATTGCCCGAAGATCTCAAACAACAAGTACTGAAATATAAACTTTAAGAATTAGGTATTTCTTGTGACAACACCACAATCTCCTGGTTCTCTTTCTCAGTCACATCTTGCAGATCCAAGTAGCTCCTGGGACAAAGAACCTCAAGACACTCTTCTCGAACATCCTATAAACGATCAGGCATGCCAAGAACTATATTCTCTGGTAAACCTGTTTCGAAAACTTTCTATCCACATGCTGGCAGAGGTAGAAAAAACAGTTCATCAGTTAAAACCAGATCTCCTAGAAATAGCTCTTCTCATCTGTGAAAAATTCCTCTATAAGAAATTAGAAAATCCTGAAGAGCTAACATTGCTTATCTCTACGGCTCTTCAAAGACATACAGCACTAAGAGCTTTAACTCCTATCAAGGTGTTCTTACACCCTGAAGATCTTAAAATGCTTAAAGAGTGGATCGCGACCCATGAATTCCCTATGATTAAACATGCTGAGTTTCTTTCTGATCCTTGTTGTAAACAAGGAGGATTTAAAATAGAAACACCTGAAGGCATTTTTAGACAAGAAATTGGAGAAGAATTAGACCATCTACTTTCTGTTTTGACAGCATGAATTATCTAAATAACGAGAAAATACACGTTCATAATTGGCAGCCTTACCGTACTTGTGGTTTATTATCAAAGGTTTCTGGGAATCTTATTGAGGTCCAAGGACTTTCGGCATGTCTTGGAGAGCTCTGTAAAATTTCATCAACAAAAAATCCTAATCTTCTTGCCGAAGTCATTGGTTTTCACAATCAAACTACGCTTCTTATGTCCTTGTCCCCTCTATATTCTGTAGCGCTCGGGACTGAAGTCCTCCCTTTACGCCGTCCTCCTTCTCTACATTTGTCGGACTATCTCTTAGGGCGAGTTTTAGATGCCTTTGGCAATCCTATGGACAATAAGGAAGATCTTCCTAAGACACATAAAAAACCTCTTCTTTCTATTCCACCATCTCCTATGGTGAGGCAGCCTATAGATGAAATCTTTCCCACCGGAATTAAAGCGATTGATGCCTTTCTTACCTTGGGGAAGGGACAACGCATCGGAGTTTTTTCTGAACCAGGCAGTGGAAAATCTTCCCTACTTTCAGCAATCGCTTTGGGATCGAAATCTACAATCAATGTCATTGCTTTAATTGGAGAGAGAGGGCGAGAAGTTAGAGAATATATAGAAAGGCATAGCACCGCCTTAAAACAACACCGCACTGTAATCATTGCAGCACCTGCTCACGACACTGCGCCAACAAAGGTAATTGCCGGACGAGCAGCGATGACTATAGCAGAATATTTTCGTGATCAAGGTCATGAGGTTTTGTTTGTTATGGACTCTCTATCTCGATGGATTGCGGCATTACAAGAAGTCGCTTTAGCTCGAGGCGAGACACTATCTGCACACCAATATGCTGCTTCTGTCTTTCACCATGTTTCGGAATTTACAGAGCGTGCAGGAAATAATGATAAAGGATCTATAACTGCATTATATGCAATTTTATATTATCCTAAGCATCCTGATATCTTTACTGACTATTTAAAATCACTACTAGATGGGCATTTTTTCCTTACAAGCCAAGGACAAGCTCTTGCTTCTCCTCCTATTGATATCTTATCGAGTCTTTCTCGATCAGCACAAAACCTAGCGCTTCCTCACCATTATGCTGCTGCGGAAAGACTTCGTTCCTTACTTAAAGTCTATAACGAAGCATTAGATATCATTCGTCTTGGAGCTTACACTCCAGGTCAAGATGAAGAATTAGACAAAGCTGTTCAACTTCTTCCAAGCATCAAAGCATTTCTAACACAACCTTTATCTAGCTACTGCTACTTGGAAAACACATTAAAGCAACTTGAGGCACTAGCTGAATCATGACCCGTCGACTTTCTAGTCTATCTTTAATCTTAAAAATTCAGATTTATAGATCTTTAGATAATGTACGTTATCATGAGAATTGTCTGCTGGCACTATCACAAACTATTCAAACCACGAAAAAAAGTATTTTAGATATACATCACAAGCGTTATCAGCGTTTTATTACTCGAGATAACACAGAACATTATGATATATTCTTAGAATACTTGAAAACATTACAAAGATCTCTTTATAAACAACAGAGCGAATCCCTCCAATTTCTTCAAATCCGTCGTCAGGAACTTCAGGGATTAATAAACCATAGAAAAATCATCGAAAAGATCAAGAACAATAAGTATTCTAAGAATCAAGAGATAGGAACGTAAGGCTAACTGTAATGACTGAATCAGTATATTCGCTCTCTGCTATAAATCTAAAAACCCTAGCAGATAAGCTCAAAGCCATAAACCAACATCATCTATTAGATATCTGGCCATCCCTTTCTCCCAAGCAACAACAAAGGCTTTTTCACCAACTCGCCTGTGTGGATGTGGATTTCTTTCATAAACAACAACAGTTAATCTCCTCGCCTACAACTATAATCAAAGATTTCTATCCCATAACATCATTTGCTTCTTCAGGAGAAGATCCAGAGAGAACTCATGTAGGGACCTCGTTACTAAAAGACAAAAAAGTTGCTTGTGTAGTCCTTGCAGGTGGACAGGGTTCAAGATTAAAATGCGATGGCCCTAAAGGTTTATTCCCTGTTTCTCCGATTAAAAAAAAGCCCTTGTTCCAACTGGTGGCAGAAAAAGTCTGCGCTGCAAGTAAACTTGCAGGCCAGCCTCTCCCTCTAGCATTCATGACATCGCCACTAAATACTCGACAAACCCGTTCTTATTTCGAATCCAACGATTATTTTCATCTTGATCCAAATCAGGTAGACTTTTTCTGTCAACCTCTCTGGCCCCTTTTAACCCTATCTGGGGATCTCTTTCTTGAAGACATGGATACCTTGGCTTTAGGCCCTAATGGTAATGGTTGCATAGCAACTCTTCTTTATACCTCTGGGATATGGGAAAAATGGAAAAATGCTGGCATAGAAATGGTCAGTGTCATCCCGATTGATAACCCTCTAGCTCTCCCTTTTGACGTAGAACTTTGTGGTTTCCATGCTATGACTAACAACGAGGTCACCATAAAAGCAGCCTTACGTCAAACTGCTATTGAAGATGTAGGTATTCTTGTAAAATCTCATAACTCTGGGAAAACTTCTGTTATCGAATATTCTGAAATTCCCAAAAATGAGAGATTTGCTCTTAATGAAGATGGCAAGCTAAAATACTGTCTTGCAAATATTGGACTCTACTGCTTGTCTATGGACTTCATCCGTCATGCCGCTTACCAACAGCTCCCCCTATATAAAGTTCATAAGCATGCCAAACAGTTAGGCCATTCTTCCCTAACTGAAAAAAATGCCTGGAAATTTGAAGAATTTATCTTTGATCTATTTTGTTATAGTGAGTGCTGCCAAACCCTTGTTTATCCTAGACAAGAGTGCTTTGCTCCCTTGAAAAATTTAGAAGGGAATCATAGTCCAGATACGGTGAGGCAAGCCCTCTCTGATAGAGAACGTCAACTTTTTCATAAAGTTACAGGAAAAAAGCTCTCTCCTAACACAACCTTTGAATTAGAAGCGGATTTTTATTATCCTTCAACATCTACTTCCGTACATTGGGAAAACAAAGCAGTTTTCGAGGAACCATTTTTTGAGGCCTCATGAAAGAACACGTCGGTTATTTAGGAATGGGCATCTGGGGATTTTGCTTAGCTTCTCTACTTGCTAATAAAGGGTATCCAGTTGTTGGGTGGTCCCGAAATACCAGCCTTATCAAGCAGTTACAAACAAAACGACGTCACCCACTAGCTCCTGATCTTGTCATTTCTCCGAATCTTTCTTTTACGACAAACATGAAGGAAGCTATTCATAATGCTTTTATGATTGTGGAAGGAGTGACTTCTGCAGGGATCCGCCCTGTTGCAGAACAAGTCAAACAAATCATTAATCTATCTGTGCCCTTTGTCATCACTTCAAAAGGAATTGAGCAAAATACAGGACTCCTCCTCAGTGAAATCATGCTTGAAGTTCTTGGAGATTCTGTAACTCCCTATTTAGGATATCTTAGTGGTCCTTCTATTGCTAAGGAAGTATTAAAAGGCTGTCCATGTTCTGTAGTTGTCAGTGCTTATGACTCACAAACTCTTAAGCAAATACACGAAGCTTTTTCTATCCCAACCTTCCGAGTCTATCCTAACACCGATATCAAAGGTGCAGCTCTCGGAGGAGCTTTAAAAAATGTCATTGCTATTGCCTGTGGAATCTCAGAGGGATTGTCTTTTGGAAATAATGCGAAAGCGGGACTTGTAACGCGTGGTTTGCATGAGATGCGTAAATTAGCTGCAATCATGGATTGTCGTCCGGAAACTCTAAATGGGCTTGCTGGACTTGGAGATCTTTGCGTGACTTGCTTCTCTGAGTCAAGTAGAAACCTACAATTTGGGAAACTCCTAGCTCAAGGCTTTACTTTTGAACAGGCGAAAGCAAAAATCGGAATGGCGGTAGAGGGGGCGTATACAGCACTCTCTGCTCACCAAATTGCCAAACATCATAAAATCGACATGCCTATAACTAGTGGGATCTACCGGCTTCTCTATGAGAACCTTGACCTCAAAGAGGGGATTTCTCTCCTACTACAGAGAAATACTAAAGAAGAGTTCCTATAATTTATCGCAATTTTAAAGCAACGAAGTAAATAAGAACGCTGAATCTATAAGATTCAAAGATCCTTCCCATCTCACTTTCTTTTCATTTGTACATTTTTATATCATATGGTAAAGAAGGCTTAATCATCAAAAGCAAATAAGGCTCCCTTTACATGAATAGCAAGATGCTAAAACATTTACGTTTAGCAACCCTTTTCTTCTCTATGTTTTTGGGGATTGTATCTTCTCCTTCGCTATACGCTCTAGCAGCTGGGAACCCTGCAGCCCCTGTATTACCAGGTATTAATCCTGAGCAAAAGGGGTGGTGTGCTTTCCAGCTTTGCAATAGTTATGATCTTTTTGCCGCTCTTGCAGGCAGTTTCAAGTTCGGATTTTATGGTGATTACATCTTCTCAGAAAGTGCTCATATTACTGATGTTCCTGTTATTACTTCAGTAACAACTACAGGTACTGGAACAAACCCTACGATTACCTCTACAACTAAAAATGTGGATTTCGACATCAACAATAGTTCTATAAGCTCAAGTTGTGTTTTTGCAACTATTGCTTTACAGGAAACGTCCCCAGCTTCAGTACCTCTTCTAGACATTGCCTTTACAGCACGTGTAGGAGGTCTAAAACAATATTATCGCCTTCCTCTAAACGCTTATAGAGACTTCACTTCAAATCCTTTAAATGCAGAATCTGAAGTAACAGATGGGCTTATTGAAGTTCAATCTGACTATGGGATTGTTTGGGATCTTAGTCTACAGAAAGTATTATGGAAAGACGGTGTTTCCTTCGTAGGGATTAGTGCGGACTACCGTCATGGCTCAAGCCCCATCAATTATATCATCGTTTATAATAAGGCAAACCCTGAGATTTATTTTGATGCTACTGATGGAAATTTAAACTATAAGGAATGGTCTGCTAGTATAGGAATCTCCACATATCTTAATGATTATGTACTCCCTTATGCATCAGTATCAGTAGGAAATACTTCAAGAAAAGCTCCTTCAGATACCTTCTCAGAACTTGAAAAACAATTTACAAATTTCAAGTTTAAGATTCGCAAAATCACTAACTTCGATAAAATCAATTTCTGCTGCGGAGCTACTTGCTGCCTCGCTGATAACTTCTATTATAGTATAGAGGGTCGCTGGGGCTATCAACGAGCTATTAATATTACTTCAGGATTACAGTTTTAATTTTTAAATCCAGAAATTACTGTGCTATACATACCATTTAATAGCTTCAAAGATGCAGCGATCAAGCTCCATTGTTGCTGCATAGCCTTCAACTCTAAATCCAACATAAGTTGTTGCGTCTGTGCTAAGTCTCCATAATTTTGTATATCAGTAAGCACCGTAGTAAAGAAGTTTAGTAAACCACCTTCTATAACTGCAGTCTTCACATCAATCTTACCATCTACAAGCAAGCTCTCGTTATTCTGTAATGATATGATGGTTAAATCCCCACCAACAATACGATAAGAAGGATCATACTTATCTAAACCGGGAACAAACGTAATTCCCGCTAGATTTATCATGACATCTGTTAATTGCGTTTTTATAATATCTAAAGATTTATTATATCCGTCAATAATACCCTGTATTTGCTTCTTCTGTTCGTCTGTCAGACTTGCATTTGCCTTAACAGAAGTAGAAATTTTAGCTAAAATAGCTTTGGCATTCGTTACGCTAGTGATGTCGGTTCGGCATTGAGAGATCTCATTGTTATACCGCGATAAGATCATCTCATAACCATAAGAGAAGTTCGCTGTGCCGCTAGTTTGAGAAATATAGGATCCTAGGTTATAATTTATAGGGGCTGAGTTAAAACTCTTGATAGCTTCCAAAAGAGGACTAAATAAGTTTTGAGCATATCCGGAGAGATTTAACTCCCTTCCAAGAGCATACAGCGCTTCCTCTTGTGCAGGAATATATTTATCAAGAAGAACGTAAGCAAATGCAGATTGTAGAGGCATCTTATCTGCAATAGGATCTACAGGAGGTGTAACTCCTGGAGTTGCTGTTGAAGCTTGCGGCAGAGCTTTCTCTAAGTACTGATGAAAAATCTTATCTTCCTTCTTACGTGTCTCACGACTACTCTGATCTGCAAGAATGGTTTGTATAATTGCTAACTCTGTACCGGTATTCACAAAGCTCTGCTTCATAGAAGTCATAAATGCCTTCCCTAAATCTAAACTTCTAGCTGCTTTAATGACATCTTTGAAAGCATTAAGATGCCGAGAGAGTTCTGTTACGTCTATGTAATCTACTGTTAATCTTGTAATAGAATGTTGAGGTTCTTGATACGAAGGAGCTACTTGTGTCAGCTGAAGACAGTTTTTTCTCTCTATTCTTGAATTCATAATGGTATTTCCTAAATACTAAGATTTAATTCTTCTCGCTATCTTAGAGACTAGCTGATTTAACAAAGCAAGGGCAGCACTTACGATGGTCCACTCCTGTTGCATAGCTGAAGATTCTAATTGTAAAGCAAGCTGTTGGTTCTGGTTAAATGTTGAGAAATCCTGTTGCGAAGATTCTAAAGCCTGTAAAACCTGCTGCTCTCCACCTGGGATAATTCCATTTTGCCCTCCCTGAACTACAAAACTTTCAAATGTTGCTAACTGGCGCTTCCATTGATCAAAAGGGGCGGAAAATACTTCTGCAGTAAATGCTTCATAAGTCTCATAAGGTTTTTCTACGTTCTTAAAACTCATTCCCGACAAATAACAAATTAAACAGGATAAATTGCGGATCAGATCATCGCTTTGAGATTTGAATGATGTTAAAGTATCTACAAGCTCTCTAACCTGAGACTTCGATAGATCTTTATCTGCCTTAATCTCACCAAGTATCTCATTAATAGTAGTTTTTATATTGTTGCAACGAGTAATGTCTGCTACTGCTCGCTCTTTTTCCCTATTCAAAACACCAATAGCCTTACCAATAGGGTCGACTAGAGCCTGTAAGTTCATCTGCTTCAAGTATATGGTTAAAGAATAATAGACATCAGCAGTCTGGAAAGTTGTAATCTGATTAATGAGTTTATTTAGGTATTTAGCAGCCTTATTTGAATAAGTCATCTGTATCCCTAACGATGCAATCACATTCTGCTGGGTAGGTAAAAACTTATCCAGCATTAATGAAGCATAAACCATCTGCAAAGGCGAAGTATCTACAAAGGTTTTTTTATTCGTCTTCATTGAGTCAAAATACTTCAACTGAGAAGGATCTACAGAACTTTTTTGGTTTTGGAATGTTGCTATCTGCGTATTCCAACCAGAAATCAGAGCCTCTAAGGCTGTAATAGATCTAATAGCAGCATTTTCCACTTGCTGATATAGGTCACGCGACATTAACACGTGAGGGCTTCGCAAAGCTGCTATGGCTTGACTTAAGAAAGTAGGATTGATTTGGTTTACCTGACCATTTTGAAAAATATGAATGTTCCTATACCCACTATTACTATTTATATCGTTAATAAATGAGTCAAACACACCGTCGCTAGTTACATTAAATCCGTTTGCTCGTGCCTGCCAGTAATTTTTTTCTTGATTAAGTACATTAACGTAATCCTGCCTAGATGGAGTCCAATTCCCATAACTTGTGCCAAAAAGAGTTGCGCAGCGCTGATATACATAGATTACCCCAATAAAAGAATCCAGTCTGAATTTAGTTCCTAAACTATCCCACAAAATAGCTATATCGTTTACACCCCTTTGAAAATTAACTATCTGGTCGATAATTTCCTGAGGAAGACTTGTATCCGTATTTCCCAGCATATTCTCAGTAAGCAGACGGTAATTGCCGCTTAAATTTAATAAACTTTGAATGATTCCAGAATCACGAGCATTATACTCTGTACCTGTTAGATAGGCAGTAGGTTGGGGGTCTGACCATATTGGATTTAAAATGTCTTTTAAGATGTTATAAAAATTCCGTAAGTATTGCTGCACCTCCTGAGCTGCAGCAATACTAAGAGAAAGGTCTGCAATCTGTACATTGAGATAATCAGCAACAGGATAGGAAATAACCTGCATGTTGTTATAAATTGTCATTATCTCCTGCCAAAAAGCATGAATTTTGCTTTTAGGAGGAGCATCTGGCTCTTTTAAAGCTTCTACTTCCTTCACAAAATCACCTGGCAAAGCATAGAGTGCCGTATAATCACTATCTGTAGGGGTCGTACTAGTAGCAAACTTAGGTTTGAGATCTTCCAATCGACGCTGATATGCAATTATAATAGCACTTTCTGGGTCCGAGGGATCAACACCTGTATCCGTTGATACAGACTTTAAATAGCCAGCAAATACCTTATCTAGGCCATCAATAAAAATTTTGGCCGTAGCAAAATTGGGATTTTGTATGATTGCCTGCACCTCATTATCGGTGTAGGTCGGCATAGTTCTATCTATCACTCCAGAAGAAACTACTGGATATGATGGTTCTTCCGGTATCTGATCTAAAAATAAGGTTTTGATTTGCGGTGAGGAGGTTTCTGCTTTGAGCTCTTTAACTAAGCCGAGGGCATGCTTTAGTCCTTCTGCCTTATCTTGAAGTTCCTGGAAAAATAAAGCACTGCAAGTCAGCTCTACAACTGATGTATCTACTTTACTACCAGCTAAAGCAGTAGTCACATTACGGGTAAAATTAATATAACTCGGTTGTAGTGTCACGGGACTTATTAGATAATAACAATCAATTATTCCTAATTTTAATTAAAAAATAATTTATAAAAAACAAGAAATAATCTTTATTGAAACTAACTTATAAACAACTAACGAGTTTAATTTATTATTTTGACTCTAATTCTGATTTAATTCGCAACAACTCATCAGTGATCTGTTGTGGACACTCTGCACCAAAGATCTTCAAATAGTCTTGGATATTTTCAACTTCAGTAAGCCAACCACATGTATCCAAAGAGAAAAGATCATGCAAAGCCTGTGCAGTAAGATTCAATCCTTCTAGATTGAACTTCTGAACATCAGGAAGATAACCAATAGGAGTCCGATAAGCAATATCCTGGACACCGTCTACCCTTTGAAATATCCATTCTAGAACACGTAAGTTCTCACTAAATCCTGGCCATAGGAACTCCCCTTGATTATTCTTACGGAACCAATTGACTCCAAAAATTTTAGGAAGTTTAAGATCTGTGTTCTCGGCAAAGGAAAGCCAATGCTGGAAGTAATCACCCATGTTGTATCCACAGAAAGGAAGCATAGCAAAAGGATCGTGACGAAGTTTGCCTAACTCGCCAACAATAGCAGCTGTTGTCGTCGACGACATTCCTGCTCCTATAGTGACTCCATGTTCCCAACTCAAAGCTTCATAAACTAAAGGAATCGTTTCAGAACGACGTCCTCCAAAAATAATTGCCTCTAAAGGAACTCCCTGAGGATTATTCCATTCGGGGTCTAAAGAAGGACACTGACGTAAAGGTGCAGTAAACCGAGAATTCGGATGTGCAGCAGGACTACCGCCAGGATGCCAAGGATTTCCAAGCCAATCTGTTAAGGATGCTGGGACCTGATCCGTTAACCCTTCCCACCAAACATCATTATTTGCAGTCAGTGCTACATTTGTAAAAATCGAATTGGACCTACAAGTACTTAACGCATTCGGATTCGTAAGCTCAGAAGTTCCTGGAGCAACACCAAAAAATCCATACTCTGGATTTACCGCGTATAATCTGCCATCATTACCTGGACGAATCCAAGCAATATCGTCCCCAATACATTCTATCTTCCAACCAGGAAGCTTAGGCATCAACATCGCTAAATTAGTCTTACCACAAGCACTTGGGAAAGAAGCTGAAAAGTATTTCTTCTTTCCTTCAGGATTGGTAACACCAATAATTAACATATGTTCAGCGAGCCAACCCTGCATTTTTGCCATATAAGAGGCTAAGCGAAGAGCAACACACTTCTTCCCAAGCAACGCATTGCCACCATAGCCACTTCCAAAAGACATCACACTACTATCATCTTGAAAATGTACAATTCGCATAGCCTGAGGATTACAAGGCCAAGGAACATCTTTCTCTCCTGGAGATAAAGGTTTCCCTACACTATGTAAGCACTTCAAAAATTTTCCTGAAGTGCCTAAAGAACGCAAAATATCATGCCCCATACGTGTCATGATCTTCATAGAACAAACTACATAAGGAGAATCTGTTAACTCCACACCTACAATAGAAAATGGAGAGTCTAAAGGTCCCATGCAAAATGGAACAATATAAAGCGTCCGTCTCTGCATACATCCACGAAAAAGTTGATGCAATTCTTTACGCATCTCTTGAGGATCTCTCCAGTTATTAGTAGGACCTGCTTCTTTTTGCGTCGGAGTACAAATAAAGGTAAACTGCTCAACACGAGCAACATCATTTGGGGAAGAGCGCACTAAAAAACAATTAGGATGTAAATCGGGATTCAAAGGGATCATAGTTTTTGTACTTTGCATCAAAGTACATAATTCAGCGTACTCCGAATCTGAGCCGTCACAAAGACGTATTTTCTCTGGATTAGTTAACTTAATCACATCACTAATCCATGATTTCAGACCTTCATGGTTAATGTTCTCAAACCATTCCATGACTACACCAAATTCCCTTTGCGTTTTTTAAACTGATCTAAATGCTCTAAAGCTTTACCCGTTCCCAAACAAACGGCTAGCAAAGGATGCGGAGCAGTAATCACAGAAAGCCCAGTATTCTTACTGAGAGCTTTATCTAATCCCTTAATTAAAGCCCCCCCACCTGCTAAAACCATACCACGCTCTACTAAGTCTGCTGAAAGCTCCGGGGGACACTTTTCTAAAGTCAACCGCACACATTCTATAATCTGCTGAATAGGCTCAGCTAAGCATTCTCTAATTTCTACAGAATTAATACGCTTCGTAATAGGCAGCCCTGCAACCTGATCACGACCCCGAACTTCCATTTCTAATTCTTGATCGCCTAAAGGGTATGCTGAACCAATGGTAATTTTGATCTCCTCAGCAGTGCGAGGGCCTATCATTAAATTATATGTACGACGCATGTAGTTAATGATGCACTCATCAAACTCATCCCCAGCAATACGTAAAGAACGAGATTCAACAATTCCTCCTAAAGAAATAATGGCAATCTCTGTAGTTCCTCCACCAATATCAATAATCATGCTCGCTGCGGGTTCATGAACAGGAAGATCTACACCAATAGCGGCAGCCATAGGCTCTTCAATTAAAATAACTTCCTGAGCTCCAGCATGTAATGCAGAATCCTCAACAGCACGCTTTTCAACACCAGTAATCCCAGAAGGAACTGCTATTAAAATTCTTGGGCGAAAAACGCTACGAGAAGGTGTAACACGCTTAATTAAAGCCTTTAACATTCCTTCTGCAATCTCGAAATCAGCAATGACTCCATCTTTCATAGGACGCACTGCCATAATTTTTCTAGGCGTCTTGCCTAACATCGCTTTAGCCTTATGTCCTACTGCAAGAACTGCGTGAGTCTGCGCGTCAACAGCAACTACTGAAGGCTCACTAAGAACAATACCCCGGCCTCGGACATAAACCAAGGTATTTGCAGTTCCTAAATCAATACCTACATTACCAGAAAAAAAATTAAAGACTTTGTCGAAGCGCCCTAAAGCCCTGTTATAAAGGCGATTAGAAAAATTTTTAAGCTTAAACAGATTGCGATGTGGGCTCATAAAATCATATCTGCAACAATTCCAATACTTCTTCCCAAGTTAACTTGGAGACAACCTCATCATCAGAGTTAATCACTTTCTTTACAAGGCTCTTTTTACGGTTTTGTAAAGTAAGAATCTTCTCTTCAATGGTATTCAACGTCACTAATTTATACGAGGAAACAGAACGACTCTGCCCAATACGATGGACTCGGTCAGTAGCTTGGTTCTCTACTGCAGGGTTCCACCACATATCATAGTGAATCACAGTATCAGCACCAACAAGATTTAACCCTGTTCCTCCAGCTTTTAATGAAATCAAAAAGACAAGCAAGCTAGAATCTTCATTAAACTGATTTACTAAGTCCAATCTGTTCTTGGTGGAACCATCTAAATATAGAAAAGGAATACCTTGGGCCTCTAAATCTTTCTTAATAATACCTAACATCTTTGTATACTGGCTAAAGACCACAGTCTTATGCCCAGAATCTACAAGGGAGGAAAGAAGATCCATTAACATATCATACTTTGCTGAATCCCCAGGTTCTGGAGCATCCTTAGCAAAGATAGCTGGATGGCAACAAATTTGTTTTAGTCTAGTTAAAGTCGCTAAAACATGAATATGAATGCGCTCAAAGCCCTCTTGTTTGACCAATCGAGAAAGCTCTTGTTTTGCAGAAGCCGCGTAAGATTGATACAGTTCTCTTTGGGAATCCGTAAGGTGACAGTGATACAGTATTTCAGAGACTGGAGGAAGATCTTTCAATACATCTTCTTTCATACGACGGAGAATAAAGGGTGAGACTTTTTTCTTAAGTGCCACCATATTATCCGCCTTATTACCCATATAGTTTCCGGTACGTATGTATTTTCCAACAAAACGGTCATAGGTACTCAATAAACCAGGCATTAAGAAATCAAAAAGACTCCATAACTCTTCTAAAGAGTTTTCTATCGGTGTACCAGTTAAAATTAAGCGATGATCAGATTGAATCATTTTAACAGATTTTGCATTACGTGTGGTACGATTCTTAATATGATGGGCTTCATCTAAAACAAGATAATCAAAACGAAAGTTCTTATATAACTCGACGTCTTTCTGCAATAAATTATAAGATGTGATCGCTACATCTTGGCAAGATAAAGAAGTTAGTTGCTTACGTCGCTGCGAAGGCACTCCATCAATCACCAAAGTCTTGAATTCAGGATTAAATTTACGAAACTCTTCTTTCCAGTTATAAACTAAAGAAGTAGGACAAACAATCAAGGAACAGCCATCGCCTTTCTCTAACTTACTCTGCGTAACTGCAATAATAGCCTGTAAAGTCTTTCCAAGACCCATGTCATCAGCTAAAATTCCATTGAGATGCATTTTTCTCAAACGCTCTAGCCAATGCACTCCTTCAGTTTGATAATTACGTAAAGTGGCCTGAATTTGTTGAGGAACTTCTTGAAAATCAAATTCTATCTCACCACGGATTTGCTTCTGAATCTCTAGAAGCCTATCAGACATAGAAAAATTCACAGGAAGTCCCTGAAACTGATCTATCGATATTCCTGTTAAACTCCATAAAGGACATTTTTGGGTCAAATCATCTAAAACCTTAAACCCTATTTCGTTAAAGATCTGAACTACAGGAGCAATTTTTTCTAAATCCAAAACTAAAATACAAGGCAACTTCCCTGCAATTACCTTGGCACGACGATTACCCTTAGATTGTTGTCCACCTTTAGGAATCTCTAAAAAGCGTTTTTTAGCGCTAATACAATCCCACAATAAATCTAAAGCTACTCCTTTCAATAAACCATGGACCTTAAGTTCAGCCTCATAATAGTTAATATCACTCCCCTCTCGAAATGACAATTCAAAGATCGTTTCATCATAAACAAATTGATCTGAAAGATTCTGAGGACAGTTAAAGGTAATTCGATGTTGATTTGCGGGGATCGTTTCTGTCATAAACTCAACGATTTTCTTTTCACTCTTCACATGAAAAGCTCCGTCACGTTCATCATAAATAAAGCCTGCAAAGACCTCTTCCAGCATTTTACGTTCTTCAACTAAATTTCTAGCTAAAATTCCCTCATCACTTATAAATGCACGGATATCTTGATACTGCAAATTTAATGATGCTGCAGGAATACGCAAAGACCCATAAAGAAAATGTAGTTTCGCTTCTAATTCACCATCCAAGTAACTCATGTCACAAGTCGCGCGAACCTCGTCTACATAAGGAAGTGTAACAAAAGAATTCAGAAGTCGAACATTAGTAATTTCGGCATACTCCTGAAACACAGGAAGAGCATTCTCACGGAATGAACCAAATAAAGCCTCAGGAATTGCAATATCTCGCAAACGACTGAAAGAACGTAAATGCGCACGCTTGATCTGAGGAGCAAAACGATGATAAACAAAACGGTGGATAATCCCTGGGGCATCAGACTCCAATAACATAGTATGCTCAGGCTGCACCTCATCATCATCAACAACAATGAGAGGGGTCATAAGCAAAGCTTTATATGGCATATCAAAGAAGTCTAAATTGAACTTCATTTTAGCAGGAGTTAATGACCAACACAGCGGTTCTTCAAGATTTCCACAAAATAATCCTGAAAAACTTTCTTTCTCTCCTAAACTTCCTCCTCCACGATCTGCCAATTGATGCTCAAACATCTTAGCAAGAATAACTCCTAAAGCAGGGGGCATCAAATACGCCGATTTTAACAATTTCTCTTCAGTAGTATGATTAGGATAACGGACATAACGAATCAATAAATCAATTAATTTGCGATCCGAAGCATTAAAAGATTGCATGGTGAAGAAAAAACGACGCCCATTTAATACGATCGGTTCTTGATATAGTACCCCTTCTAAAAACGTGCGAATATTAGAAATATAAAAAGGCTTAGAACGACAAGGCAATCTAAGCACTAATTGAAACTCTATAGGCTGATTACTCGGGGCAAATGTTTCTTCATTAGCAGCAACAAAAAGTACAGCAAGTTCAGCAGAATCTTTCTCTAAATACTCTAGAGGAAGAAAAAAAGGGTTCGCGCTTAAAGCATTTGCAGCATGAATATATTCTCTTAAAATCTCTTTTTGATGCTCACGATCCTTACGTTCTTCTTCTTTGGTTGCAGCAGCAACAAAAGTCTCCTGAAGCTCTTTTTTAACTTCTTCATTGATTTCTTGATCCGTTTCTAAATCAGTGCTACGAGAATAAGCTACTACCATCTCATTGAAGTACTGCTCTAGATAGAATAATAAAGCGACAATATGCTGACAGTCGTAATTATAAGAACAATCACAGTTAGAATCTACAGTATCAGATTCTGATCGGTCAACCTCGATCTCGCATTCATAGATGTTTTCATAGAGGCCTCGAATCTGAGCACTGATAGAGACGGTCTCTCCATTCATGGAGAGAATTTTCGCATCAATCACTGCCCCCTGCTCAAAAAGTTCCTTACCATCCTGTAAAATATTGGCTGAAAAATCCCGGCGCAACTTGCGAAAATTAAGCATTTCTCCTCTAAAATGAGAGTGGATAATATAATCTGCTTACTTGTACCTGTTTACCCATGCTAAATCAATGAAAAATTTTATCGAAATATTTCGGAGAAGTAAGAGAGCTATATTTCCATCATGCTAAAAACGCTAGCCATTGCTAAAAACTCTGTAAATATCTAAACTATCTTTTTCTTTGCGGGTGTAGCTCAGTGGTAGAGCGCCACGTTGCCAACGTGAAGGTCGTGAGTTCAAGCCTCATCACCCGCTATTCTTTCCGAATCTAATAAAAAGGGTCGTCTTGTGCCACGCAACCTCTCCAATGAGCAGTTCTCTGTCGATTTAGAAGAATCTCCTGGTTGTATTGTTTCAGCCTTAGTAAAAGTCTCTCCAGAAGTACTGAATAAATTAAATAAGCAGGCTCTTAAAAAAATTAAAAAAGAAGTTGCCCTCCCTGGATTTCGTAAAGGCAAAGCCCCCGACGACATTATTGCCTCCCGATACCCGGCTCCTTTAAGAAAAGAATTAGGAGAGCTATTAACTCAAGATGCCTACCATGCTTTATCTACAGTAGGAGATCGCAGGCCTCTGTCTCCTAAAGCTGTCCGTTCTGCTTCAGTAATTCAACTAGACCTTCAAGAAGGAGGAAAAGTAGAATTCAATTATGAAGCCTTCCCTGTAATTCCAGATATTCCCTGGGGGAATCTTTCTTTACCTGAAGAGGAACCTGTTGCAGAAGTTTCAGATGATGATCTGAAAAAAGGACTCGAAAATATTGCTATGTTTTTTGCCACGAAAACACCTGTCGAGCGCCCCTCTCAGGAAGGTGATTTTCTTTCTATTTCCTTACATGTTTCTAAGGACAACGAGCCAGCTTCTTCAGCAGCTATTTTTGAAAACAAATATTTTAAGCTGTCTGAAGAAGAGATGTCCGATGCTTTTAAAGAGAAGTTCTTGGGAATTCCTCCTGGTCACCAGGTTGTTGAGTCAATTGGTTCTCCTGAAATTCAATCTTTCTTAAGAGGAAACACTCTAACATTCACAGTCAACTCTGTAATAGAAGTTTCTATTCCAGAGATTGATGAGAAAAAAGCCCAACAATTACAAGCAGAATCTCTAGATGATTTGAAAGCAAAACTACGTTTACAACTAGAAAAACAAGCCAAGGATAAACAATGGCATAAACGCTTTTCTGCAGCTGAAGATGCCCTTGCTACGCTTCTAGATTTTGAGCTTCCTACAACTCTTTTTGAAGAACGTGTAACCGTAATCAAAAGAGAAAAACTTCTTAATGCACGTCTAATTCAATATTGTTCTGATGAAGAACTTGAGGCACAAAAATCAGAGCTGATAAAAGAAGCCTCTGAAGATGCTAAAAAAGCGTTGAAATTGCTGTTTTTAACCCATAAAATTTTTGCTGACGCAAAACTCACCATTAGCCGCGAAGAACTACAATACATGATAGATGTATGTTCAAAAGAGCGCTTCGGAGCCCAGCCCCCGAAAGACATTTCCAATGATACCTTACAAGAACTCGTTATGTCAGCTAGAGATCGACTGACCTATAGCAAAGCTATAGAACATGTTCTTCGGAAAGCAGAACAGTTAACAACAACTCCTTCTGCATAAATTTAGGTAGAGGAAAATACTTGACCCAAGAAAGTCTTAAACATAGAATTCGAGATTTTAATGTCTAAGCTTATTGTTAACCTAGACAGCTTAAAAAAGCTTTAGCTATCTTGTTAAAGTCGTTTCATAAGCTAGAGCTTATGACATAAAATGAAAATTATTTGATGAGGAAATGCAAATGACGCTAGTACCCTATGTTGTCGAGGATACGGGCCGTGGTGAAAGGGCCATGGATATTTATTCCCGCCTTCTGAAAGATCGTATTGTAATGATCGGTCAGGAAATCACGGAGCCCCTCGCAAATACAGTAATCGCTCAACTGCTTTTTCTCATGTCTGAGGATCCCAAAAAGGATATTCAAATTTTTATCAACTCCCCAGGAGGCTATATCACGGCAGGATTAGCAATCTATGATACCATTCGTTTCCTAGGTTGTGATGTGAATACTTATTGTATTGGTCAAGCTGCTTCCATGGGAGCTCTCTTGTTATCCGCAGGAACCAAAGGAAAGCGTCATGCCCTGCCGCATAGCCGTATGATGATTCACCAACCCTCAGGAGGGATTATCGGTACATCTGCTGATATCCAATTACAAGCTGCTGAAATTCTAACATTGAAAAAACATTTAGCAAACATTTTGTCCGAATGCACGGGCCAACCTATAGAAAAAATTATAGAAGACTCCGAGCGTGACTTCTTCATGGGAGCTGAAGAAGCGATTTCATATGGACTTATCGATAAAGTGGTAACCTCTGCAAAAGAAACTAATAAAGATACAAGTAGCACTTAGAGAGTGAATATGAATAAAAAAAATCTAACTATTTGTTCATTTTGCGGTCGATCTGAAAAAGATGTAGAAAAGCTGATCGCAGGTCCTTCCGTATATATTTGTGATTACTGTATCAAATTATGCTCCGGGATTTTAGATAAAAAGCCGACTTCTACAGTGTCCTCACCTGCAGTTTCAGAACCCCCTCTGCAGCCTTCGGACCTAAAGGTACTCACTCCCAAAGAGATCAAACAACATATCGATGATTACGTCATCGGTCAGGAAAGAGCAAAAAAAACGATAGCTGTTGCTGTTTATAATCACTATAAGCGTATACGAGCTTTGCTACAAAACAAACATGTCAGCTATGGAAAGTCTAATGTTCTTCTCCTAGGCCCGACGGGATCTGGGAAAACATTGATAGCAAAAACCCTGGCAAAAATTTTAGATGTTCCCTTTACAATTGCAGATGCTACGACCCTAACGGAAGCTGGCTATGTCGGTGAAGATGTAGAGAACATAGTCTTACGATTACTACAAGCTGCTGATTATGATGTAGCTCGTGCAGAACGTGGAATTATCTATATCGACGAAATCGATAAAATCGGTAGGACAACTGCAAATGTCTCTATTACTAGAGACGTTTCCGGAGAAGGAGTCCAACAAGCCTTGCTAAAAATTGTTGAAGGAACTACGGCAAATGTTCCCCCAAAAGGAGGACGTAAGCACCCTAACCAAGAGTATATCCGTGTTAATACTGAAAATATCTTGTTTATCGTAGGAGGAGCGTTCGTAAATCTGGATAAGATTATCGCTAAACGATTGGGGAAAACAACAATAGGTTTTTCTGACGATCAAGCAGATCTATCTCAGAAAAATCGAGATCACCTACTTGCTAAGGTTGAAACCGAAGACCTCATTGCGTTTGGTATGATTCCCGAATTTGTAGGAAGATTTAACTGTATTGTAAATTGTGAAGAGCTCTCCCTAGATGAGCTTGTTGCTATCCTTACAGAACCTACAAATGCTATTGTAAAACAATACGTAGAGCTATTTGCAGAAGAAAACGTTAAGTTAGTGTTCAAAAAAGAAGCTCTATATGCTATAGCAAAAAAAGCAAAGCAAGCAAAAACAGGAGCGCGTGCTCTGGGTATGATTTTAGAAAATCTGCTTAGAGACCTTATGTTTGAAATTCCTTCAGATCCTACAGTAGAAGCTATTCATATTCAAGAAGACACTATCGCAGAAAACAAAGCGCCAATAATTATCAGAAGGACCCCAGAAGCTATAGCATAACTTTATTTCCTTCACAATTTTCAGGGTGTGATGACAACAATTGCCGTAGAAGCTGCAAAAAAAGTTCTTACAAAGTTACGTAATGCAGGGTATCAGGCATATTTTGTTGGCGGTTGTGTTAGAGATATGCTCATGAATAGGCCTCTTGAGGATATCGACATAGCTACTAATGCTTCACCAACTATTGTCTCTACAATTTTCTCCGATGTTATTAGTATTGGCGTTTCTTTTGGTATTATCGTAGTAAAGCAAGACGGGCGCCTATTTGAAGTAGCTACATTTCGATCTGATGGAGAATATAAAGACGGACGTCATCCCGACCAAATCATATTCTCTTCTATACGAGAAGATGCCCTCCGAAGAGATTTCACCGTTAACGGAATGTATTACGATCCTTTCGAAGATAAGGTTTTTGATTTTGTGGAAGGAGCTCGTGATATTGAAAAGAGAGTTATTCGCGCTATAGGCCACCCCCGTTTAAGGTTCTCAGAAGACAAACTTCGTATTTTGCGTGCTGTACGCTTTTCTTCTACTTTAGGCTTTACCATAGACCCTGCCACAGAACGTGCCATTATCAAAGAAGCCCCAACATTGGTTAAGGCTGTGTCTCCAGAACGTATCTGGCAAGAATTAAAAAAAATGCTTAAAAGAGATCCCTATGTAGCCTTGTCTCTCTTGATTAAGCTAAAAATTTTAATGTTTATTTTCCCCGAGCTTAAAGACATCCCTTACAGTCTTCTAAGAACCACTACCGAATTTGCTCGCAAGTTAAACCCAACTCATTTTCCTGAAATACTCTTTTTATTACCCTTATTTCAAGGAGTAACTGAAGAAGCAGCAACAGTAGCGTTCGGAAGATTACGCGTTTCTAATAAAGAATTAAAATTCATAGAGTCTTGGTATCAAGTACTCCCTCATTTCCAAAACCAGTCTAGTAATCGTGTATTTTGGGCTCATTTTCTAGCCTCTTCAACAGCTCCTCTATTTCTTGAACTCTTCTCAGCTTTACAAAAAGATCCTTGTAGGCAGCAGCACTTTATCTCTCGAGTACAAGAACTTGAAGCCCGATTAGAACAGTTTATACTAAGAATAAAAACATCATCTCCTGTCGTTTCCGCTCCTGATTTGATTGCCAAGGGCATTGCCCCCGGAAGACTCCTCGGTGACCTACTCAAAGAAGCAGAGACTCTATCTATAGAAAATGAATGTCTCGACAAAGAAAAAATTTTGTTACTTCTACAAGAAAAAGGATTTTGGAAATAAGTTAATTTAAACAAAGTCTTTCCTTTACAACCCAAATACATTTATCTCTTTAGGTTTAATTTTTTAACTCCTATTATTTTCTGTGTAATTACTCAGAAACAACCAGAGACTGTTATGCTACGAATAGCCATCCTAGGAAGACCCAATGTAGGGAAGTCATCTCTTTTCAATCGGCTATGTAAGCGTTCCTTAGCAATTGTAAATTCTCAAGAAGGAACGACTCGGGACCGTCTATACGGAGAGATGCATACTCTTGGCGTCCCTGCTCAGATAATCGACACGGGAGGTGTCGATCAAAACTCCGAAGATTATTTTCAAAAGCATATCTATAAGCAAGCCTTGGCTGGTGCTCAGGAAGCCGATATCCTATTACTGGTGATTGACATTCGCTGCGGCATAACAGAAGAAGATGCCCGCCTAGCACACCTGCTTCTTCCCTTAAAAAAACCTTTGATCTTAGTAGCAAACAAAGCAGATAGCCGCGAGGATGAACTACAAATTCATGAGATCTATAAATTGGGAATTCCTTCTATTGTAACCACATCAACAGCTCATGATAAACATATCGATATACTGCTTGAAAAAATTAAGTCAGTAGCACCCAATTTACCAGAAACATCTCCTGACGAACAAGCAGAAGACGATATAAACCCTATGATTAATGATCAAGAAACCGAATTTTCTGACTTTTCCGAAGTATTTACTGAGGGTTTTTCTCTTGAAGAGCCAATAACTGCTCAAGCTCCTCAACATCATCATCATAAGACTCTCAAGATCGCCCTAATTGGCCGTCCTAATGTAGGAAAATCTTCTATTATCAATAGTCTCCTCAATGAAGAACGCTGCATTACTGATAACACTCCTGGAACTACACGTGATAATATCGACATTCTGTATGCTCATAAGGATCGTCAATACCTTTTTATTGATACCGCTGGTTTGAGGAAAATGAAGAGTGTCAAGAATTCCATAGAGTGGATTTCTTCATCTCGAACTGAGAAAGCTATTTCTCGTGCTGATATTTGTCTTCTTGTTATTGATGCAACACAAAAACTTTCTTCTTATGAAAAACGAATCCTTTCTTTGATTGCAAAACGAAAAAAACCGCATATCATATTAGTCAACAAATGGGACTTGCTGGATGGTGTACGGATGGAACACTACTGCAAAGATCTACGATCCACTGATCCCTATTTAGGACAAGCTAAGATCCTTTGTATTTCTGCCACTACTAAACGCAATCTTAAAAATATCTTTTCTACCATTGATGAGCTACATCACATTGTATCAAATAAAGTTCCTACACCGCTCGTAAATAAAACTCTTGCTTCTGCATTGCATCGGAATCACCCTCAAGTGATTCAAGGGCGAAGACTGAGAATTTATTATGCGATTCAAAAAACTACAACTCCTCTCCAATTTCTATTATTTATAAATGCAAAATCACTATTAACCAAACATTACGAGTATTACTTAAAAAACACATTAAAATCTTCATTTAATTTATATGGAATACCGTTTGATTTAGAATTTAAAGAAAAACCGAAAAGAAAGAATTAATTTGTTAAAAAATGATTCGAATCATATTAGAATAAAATAAAATGCAAATTAATTATTTCTCGGAGATTTAAAGTCATGAACTATGACCAATACGATACACCGGATCCACATCAAGATCAAATTTTTGAAAATTTACTCTGTAACTCTGAAGAAGCGATTTCCTTAGATAAATATCAAGAAACTGGAGTCTATGTCGAAGAAAACGCAGACCAAGGCGATCTTCTTATTGTTCTTGGTGAATCGGTTTTCAAAGACACTATACACCAATTCTACTTAAACGATGATAATTACGCCTATACAAGATATTATATCAAAAATGCCTGGAAACCTTGGTCTAATATTCCCCTAACTACAATTTCAGAACATTCTTATGACTGTGATAATCTTCTAGGAACACAATCTCTGCTTACTACAAATGTAAATACGTTGCTCAATGCTCCAGCAGAGTTCTTGCTCAATACAGAAAACCATAATCATATTCTTCTCTCTATAGCAAGTCATACAACAGATCACTATGTCCAGTTTTTGATTGCTCACAATCGCAGACAATTCTGGATCCGTTACTATAACGACGAAACGTGGTCAGAGTGGACACAATTTATTTAAGAGTAAAGCAACGAAACTAATCCATAAAATAAATAGTATCTAGAGGGAAGCTATCCCTCTAGGTTTCCTAATCTTGATCTTCAGAATCTGTAACTATGGTTAGCTCTAAAGGACCATAATTAACATTACTTTGGAAAGATGTCGCTACTGTAGGAATAACATTTTCTAACCGGTTATCTGGTTCTACAGTCAGTTCAAGACGGAAAAGATGACGCGCGATCATAATGCGAATATCGCGAATTAAACTCTCAAATAATAGGAAGGACTCGTGTTTAAATTCTAACAAGGGATCTTTCTGCCCTACAGTACGTAAGCCAACTTCACTACGCAGTAAGTCCATATCGACAAGATGAATACGCCACTGCTCATCAATGTGCATAATCATCACAGAACGAACTACATCTCCACAAATACTCAGTGCATCTATTTCTTCGCCTGCAGTATTCTTCAATTCTTTAATCATATGTTCAAAACGTGCTTGGAACTCGTCAATAAGGTCGACTGCAAGCTTTTCAGCAATAGAGTCTATATCTTTAAGTTTCCTCAGCTCTTGTATATCCAAAGCAATAGGGAAAGAATAGTTCATCCATTCTTTAAGATTTGGAGAAGTCCATCCTTGAAGCTGACGATCACTGATAATTAATGATGCAACTATAAGAGAAACATGGCACAAAATCTCTTTAGCCAAATCAAAGACATTGTCAGCATGTAAGACGTCATAACGAAAAGCATAAATCGCCTGTCTTTGCTTATTCATTACATCATCATACTCTAGGGTATGCTTACGAATCGTATAATTTCTTCCTTCTACACGTTTTTGTGCTGTTTCTATGAGTTTATTAAACATAGGATCCGACATGGCCTCTCCTTCAGGAGGACGGAAATGACGAATTAAAGCATTCAATTTAGGAGAAGCAAAAAGTCGCATGAGACGATCTTCAAAAGATAAAAAGAATTTTGCAGCTCCAGGGTCTCCTAAACGAGCGCAACGTCCTCGTAATTGTCTGTCAATACGACGAGATTGATGACGTGTGGTGCCAATCACATGTAGACCACCGACAATCACAGATTCATTATCGAGTTTAATGTCTGTTCCTCGACCTGCCATATTTGTAGCTACGGTCACAGCCCCTAATTTACCAGCTCCTGCTATAATTTCCGCTTCTTGAGCGTGATTCTTAGCATTTAATACAGTATGCTCTATGCGGTTCTGGCGTAAAATCCGAGAAAGTTTCTCAGAAACTTCTACTGATTCTGTCCCTACAAGAATAGGATTGCCTTTCTGATGGACACTAACAATCTCATTAACAATAGCATGATACTTTTCACGCTCTGTCATATAAAATTCATCATTGTGATCTATACGTAAACAAGGCTTAAATGTGGGAACTTGTAATACGTATAAATTATAAATTTCCTTAAACTCTCGAGACTCTGTAATTGCTGTTCCGGTCATGCCAGCAAGTTTCTCATAGAGACGGAAGAAATTTTGTAGAGTAACAGTAGCAAGAGTCTGAGACTCCTTACGGATAGTAACGTGTTCTTTTGCTTCAATAGCTTGATGTAGTCCTTCAGAAAAGCGTCGTCCAGGCTGAGGACGCCCTGTGTGCTCATCGATAATCACAATCTGATCTTCACGGACAATATAATCGACATCACGCTCCATAAGTAGTTGCGCCCGTAATAACTGTCTTAAGCCATGAGCACGAGACTTTCTTAAAGCATCTTCTTCAGAAACTGCGATTTTTTTATTAATTTTCTCATTAGGCGATAGGGTCTCATCGCTTTCTATAAGAGCGTATTCATGCCCCATATCCATCATAATAAAGTCTTCAGTAGAACCATCAGCATATTCTACCCATTGCTGCATGCCTTTATCTGTGAGTTCAAAATCATTATTGTGCTCATCAACGATAATGTAGAGCTCTGCAAGTCGCGCTAAACCTTCCTCTTTATTCTGCTCAGCATGATAATAAACATCCCATTTATCAATCATAGCACGGAGATCAGGATGCTCACGAACACGACGTAAAACACGATTCAGTGGCATACCCTTGCTTACCAACCAAAGGCTACGACAAAACTCAGAAATGGCCTCAAGGACTTTTTTATCTTTTGGAAGAATATCAGCATTTAAAAAGCTATCTAAACCGCGTCGCGCTTCTAAAGCAATACGACTACACAGCTCTTTTTGTAAATAGACAAGATTTGCGACTTTTTCTTTGAGTTCAAAATATACAGGATTATGTTTCTCTCCAGGACCTGATATAATTAAGGGCGTTCTAGCTTCATCTATCAATATCGAGTCAACTTCATCAATGATAGCAAAATAAAATCCTCTCCCCACCTGCTCTTCTATACGGGTGGCTATAGAATTGTCTCTCAAATAATCAAAACCAAATTCAGATGCTGTACCATAAACAACGTCACATTGATAGATTTGCTTTCGTTTTTCTAAAAGAGTGCCCGAAACTAAAACCCCAGTTGTAAGTCCTAGCCAACGTAATACCGACCCCACCCACTCGCAATCTCGTTGGGCAAGATAGTCATTTACTGTCACCAAATGAACTGGCTTGCCTGTCAAGGCATTTAAATACAGAGGCATAACTGCGGTGAGAGTTTTACCCTCTCCTGTCTGCATCTCAGTAATAAACCCCTTATGCATAGCAATAGCACCTAAAATCTGAACATCATAAGGCACCATATCCCATCTTTGATGGTAGCCAGACACTTCGACTGGGGTGCCTGCTAACCGTCGGCAAACATTTTTCACTACACCATAAGCTTCAGGAAGCAGAGCATCGAGAGACTCACCGTCCCGATAACGCTGTTTTAATTCCGTTGTCTTATTGCGTAATTCGTCATCAGATAAAGGAGTGAGCATTTCATCATAAATGTTCACCTTATCCACAAGTTTTTGAAATTTTTTTAAAGTACGCTCTTGAGAGGAACCAAAGAAGCGCTTAAGAAAAGCTAACATATATCGTTTAATTCACTGTAATTACTAGAATACCATCTTTTACGAGAACATTTCTCAACACCATACTCGATTTTACTTAATAAAACGAATAAAAGTTCCCAACAGATTAATTTCTGCGTTTTCTTACTCGAAGGGAACGACGATTTCTTTATCCAGACTATAAAAAATTTAATATATCGCGGGTTAAGCAGCAAGCAGAGCATCTACTTCCACAATATGATGGTCATCGAGAGGTAGTTTCTTACGTAAAATTCGTAAAATTTGCGAACGTCGTTGCTTTTCTTGCAAAGATGTATCTTGTAAAGAAAGAAAAGATTGAATTTCATAAGCTGTATCAAAATTCCCGCAGCGCGCTTCGCATGCACTTAATAATTCCAGTGTTTCAGAACTATGATCCAATTGGACAGCCTTTTTTGCATATACCAACCCTTCTTTTGAAGAAAGTATGGTTGCATATCCGACTCCACAAAGCCAAGCTAAAGCCTTACATGCTGTTAAGCAGTCAGGAAAATTTTTAATTATATTACAGTAAACGCGTTCCGCATCTTTATACTTACGTAATCGACATAAGCTAAATCCATAGCCTAGCGCACATTTATAGTCCGTAGCAAATGTAGAAGAACGTAATGCCAAATCCCAACAACGCTCGGCTAGTGTATAGTCTCTTTGATCCATAGCCGCCAAAGCTGCATACTTCATCAACAAAGCATCACCACGAGACCAGAGATCACTGCTTTGATAGATAAGTAATGCTTTCCCGGGTCTTCCTAATTTTTGTTCACAAAGTCCAATATTCAATAAAGCCTCTTCCTTGTAGAGAGAACTTGAAAGAAGTTTACGGAATAATTTGCCAGCCTGCGTATAGTTGGAAGTAATGCGATACGCTTGTGCTAAATTATAGGTTACCTCAATAGGGCAGGCATCCAAAGCCTGGGCACGATTATAAAAATCTATAGCATCCTGATAGCGCTTTGAAGTGAAATAAATATGACCCATAGTTATAAAGGTCTCTTGATGAGATAAGGGAGAAATCCAAGGCTCGATCAAACTACAGGCGGCATCCAAATACCCTAAGTGGACAAGAGCTGAAGCATACTTTGCTGCATCCTCTTCTTCAAAAAGCTCCTGAGGAACTGCCGCAAATGCTTGTGAAGATTCTTTAAACGCTCCATATCTGTACGCTTTGTAGGCAATTTCTAAGAAAAAATAAGGTCCACTTAATCGCAATTTTTGTGCTTCAGCAAGCAGTCTTTCAGATTCCTCAAAACGTTGCATTTTGCGCAGGATGCGCATATATTCAAATAAACACTGCCGTCGGTAGAATCGTTTTTTTAAGATAGGTAGGAGCTGCTGCTCTGCAAGCCCCCATTCTTTGAGTTCCATACTTAGGCGAACTTCTCGCATAACTTGCGTAGCATAGCGACGAAAATGAACAAAGCGATAATAACCTTTAACAACTAGCGCTATTACTAAACTTGCAGCTAGAGCCCACAAGATGACTAACCACATAATTCGCCATTTTTGACTTTTCTCTCTCTTTGCAATACCAAAAAAAATCTTTAAAGTCTCTAATTTTCTTCTCTCTGAGATCTGCCTAAAGACTGCCCCATAAGACAACGTGTTTCAAATCCCATTCGCGAATTCTTTAAAAGGTCACTATCAAAGCGTATTACATTGGGCAAAAAGAGCAAGATTACTGTAGAACCACCAAACTGAAAAAAGCCTTTTTCAGCACCTTTAGTATAGGTTTTGTTGGGGAGGAATGTTTGTACAATAGAGCTAACATTGAGAGCTCCAACTTCCAAATAAAGTATATTCCCGAACTGTTCTGTTTCAAGGACAGTAACGGTTCGTTTATTTTCACAAAACAAAATAAAATTATCTTTAACAGCCAAAGGATGGACAGAAAAAAGGGCTCCATTCAAACAACGAGTCTTTTGTGGAATACAATCACAAGGAAAATGAAAGCGGTGATAATCAAAGGGAGCAAGTCGAGCAAAAACAATACTACCGTGAGCATACAGTTTTGTTAAATTATGATCCCCCAATAGCTTCGGCAATGAAAATGATTTAGATTTCACAATAAACTTATCGAATTCTGAGAGATTAGGATAAACGAGATAACGTCCATCCACAGGAGTAATGCAGACCTCATTACCATCAATAATGGGACGAGATTCCGGCTTTAAGTTTCGTGTAAAAAAATCATTGAATGAAGTAAACGCAGAAACAGGTTTTGTTAATTCTTTTTCTGAAATTTTATATCGAGTCATAAAAGGGCGAATTTGCCAACGCGTCCAAGAACGCCTTTGAATCCAACCATAAATGCGAGAAAATACAGGATGTGTTGATAAAAATATTGAAAGCCTTTTTCCTAACTTAGAATTGTATAGGAACAACATGGTTTTTTCATAAAATATCGGCTCAACTACTTTTTTGTTGGTGAGCCGATCAATGTATTGGAGTTTCTGCACAAAACCTCTGGAATTACTAAAAAGAAATTATAAAAAGATTAATGAAAATATGCCAATTGAATTATCTGGAATACTTCTGCAAACACTTTTCACTTTTTTAATCTAAAACTTGGTATTCTATTCCAAAGTTCATTTAACTTTTCTATTTTTATGCTAAAGCACGACACTATTGCTGCCATTGCCACTCCTCCAGGGGAAGGGAGTATTGCTGTTGTACGACTCTCTGGTCCTCAAGCTATTGTCATTGCTGATCGGATTTTTTCTGGATCGGTGCCTAGCTTCGCCTCTCACACCATACATCTTGGTCAGGTTATTTTTGAAGGGACTCTAATCGATCAAGCCTTACTTTTAATTATGCGCTCACCTCGATCCTTTACAGGAGAGGATGTCATTGAATTTCAGTGTCATGGAGGATTTTTTGCTTGTTCCCAAATTTTAGATGCCCTAATTGCTATGGGAGCGCGTCCTGCATGTCCCGGAGAATTTTCTCAACGTGCCTTCTTAAATGGAAAAATCGACCTTGTTCAAGCAGAGGCAATTCAAAATCTCATTGTTGCAGAAAATATAGATGCCTTCCACATTGCTCAAAGTCATTTTCAAGGAAATTTTTCCAAAAAGATTCAAGAGACCCATACATTGATTATTGAAGCATTAGCGTTTCTTGAAGTCTTAGCCGACTTTCCTGAAGAAGAGCAACCCGAATTAATCCTTCCCCAAGAAAAGATTCAAAGTGCTTTAGATATTGTCACGGACTTTATTTCGAGTTTTGACGAAGGACAAAGATTGGCTCAAGGAACAAGTTTGGTTCTTGCCGGGAAACCTAATGCAGGAAAATCGTCTCTACTTAATGCACTAATTCAAAAAAATCGTGCTATTGTAACTCATATTCCTGGAACTACACGAGATATCTTAGAAGAACAGTGGCTATTGGAAGGCAAACGTATCCGCCTTATGGATACAGCAGGGCAAAGGACAACAGAAAACACCATTGAAAAGGAGGGGATCGAAAGAGCTATTGTTGCAATGGAAAAAGCTGAAGGAATCCTTTGGGTACTAGATGCTACTCAACCTCCAGAAGAACTACCTAAAGTACTTTTTTCTAAACCTTCTTTTCTCTTATGGAATAAAGCTGATTTAGCTTCTCCTCCCTTCCTAAACACTTCGCTTCCTGAGTTCGCTGTCTCAGCGAAAACTGGAGAAGGTCTTAGTGAAGTTAAGAAAGCTTTAGGACAGTGGATGCAGCAACAAGAAGGAGGAAAAAACTCTAAAATTTTTTTAGTCTCCTCTCGTCATCATACTATCCTAAAAAAAGTAGCTCACTATCTAAGAGAAGCACAAACAAATCTTTATCTCCAACCTCCAGAAATCATTGCTTTAGATTTAAGAGAGGCTCTTCAATCTATGGACACTCTTTCCGGGAAGGAAATCACTGAGACGATTTTAGGAGAAATTTTTAGTAAATTTTGTATTGGAAAGTAGATGCTTATGAAAGAATTTATTCTCATGACACTAAACTCTCTATTCCCAAATCCACAACCCTCTTTAACAGGATGGTCTACGCCTTTTCAACTGCTTATCGCAATTTTGTTATCTGGAAATTCTACAGACAAAGCCGTCAATTCTGTGACTCCTCAGCTCTTCTTAGAAGCTCCAGATGCTCAATCCATTTTAAAATTAACTGAAAGACGGCTCTATAATCTAATTGCTCCCTGTGGGCTCGGCGAAAAAAAAACATCTTATATTCGTGAACTATCCAATATCTTAATAAATGATTTTGAGGGAGAGCCCCCTGCGCAGATGTCGGATCTTATAAAACTACCAGGGGTTGGGCGAAAAACAGCCTCGGTATTTCTTGGTATAGCTTACAACGTATCTACTTTTCCCGTAGACACCCATATTTTACGTCTAGCGCACCGATGGAAAATTTCCGACAAAAGAAGTCCTCTTGCTGCAGAAAAAGATCTTGTCCGCTTCTTTGATAATGCGAATACCCCAAAACTACATTTACAACTCATTTATTATGCACGGCGCTATTGTCCTGCCCTAAATCATAAAATTCACAATTGTCCTATATGTTCATTTTTTGCAGAAAGAGTTCATAAAAAAGAAAATTGAATAACATGTAGCTTTGAAAAAAGTCTTAGTTACAAAAGAATTACAAATTTAAAGCTGTGAAATTCTTAAGTATTCGTGGCTATATCTTTTAGCACACGGTACAATAAACCTTGACTAGTAATGAAAATCATTTGATTTCTAAAAGAACAATTCTTTAACATTCTTCAATTAGCACTTTAATAATTATTTTGTTTAAAAGATGAAAAAAAACACCTTTCACAAAACCAATGATACAAAAAATTGGTCGATTTGGTCTATTGGAGGATCTATTTTTGCTATGTTCTTTGGAGCTGGCAATATTGTATTTCCCTTAGCCTTGGGTTATCATTATAACGCTCACCCTTGGCTTGCCTATTTTGGTATGCTACTTACAGCTGTGTGTGTTCCTCTTTTAGGTTTAGTTAGCATGCTATTCTATTCTGGAGATTACCAAAAATTCTTCTCTTCTATAGGAAGAATTCCAGGTATGGTTTTTATTGTGACTATTCTACTCTTAATTGGCCCTTTTGGAGGGATCCCTCGAGCGATTGCCGTCTCTCATGCCACATTGTCTTCGCTCTCTGAGTCTAAAAACACTCTGATTCCTTCTCTTCCCATTTTTAGTGCCCTTTGCTGTGTACTTATCTACGTTTTTTCTTGCAAACTTAGTCGTTTGATTCAGTGGTTAGGATCTGTATTTTTCCCTATCATGCTGGCTACCTTACTATGGGTAATTTTTCGTGGTTTTCTTATTCCTGCACACCAGATAACTCATGAGTTTATTCCAAATCGAAGTCAAGCGTGGCTAGCAGGATTCATTGAAGGTTTTAACACGATGGACTTGCTTGCCGCGTTCTTCTTTTGCTCGATCGTGTTGATCTCTTTACGTCAACTTGTAGCTGAAGAAAAACATCCTAATGACGACGAAGTTCCTCTAAGCTTCCAAAATGTTAGCAAAAAGAATAAACTGTCTCTAACAATGGGTTTTATTCTTGCAGCTATTTTACTGGGTGCAATTTATCTTGGATTCGTTTTAGTTGCTGCACGTCATGCTAGCTTACTTGTTAATGTAAGTAAGGGTCATATTCTTGGAAGAATCTCCGCTATTGCTTTGGGTCCAAATAGTATTCTTACAGGAGTTAGCGTTTTTATCGCCTGTTTAACAACAGAAATTGCTTTGGTGGGCATTGTTGCAGATTTTATAGCCCGAGTTGTTTCATTTAAAAAGTTAAATTATTCTATAGCAGTAATCTTAACACTAATTCCTACATATTTAATTTCTATTTTAAATTTTGAAACTATCAGCCATTTACTTTTGCCTTTGCTGCAACTTAGCTATCCTGCTTTAATTGTATTAGCTTGCGGGAACATTGGTGATAAATTATGGAATTTCCGCTATTCTCGAGTCTTGTTTTATTTAACCCTCTCTCTTACAATTGTTCTAAAGTTAATAAATTAAAATAATGACAGGGTTGCTAGCATAATATTATGGTTTTAGAAGCATTAGCAATCTTTCAACAGGATGCAATGCAACATCTCCTTAAGCACCGTCAGGAGATCATTGTAGACTTCTCTGAGGATAGTTACACCATCCGAATTCCTGATGAAGATGCTCCGGAAGGTTATTGGTTAAGCACCTTAAAGTTTCAGGATATTGATAAACTAACTTTTGCTTCTTGTAGTTGTCCTGATGGTGAGTGCTGTGTGCACCTTATGACTGCGTATTTCGCGGTATATGATAGTTCAGGACTGCGTCCTCTACACTACAAATTTTATCATTCCTTTTGGTATATCATTTTTTCTCACTTTTTCCTAGAGTCCATTTCACTGCAAGCTCTAGGAGAGATGATCTATACTCTAGAGTCTTCCAAAATTAGCCTAGAGATCATGTGCTTGTCTGAAGAGACATTCCAAGAGTGGCTTCGGATCATTCATGCTTCTGAAGAGCCTAAGATATCTACAAAAAAAACATTTTCACAAGCAACTCTTTATCGCATTGCTAAAAAATTCTTTTTCTTTAATGAAGAAGGGGCAGAAGTTATAGTCGAAGAGAATTCTCAGGGCTTTCCCTCTCACTTTTCCTTACAATGGAAAGGTCTTGTTTTCAAAGCAGAAGTCCTAGATTTTTCTACATTAGAAACGATATTTCCTAAACTTGAATTTGCTCACACTTCTTTAAACAATCTAAGTCGTGATATTGATATCACAAATGTGACGGTCCTTCCAGACAAAGCGAAAGTCAATTTCAGACTAAGTCCTGTCGTCAGTAAAAAAGACATAGCAGATCATCCGATAACTAAAGTAGGCTCTATAAGGTACGTTTCGAAATTGAAAGCAATTGTCCCAAGCTCGCAAGAAATTGCTCTTTCGATTTATGCAATCCCTTTGCTTAATGACAAAATCAAGGAACATCTACTCCCCTTACTATGCTATGACTCCTTAGAATATCGATTACGCTATGATATCCGACTTTTACGCGATGCCTCCTTCATGTTTTCTGCTTATCTCACGACTCCTGGAGATTTAGACAACGGAAGTTTAATTTACCCTAATTACTGTTATAGTCCTACGAAAGGTCTGATTCAAATTTCAGGTATGTTGCTTCCAAAACAGTCGTTTATCATTAAGTCTGAACAAGTTGAAGGCTTTTTAAATGAAATGGGTCACTTGATTCAAGAGCCTGGATTCCAAGTATTTATAAATGAACGTCCACAAGGACATCTTACTTATAACGTTACAGAACAAGGTGTTTTATTATTTCACTATGATGTAGGAGATCCTACATGCATAGAAATACGTTTTGGTACCTGGACATACTACACACAGCAAGGGTTCTTTCTACAAAAAAAAAATGATCTTCCTATTCAAGATGGCCTGATTGTAGAACCCAAAGATGTCGCTGGATTCATTATAACAAATGATGCAGCGCTAAGACGCGTTCCTGGATTTTTTTCAGCTTGTCCAAATTTAAAAGACCTGCTTATGGAAGTTCATAAGGAAGCTCATGGGAAAGGACTGGAGTTAAAACCTATTTTTGTTGGGATAGAGGAAAGTCATTGTCGGCTATTTGGTGTGTTTCTTTATCGTGAAAGTATAGGATTTTCTTTGATCCCATCCCCCCTACAAGGACTATGCTCTCTCCCTAGAACAATTCCCCCTGAACATGTTCCTCAATTTCTTACACAATATGCGCAACATGACCGCATTGTATTCTCAGATCCAGAGACATGCCCTCCACAAAACTATGAACTAATAATCAAGTCTATTCAACGTCCTCATCCTGCATCTCCTCTACATTTGCAACTAGAGCTAAAAACAGATCTCGGATCTATTCCCATAGGCGTTGCTTTACAAGGATTGAAAAGCAAGCTTTCATACTTATTTACAAAAGCTGGATTTTTAGATCTAAAACAAAACCTTTTTCAATTTTTGCAACAATTCCTATCTACACAGAAATGTGTGCTTACTGAAAACATCGTCATAGCAACCATTACTGATATTTTCAAGTTAGATGCCTTAGCTCCATTATCCATAACTGAAGATACTGTAGCCAGTCCTGAAGACCTGCTGTTTTTTTCACAATTAAAAGCAGCATGCCTACCCCCGATCCCACAAAATCTGTTTTCCTCTGATCATAAACTCCGTCCCTATCAAAATAGTGGTTTGCTCTGGTTATGGTTTCTATACAACCACAGGTTATCAGGACTTCTTTGTGATGAAATGGGACTAGGGAAGACACACCAAGCTACAGCTTTACTCGATATCGTATTCCAGTCCTCACAAGAATCAGCGCGCCCTAAATTCCTTATTGTATGTCCAACAAGTGTATTACCCCACTGGGAGCATATTCTCAGTAATCATCTTCCAGGGGTAAGTATCTTTGCCTTTCATGGACCAAATAAACCTAATTCCTTACCTCCTGCAGATATCCTGATCACTTCTTACGGCACCCTAAGGCAAAACTATGATAAATTTTACAAAATAGCATTCACAATTGTTGTCTTTGATGAGATCCATATGGCTAAAAATAAGAGTAGCCAAATTCACAAAATTCTTTGTCGTATAGATGCTCAAATGAAACTCGGTCTTACAGGAACTCCAATAGAGAACAATCTGCTAGAATTCAAAGGACTTCTGGATATTATCTTACCGAACTACCTTCCTTCTGACGCTTTATTTAAAAAGTTATTTACAAAACGATGCAGTTCTGAAGAACTTGAAGAAATTATTCCCTCCCAGGATCTTTTATTAAAACTGACTCGTCCTTTTATCCTCCGCAGAACAAAAAAATTGGTACTTCCTGAGCTTCCAGATAAAGTAGAGTCTATCATTTCCTGCTCACTATCTCCCGATCAGGAAAAATTATACGTAGCTACCTTAAAAAGAGAGAAAGGTCATATCCAACAACTTGAAGTTTTAGAAGAGCCTAATACCAATTTTCTACATATTTTTGCTCTTCTCAATCATCTCAAGCAAATTTGCGACCACCCAGCGGTGTTTTTCAAAGACCCAGATCAATATAAAAACTACGAATCTGGAAAATGGAATGCATTTACTAAACTTCTTAAAGAATCCTTAAATTCTGGTTACAAGGTTGTAGTCTTTTCACAATACATCCATATGATCCGTATTATCACACTTTATCTTGAAGAAATTGGTGTGAAATATGCTTCAATTCAGGGGAAGTCCCTGAATCGTAAGGAAGCAATTGAGACATTCACTACTGATCCTGAATGTCAGGTATTTGTTGGCTCTCTACTTGCTGCAGGAACAGGAATTAATTTGACTGCAGGCAATGTAGTCATCATGTATGACCGCTGGTGGAATCCTGCTAAAGAAAACCAAGCTCTAGATCGTGTGCATCGGATCGGGCAAAAAAATACAGTTTTTATCTATAAGCTTATTACTGAAGATACCCTTGAAGAACGGATCCATTATCTGATCGAGAAAAAGATTCGTCTCTTGGATAAAGTAATCGCCTCTCAAGATTCTAATATCCTACATATGTTGAATCGCGAGGATCTTATAACGATATTGTCCTATAAAGATGAGCGTGGAATTAGCGATAGTGAGGGAGCTCCTTTAGACGACGAAACGTCGATTCAGTTACCTCCTGATGAGCCTTAGGGATCAGAAGAAGTTCTATGGGATTTGTTTTTTGTCAGGGCGAAACCTTACGATATCCGAAATAAGCGACTAAGGCACCCACTAGGCCATAAATGTATGCTCGATGTTTAGGCCAAGTTAAAACCAAACCGTTATCTGTAGCAAAGAGCAAAATAAGAAAAGCAAATGCTAGTAAGCCTATCCCTACAAATAAAGCTATAAAAGGCCAAGATTGTAGCCATGTCCATTCAGGGACTTCTTGCTTCCTAGATTCCTGAGCAGTGTTCTGATCACTGAGAACAGCTTCCCAGTCTTCCGAAGAAACAGCAAATAGATCTTCTGCCTCTTCTTTAGAGGCACCTTCTGGAAAAGAAATATGGCAAGAGGAGAATCCTCCTGAAGATACTGGCGGGTCCTGAAGAAAGGCGCTGCAATAAGGACATTGAGGCACGTGCATAGATACACTACCTTCACACTTCCAACAAGTCCTTTGCATTCCAGTTTCTTTAGCAAATGGCATAGGCGTCTTTCACTTTTTTTCTTGATCATGAGGGAACAGAAATTTTTCCCTATCATTGCTATACTATACCTCTATAGAGTTATAGTTATGGCATTCTCCTATAAACCAATGCATTTGACAACCTTGTAAAGAACTCGTCTATAAAATAGGAAATCACGACGTCTTACATCGCCAAAATGCCATTATCGTAAGTATACTTTTCAATATTAAAAAAGAAAACAATATTTACCGAGATAGCTCTTGCTTTTTTTGAAACAGATATTCAGTCTTGAACACAAGATCAACAAAGAAAAAAGCAATGCTGAAAATTAATCTTTAAGTCTAGAATAAGTATAAGCTCTTCTTCTGAATAAAGCATATGCGTTTACGAAGATGATTCTTTTTTGGCATCCTGCATAAAGTGAGAATAAAAATATGATCCAAGAGTTTGACTGTGTTGTTATTGGCGCGGGACCTGGAGGGTATGTTGCCGCAATCACTGCTGCGCAATCAGGATTACGTACAGCTCTTGTTGAAGAGAGCCAGGCTGGAGGCACCTGCCTAAATCGTGGATGTATTCCTTCAAAAGCACTTATTGCTGGAGCAAATCTTGTCTCTCAGATTAACGATGCAGAGCGGTTTGGTATTCATATTGACGGTTATACAATCAATTATCCTGCCATGGCGCAAAGAAAGAATACTGTTGTTCAAGGAATCCGCCAAGGTTTAGAAGGGTTAATCCGCGGTAACAAAATTACTATTTTAAAAGGCAAAGGATCTCTAACATCATCTACGGAAATTAAAATTGTTGGAGAAGACACAACCGTAGTTAAAGCCAACCAAATTGTTCTAGCTACGGGATCGGAACCTCGTCCTTTTCCAGGTGTCCCCTTTTCATCTAGAATCTTAAGTTCGACAGGAATCTTAGATCTGACAGTTCTACCTAAAAAGCTCGCTATTATTGGTGGCGGCGTTATCGGTTGTGAATTCGCTTCCCTATTTCAT
This sequence comes from Chlamydia serpentis, assembly GCF_900239945.1. NCBI lineage: Bacteria > Pseudomonadati > Chlamydiota > Chlamydiia > Chlamydiales > Chlamydiaceae > Chlamydia > Chlamydia serpentis. The sequence continues at coordinate 912,112 of NZ_LT993738.1, read as the reverse complement.
ACTCTAGGAGTTGAGATTGCTATTATAGAAGCTCTGGATCATATCCTGGCAATTAATAACTCCGATATTTCTAAAGCTGTAACCGATAAATTTAAAAAAGTGGGAATTAAGGTTCTCACACAAGCATCTATCTCTTCGATAGAGGAGACTCAAAATCAGGTCCATATAACTATTAATGGACAAGTGGAAAATTTTGATTATGCTTTAGTAGCAATCGGTCGACAATTTAATACAGCAAGCATAGGTCTTGATAATGCCGGGGTTATCCGTGATGATCGAGGTATTATTCCTGTTGATGAAACCATGCGCACAAATATTCCTAATATCTATGCTATTGGAGATATTACAGGAAAATGGCTACTTGCTCATGTAGCTTCCCACCAAGGGATTATCGCAGGGAAAAATATTGCAGGGTATCACGAAACTATGGATTACTCAGCAGTACCCTCTGTGATCTTCACTAATCCGGAAGTTGCGATGGTCGGTCTATCTTTACAAGCAGCTCAACAACAAAATCTTCCTGCTAAACTGACCAAATTTCCTTTCAAAGCGATTGGGAAAGCTGTTGCTCTAGGAGAGGCGGATGGTTTTGCTGCGATTGTCAGCCATGAGGTTACCCAGCAAATTCTTGGAGCCTATGTTATCGGACCTCATGCATCCTCTTTAATTGGAGAGATGACACTGGCAATCCGTAATGAACTGACTTTGCCCTGTGTATATGAAACAATCCACGCACATCCCACACTTGCTGAAATTTGGGCTGAAAGCGCTTTACTAGCCAACAATCATCCTTTACATCTTCCTCCTAAGTCATGAAATCTAGGGCCACTTTAACTATAAATCAATCAACAGTTCGAAAAAAACTTCCTAGCCGCTTCCCGAAGTGGCTACAAAGGCCATTACCTTCGGGTCCAATATTTGATGCTACTGATGCCACAATAAAACGCTCGGGAATGCCAACAGTATGTGAGGAAGCACTCTGTCCTAATAGAGCTGAATGTTGGTCTCGTAAAACAGCTACATACTTAGCCCTTGGAGATGTCTGTACTCGACGTTGTGGTTTCTGCAATATTGGGTTTTCTAAATGTCCGCCCTCTTTAGATCCTACAGAACCAGATCGTATTGCTTCCTCTGCTAAAGAGTTGAATCTCAAACATGTTGTGATCACTATGGTTGCCCGTGATGACCTCAAGGATGGTGGGGCACAAGCCCTAACTAAGATAATTCAAAAATTACGCGAAGAACTCCCTGAAGCTACTACTGAAGTTCTCGCCTCTGATTTTCAAGGTAATGTTTCAGCTCTTCATACCCTTTTAGATTCCGGAATTACTATTTACAACCACAATATCGAAACTACAAAGCGACTCTCTCCTCTAGTACGACATAAAGCCACCTATTCAAGGTCTATGTTTATGTTAGAACAGGCTGCACAATATCTTCCTAATCTCAAAATCAAATCTGGTATTATGGTAGGATTGGGTGAAGCAGAAGCAGAAGTCAAGCAAACGCTCAAAGATTTAGCCTCAGCAGGTGTTCGGATTGTTACGATTGGTCAATACCTACGTCCCTCTCATAGGCATATCCCGGTTAAAAGTTATGTTACACCAGAAACTTTTGACTATTATCGCCAAATCGGAGAATCAATGGGTCTTTTTGTCTATTCGGGACCCTTTGTACGATCTAGCTTCAATGCTGATTTAGTCCTTTCCTCTCTGCAGCACGAAAAATCAGCATAAACATTCAAGATCGCTTTTTTCCTTGCACAAAACAAATAAGTTCTCTTTTAAAGTGCATGGTTGCAATTTTATCCTATGAGTTATTCGAGCTAATAAGACATGAGCGTCTGAGACACCAGAAAAAATGATTAGCAGAATCTTCACAATCAACTTTAGAATTTTCAAACTAGAAACAATAAAGAGCGTGGCCTTACTAGGAATTATGTTATTTTTTCTTAATTGCTAACTGTAAATCCTTGAAAGTTCAAATTAAAAATAATTTTGAAAATTATAGCTATCATTGCTTTGCAGGTTGACCAACTGATATCAGGCCAAGGTTCACTAAAAAATTACGTCCGGAAGAAAAATATAGTAAAGGTAAAATAAAAATGACTAACAGAATTTTTAAAATCAGCATTAGAATTCCCAAACCAAGAATTTCTAGAATAGCAATCAATGTATGATAGATTTTCAAACAAATAGAATCCTTGGCATCTTTCACACCCCATACAGCACACATCCTACCTATCCCAAAACAGGTGTTTATAATAGGTAGCGTCAAAATTAAACGCAGACCAAGCAACCCGACACTCTCACCAATAAGAATACTATCTGGGTCAGAGATTTCAGTCCGTAGTACAGCCAGGTCTACGCACAATTGCTTTAGCTTTCCACCACAAGCATTAGGCTCTCGTGTAAGAGCTCCTGCATATAGAAAATGACAACGTGATCGCCCCCAAGCATGAAGCTCATCAGAATTTGCGAACTTCTGAATAATCATAAACTTTTCCTTAAAATAAAAAGAAACAATACAGAGAAATCTCTATTGGTGTGGCTAATTTAGTTTTTCTCAACACCCACCTATAAGCATGTGAGAATTTATCGTAAAAAACTAAGTCCAACCAAACATTATAACGAATTAATTATAAAAACTTAAACTAATTAAACGAGCATAATATTTTTAAAAATATAGATATCATTGCTGTGGAGCTGAAGCTGTTACCAGTGCCAAGTACGCTTACGAAAAAAACATACGCAAGGCGCGTAAAGAATGTTTAGCAAAATCGTTAGAGCTAAAATTAGAATGCCTAAACCAAGAATGTCCAGAATAGCAACCAATGTATGATAGATTTTCAAACAAATAGAATCTTTGGTATCTTCCACACCCCATACAGCACACATCCTACCGACACCAACAAAGATGCTTAATATAGGTAACACTTCTAAGAAACGGATAAAAAGAAACAACAAACTTGTCCTAACGAGAATAGGAAAAGTTTCGTCGCAGTGTTCAATTCTTAGTAAAGAGAGGTCTTCCCCCACTCGTAGTAGCCGTTCACCTTCAGGAGCAATCCTTCGTGCAATAGTTCCTACATATAGACAGAAACAACATGACTCCCCCCAAGCATGAAGCTCACGAGAATTTGCGAACTTCTGAATAATCATAAACTTTTCCTTAAAATAAAAAGAAACAATACAGAGGAATCTCTATTGGTGTGGCTAATTTAGTTTTTCTCAGCACCCACCTATAAGTATGTGAGAATTTATCGTAAAAAACTGAGTCCAACCAAACATTATAACGAATTAATTATAAAAACTTAAACTAATTAAACGCTTATAATATTTTTTATCACGTCTCCGGCTTCGGCTCGAAAGTTATTATTAACTTACATTTCACTAAAAAGGCACGCCCAGAAGAAAAGCAGAGTAAAGGCGTGACAAGAATGAGTAGCAAAATCCTTAGAATCAACATCAGTATTCCCAAACCAAGAATTTCTAGAATAGCAACGAAGGTATGATAGATTTTCAAACCAATGGACTGTTGTATATCTTTCACACCCCATATAGCACACATCCTACCAATACCAACAAGCGTGCTCCCAATAGGCAGCGAAGATATTAAGTAAGCAACAAGAACCTCTTTACACGTGCTAATCGGAATAGTTGGGTCGTTGGATGAAGTTTCTAGTAAAGAGAAGCTTCCACCAATTGATTCTATATCTTCAGCACATCCTAAAAGAGCTCCCATACCTAAAGGGTAACTTGTGGAATCCAACCACTCAGAAAACTCGGAACATTCAAACCTCTTAATAATGAACTTGCCCTGCACCCAATCGCTATCCTTATCTAGCATCAAATCCTTTTCATATAAAAAACTACGACTAGAAGAAAAACATAGTAAAGGTGAAACAAGAATGACTGCCAGAATTTTTAAAATCAGCATCAGTATTCCCAAACCAAGAATTTCTAGAATAGCAACGAAGGTATGATAGATTTTCAAACAAATAGAATCCTTAGCACCTTTCACACCCCATACAGCACACATCCTACCAATACCAACAAGGGTACCTAATATAGGTAGTGTTTTTATGCATTCAGAAAAAAAGAGTGATATACTTTCACTAATGAGAATAGGTCTTTTGCGGCTTTCATCAGTTACTAGTATACAGAAGTCCTGAGCCACTCCCATTAGATCCCCAGAGGAGTAATTCTCTCGTACATTAGCTCCTAAACCTACAAAATAACAACAAGACTCCGCCCAATTATGAAGATCTTTAGAATCTCCAAATCTTTGAATCATAAGACCCCCTTATTTTTTAAACATAAATATCATTTAATTATATTGCCCGAGGACCTCTAATTAATATCCGATGTTTCGCTAAACAAGCACGTCCAGAAGAAAAACATAGTAAGGGTGAAACAAGAATGACTAACAGAATTTTTAAAGTCAGCATCAGTATTCCCAAACCAAGAATTTCTAGAATAGCAACGAATGTATGATAAATTTTCAAACCAATGGAATCCTTGACACTTTTCACACCCCATACAGCACACATTCTACCAACACCAACAAGCGTACCAAATATAGGTAGTACAAATACTAAATGAGCAACAAGAGTCATTATACTCTGACCAACCAGAATAGGATAAGTTGGGCTAACGCGTTTACTTCGTAGTAAAGTGAGGTCTAAACCAGGTGATACTAGCTTGCCGGAATTAGAATCTCGTACGATAACTCCTGCTTTTAAACAGAAACAGGTACTGACACCTCTTGACTCCCCCCAATCACTAAGTTCTTGAGCAGTTTGAAACTGTCGAATAATCATGAATTCCCCCTTAAAATAAAAAGAAACAATAAAGAGCAATTTCTACTAGGGGGAGCAACTTAGTTGTTCTCTACATTCATAGAACCTAGCAGACTGAATATAAAGCAATTATGTTAATACATTGGTTAATAAAACTCAACCTCTATAAAATTATAATATCTGTTAATAAACCTTGTTTCAGAAACTATAGACACCAAGACCGTTCAAAAAACATAATAAAGATGATTATTTTTAAACTAAGAACTTCTAGAACTATCACAACCAATGTATGATAGATCTTCAGAGGATAGGTTAAATCAGTTTTAAACAGGTAGTTTCTAGTAAAGCAAGATCTAGACAACATGAATTTTAAACATCTTTACAAACTAGTTTTAAAATCAGACTTTTTAAAAAATAAGACACAAATATTAAGGTGGACTCCAGAAAAGGAGTGGAAATATCAGGACTATGGGCAACCCAAAGTAATTTATTTAAAAAATCTTCTGATAAAGACAACACTGCACTGCAGTTAGGGGTATAAAATAATATTTTAGTATCGTGCCTTGCACAAAAAGAAGAGAATTATTATCATTTTACGTTCGCGATTGGCACTAATCCTACCTTTTGTTATGGTGAATAAAAAGGTATGCGTGGATTATGTTTCGTCGATCTATTTCTTTGTGCTTTTTCTTTTTAATGACTTCCCTGTGTTGCACGGGTTGCAACAGCAGGTCTTTGATTGTACATGGCCTGCCTGGCAGAGAAGCCAATGAAATTGTGGTTCTTTTAGTAAGTAAAGGGGTGGCTGCCCAAAAACTACCTCAAGCCGCTGCATCTACAGCTGGAGCAGCTTCTGAACAAATGTGGGATATCGCGGTCCCATCAGCACAAATCACAGAAGCTCTAGCAATTTTGAACCAAGCAGGCTTACCGCGTATGAAAGGAACAAGTCTCTTAGATCTTTTTGCAAAACAAGGTCTTGTTCCCTCGGAATTACAAGAAAAGATTCGTTATCAAGAAGGCCTATCTGAACAAATGGCCTCTACGATTAGAAAAATGGACGGAATCGTTGACGCCTCTGTTCAAATTTCCTTCACTACAGAAAATGAAGAACACCTTCCTTTAACAGCTTCTGTTTATATTAAACATCGCGGAGTTCTAGATAATCCCAATAGTATTATGGTTTCCAAAATCAAGAGACTTGTAGCAAGTGCTGTACCAGGACTTGTTCCAGAGAATGTATCTGTGGTTAGTGACCGTGCTGCTTATAGTGATATAACGATTAATGGTCCTTGGGGATTAACAGAAGAAATTGATTATGTATCTGTCTGGGGTATTATTCTTGCTAAATCTTCTCTTAGCAAATTTCGTTTCGTTTTCTATTGTTTGATTCTCATTCTATTTGTAATTTCTTGCGGTCTTCTTTGGGTAATTTGGAAAACACATACTCTTATTATGACGTTGGGAGGTGCAAAAGGATTTTTCAATCCCGCCCCTTATACAAAAACTTCCTTAGAAGCCAAGAAAGTAGAGGGTTCTCCTAGTGACAAGGATAAGCAAGAAAACAAGGAAGGCTTAGATCAACCTGCTGGAAATAAAGGTGTTGAACCTAATGATAAGGCTCCTGCAGATAAAGATGCTCCAGAAGGAAGCAATGAAACTGAGGACGCCTAGTGACTGCGAACACTTTCGGAACTCTGGACATCTTGATCAAGCACTCAAAGGAAGATGATCTCTCACGATTTCTTCCCAAGGATCTTCTTATTAAATCTCCTCATCCTCAGGATATTCCTTTAAAATCTTTGTCTTTTACCCTGAGTTGGTTACCCACGGTTCATCCTTCATGGATTGCCACAGCTATGAAAGATTTCCCTCTAGAAATCCAAAGTCAATTATTATCGTGGTTACCGGATCTTTTGGTTCAAGAAGTCCTTCCTCTATTGTCAGGGATCCCCGTAGCAAAGCGTCGTTGCGCGCCTTTTGGCGCATTTTATCTCCTAGATATGTTAAGTAAGAAGATCCGCCCCCTTGGAATTACAGAAGAAATCTTCCTGCCTGCATCCTCAGCAAATGCTATACTTTACTACACAGGTCCCTTAAAAATCACTTTGATCAATTGCTTAGGTTTATACTCCATTGCTAAAGAGTTAAAAAATGTCTTGGATAAAGTTGTTATTGAAAAAGTGAAGAGTGTTCTTAATCCTACAGAGAAATTATTTCTTGCGTACTGCCAATCTCATCCTATGAAGCATTTAAAAACCACGAATTTTCTTACTTCTTGGAGTAGTGACCTGGAATTGCGGCAATTCATTCATAAACAAGGACTAGAGTTTCTAGGTAAGGCTTTAACAAAAGAAAACGCCTCTTTTCTATGGTATTTTCTACGTAGGTTGGATGTTGGCCGTGCGTATGTTATTGAGCAAACTTTAAAAGAGGAACTTGAGCATCCTTATGTTGAATATTTTAAGTTCCGCCTAGAACAATGTATGAAGATCTTAATAAAGTAAAAGCTAAATCAAGTCTCTATGATTGACAAAATTTAGCTTGGTCCAAGGTATAGAAAAATAAAACCACAATAAAAAGGAGCGGCATTTTTCTTTTCAGATGATTAACTCTCGAAGATACTAATGCCATATAAAGATGAAGTTTTTCAGCTTAATTTTTAAAAACGATGATATCTCCCCGAATAAGAAGGTTTTATCTCCCGAAGCTTTCTCTGCTTTCTTGGATGCTAAAGAGCTATTAGAAACAACAAAAGCTGACAGCAAAGCTTATTTAGCACAGACTGAAGAAGAATGTATTCATATTCGCCAAGAAGCTAAAGAACAGGGATTGAAAGAGGGTGCTGAATCCTGGAGCCAGCAAATTGCTTTTTTACAAGAAGAAACAAAAAACCTGCGCACTAAGGTACGAGAAGCCTTGGTTCCCTTAGCAATTGCTAGTGTAAAAAAGATCATCGGGAAAGAACTTGAAACGCATCCTGAAACTATCGTTTCTATTATTTCTCAAGCACTCAAAGACCTCACTCAAAATAAGAACATTCTCATTCATGTCAATCCCAAGGACCTGCCTCTTGTTGAGAAAAGCCGTCCTGAGTTTAAGAAAATCGTAGAGTATGCAGATGCTTTGATTCTAACAGCAAAATCTGATGTAGCTCCCGGAGGTTGCATTATCGAGACAGAAGCAGGAATCGTTAACGCCCAACTTGACGTACAATTAGATGCGCTAGAAAAAGCATTCTCTACTATACTAAAGTTGAAGGATCCTACAGACGAATATCCTGATACTCCATCATCCACGGATTCTCCCTCCTCTAAAGCTCAGGATAAGAAAGAATAAAGGTATTCACTATTATGCGATCTATTTCCCGAGTTGTACTTTGTCTCTTTATATTTAGTGCATCATGGTGTTTTGGCGATATAAACCTATATGAAAACTCCTGTCCTTCGCGTTGTCAGCCTACACCTCCAGCAGCTCCTCCTACTCCTGTTACAGTAGTAAAACCTGTTCCACCTGCACCCTCATATATGCCCCCTGTATCTGCTGATGACGTTCTCCCTAGAGAACACCTTTCGGATGGAAGTTTCTCAGATACTTACCCTGACATCACAACTCAAGCTGTCATCTTAATTTTCTTAGCCCTTTCACCATTCCTCGTAATGTTGCTAACTTCATATTTAAAGATCATCATTACCTTAGTCTTACTGCGTAACGCTCTAGGAGTACAGCAAACACCCCCCAGTCAAGTCCTTAATGGCATTGCTCTTATCCTATCTATTTATGTAATGTTTCCGACTGGGGTCGCCATGTACAAAGATGCAAAGCAGGAAATTGAAGCTAATAAGATTCCCCAAAGTTTATTCACTGCAGAAGGTGCGGAAACAGTTTTTGTGGCTTTAAATAAATCTAAAGAGCCCTTACGTTCGTTCTTAATTCGCAATACTCCAAAAGCACAAATTCAAAGTTTTTATAAGATTTCACAAAAGACATTTCCTACGGAAATCCGCGAAAATCTTACAGCATCGGATTTTGTAATTATTATTCCCGCTTTTATTATGGGACAAATAAAAAATGCTTTTGAAATTGGTGTTTTGATCTATTTACCTTTCTTCGTTATTGACTTAGTGACTGCTAACGTTCTTGTAGCAATGCAGATGATGATGTTATCACCGCTATCGATCTCATTACCTTTAAAATTACTTCTAGTGGTAATGGTAGATGGATGGACATTACTGCTCCAAGGGCTTATGATCAGCTTTAAATAAGGACACATGCCGTGTTAACTTTCTTCGCAACTAGTTTCAAGTCTGTTCTTTTTGAATATTCTTATCAGTCATTACTACTTATTCTAATTGTTTCAGCACCTCCTATTATCTTAGCTTCGATAGTAGGGATTATGGTGGCGATTTTTCAAGCAGCAACTCAAATTCAAGAGCAAACCTTTGCTTTTGCTGTGAAGCTTGTGGTGATCTTCGGTACTTTAATGATCTCTGGAGGATGGTTAAGTAACATGATCCTACGCTTTGCAAGTCAGATTTTCCAAAACTTTTACAAATGGAAATAAAGAGTTTATGGGAATTTCTCTACCTGAGCTCGTTTCCAACCTAGGTTCTGCATACTTAGATTATATCTTCCAACGTCCTCCTGCATATGTTTGGTCTGTTTTTCTACTTTTATTGGCACGACTCCTCCCTATTTTTGCTGTAGCTCCATTCCTAGGAGCAAAGCTTTTTCCCTCTCCTATTAAAATTGGTATAGGACTTTCATGGCTCGCAGTAATCTTTCCCAAAGTTCTTGCAGATACTCAGATTGCGAATTACACCGATAACAATCTTTTCTATATTCTACTCATCAAAGAGATGATCATTGGAATCGTAATTGGTTTTATTTTAGCTTTTCCCTTTTATGCTGCGCAATCTGCAGGATCTTTTATTACTAACCAACAAGGGATTCAAGGGTTAGAAGGTGCTACCTCTCTCATCTCGATTGAGCAAACTTCTCCCCATGGAATTTTATACCACTATTTCGTGACCATTGTTTTCTGGTTAGTAGGTGGCCATCGCATTGTAATTTCTCTACTACTACAAACTCTTGAAGTTATCCCAATTCATAGCTTTTTCCCTAACGAGATGATGAGCTTACATGCTCCAATATGGATCACGATCATCAAAATGTGCCAGCTTTGTCTTATTATGACTATACAGCTCAGTGCTCCCGCAGCTCTAGCTATGTTAATGTCAGATCTATTCTTAGGCATTATTAATCGTATGGCACCCCAAGTCCAAGTGATTTATCTACTTTCTGCTCTGAAGGCTTTCATGGGCCTTCTTTTCTTAACTCTTGCTTGGTGGTTTATCATTAAGCAAATCGATTACTTTACTCTTGCTTGGTTTAAAGAAGCTCCGATTATGCTCCTTGGTTCAAGCCCTCAAATACTCTAATCGCCCCTTATATTTTTTAGATCTTTTACTGAAGAGCATTACCTAAACGTTTTTACGATATATCTGTATTTCCTATCATTGATGAAACGAAAACACCTATCATTTTTGGGAGACGTTTATTTAAGACGGGGTTAATTGACTGAATCGAAACCTGAAGATATTTCTAAAACAAGGCAAGGGCTGAAGCAAGGAGAGCTTCAACATTTGCCTTTAGAGAAGGAGCAAGTTTTAAGAGGGTTTATTAGAAGAATCCTGATGCCTATCGCAATGATCTTTAGAACATGTAGAGCATGACGGAGCTGTTGTAATGAAGGACAGGATAACGCAGAGGACTATAAAGGAAACAGCAAAAGAGGGAATACTTAAGATAAAAAATAAAATTAAGCCACAGAGAATCGCATTCTTAATAGGACCGTTAGCCATGGAATAGTTTTGTAAGTTACTTAACATTTTACGAAATTCAACATGAAAACCTAAAACTAAACCGCAAGCGACAAATAGCCCACCCACCCAAGAAATAAAATCAGCAACAATACCAACAAGAACTAAACAGCCACCGATAGTTTCACAAGCTCGATGAGAAAGAAACTTCTTCCATTTTCCTACTTTAGGATTCGAGTTTAAATCTTTAACCTTACGTTTTAAAGAGTCAAATTGTGAGGACGATTTCTTGGAGGAGTTCTCTTTGGGGGTCTCGTCTACCATGGTCCTACCTATAGAAATATTTTTTATTGCATACTTATTAACACAATTATCAAAAAAAACTATTTAAAATGAATCACAAAATTAAATTATAATTTAATTCTCTTTGAAGGGCAACGACATCGAGAAATTGCCTTACTATCTGGATCTACTAAAAATAGGTAATCGCCAGTACTTCCCAAAGTATAATCGAACATTTTTTTATTCAATATAGGAAGTAAGTCATAGCGACTAAGAAGCAATTGCATTTTGTCTCTTAACTCTAAACGGAAATCTGTTCTTGTTTTGAAAAGTTCTAAAGCTGCAGCTTGTCCATGTTCTTGGATTGCATGTTCTTGACGCTTCACTGCTTCCCAAATCCCTTCGCGGAGTAATGAAATTTCCTGATAGGCAGCAGGATGATCTATAACGGCTTCCAAAAGTAAAGGGTCCATGAAAATGAGGTTTAACTTACACTGATTTAAGTTCTTCTCTTCATAGTGCAAAAAATTTAATAAAGGCTGAGAAGTTGAAGATCCTTTCAGCATCTTATAAAGAATCTCAGCTTCCTTACCGGGCAATGTTAAGGTTTCAATGATGTCGGGACCAAGCTTAGGTCCTCCCTCTATAATTTCTTCTTTTTTACTAATCAAGGCGTCAGTAACGAGATACTCAGATCCAGGAGGAACATTCCCAGTGTCTACATAGACATGTCGGAGTAATCGAACAAAAATGGAATACCATGAAGTCTTATTACTATATTGCTCAGGAGCTTCACTAAGTAAACTATAAAGATTATAGCGCGAATTATTGGGAGGTCTTGTGAAAGGAACCTGCAATAAACGATATTTTTGCTTTTTTTTAGTGATCACTTTTGCAATCTGATTTGGTGTCACCTTCCCATTATCTTTGGAAATCTTTTCAATTGCAGAGGTCTGTCGTGATCTTTCTTGATATTCTATCTCCGCACAAGCAGAGCGCTTTATAGACAAAAAGTTCTCACTACGTTCTATCATTTGAGCACATACACAACGTTTACGTGCATTAGCAGCATCAAAAGCTACCAAAGAGACCAATGATGTTAGACATAATAAAGTGAAGATATAGGGTTGCATAGACTTACTACTTCCCAAGAGCAAATTGATACATCAAAACCCGAGGCGGATATGCTTTAGGTTCCCGTGTTATG